>JAGOKF010000019.1 GCA_017994695.1 Myxococcota bacterium | reverse complement strand
CCCTGTGTTCCAGGGTTCTCAGGACCTGCCAGGCCCCCAAGCCCACCGAGGCGGCCACCGGCCCCAGGAAGACCACGTGGTGCCGGAGGCACTCGAAGGGGGCGATGCCCGTCCCAACGTGGCGGGTCAGGAAGTGTCCGAACCACGGCAGCAACGCCAGCAGCCACGACAGGCCCCGGATCTCTCGGGGCGTTTTCCTCCAGGGCCAGAGGGACAGCAGCCACAGGCCCACAAACGGCAGGGGAAAGGTCCCGGCGTTGACCAGCCACCCGGGATAGACCCGGTCGTCGGGCCAGGTCCCGTGGGGCCAGGTGATGTAGAACCGGTAGAAGGGGTAGTCCGGGTGGGTGATCGCCTCGGGCATCCAGGGGTTCCCCGGCCACTGGACGGCCGCCTCGACCACGAACAGCAGCATCAGCGCCCCGGCCAGCACCCGGGCGAAGGAGGCCCAGGGTTCCCCGGCCAGGGGTGCCTGCCGGGCCGGGCGAAGGGCGACGGCCAAGGAAAGACCGATCCCGCCGAAGACCAGGACGGGCAGCAGCATCCCCGAGGCCTTGTCCCCCTGGACCTGCTCCCGGGTCAGCAGCAGCAGGGCCACCTGCACCAGGAAGGGCAGGCCCAGGGCCAGGCCGACGGCCGCCCAGGGCCACAGGCGCCGCAGGCCGGCCACCCCGAGGCGCCAGGCCGCCACCGTGCCCTGCACCAGCAGCAGCATCGGAAGGATCCCCAACGTCTCCAGGCGGGTCTGCACCAGCAGCACCAGCGACAGGGCCCAGAGCAGGCCGTCCAGGGCCCTGCGCCCCTCCAGCCAGCACCAGAAGTGCCAGCAGCAGGCGGCCAGCAGCAGGCCCGCCGGGGTCTCCAGCACCACCCCGTTGCTGAACCGGACCCCGACCGGCATCACCGCCGCGGCCAGCCCCGCCAGGGCCCCGGCCATCCAGGACCCGGTGGCCCGGCGGACCCAGGCGGTCACGGGCAGGACCAGCAGCGCACCGGCGACGGTGGTCATCCAGGCGGCCAGGTCCCAGGAAGGCCCGAACAGGTGGAAGGCCATCCAGATCGCCAGGCGCCAGGCCGGGGGATAGGTCACCCCCTGGTGGACCCCGAAGCCCCAGAGGTCCCACAGGTGGATGTCCAGCAAGTGGGACAGGTCCGAGTTGGCGGTCCCGACCGGCAGCCGGGGCCCCATCCCGCCCCGGACCAGCACCGCCAGGGCCAGCAGGACCAGCAGGATGGCCAGGTCCCGTCGCGGCAGACCCCGGGCGCTCGGAAGGACCCTCCAGAGGCAGAGAACCAGGTAGGCAATCACCACGGCGAGGACCAGGGACACCACCGCCGCCTGGAGCCGGGAGGTGACGACCCCCAAAGGGGCCTTTTCGCCATCGGCGGCCGGCCGATGGGACAGGTCCCGGGCCAGGAGGTCCACCGCGGCACCGAGGGTCCCCTCCGGTGGTTCCTGCAACGCAAGCGCGGGGCAGCCCCGGAACGGGGAGACCCCCAGGCCGTCCACGGCCTGGTCCTGCAGCGTCATCCAGAGGGACCGGACCGGCGCCTCCCCTTCCAACAGCCGGGACCGGGTCACCAGGGCCCCGTCCGGTGCCCGGATGCCCGCTCCCAGCAGCAGCGCCGGCCCTTCCCCGGAACACAGGATCACGCCGGCTCCCTGCCCCGGCCCCTGGGACACCGCGGCAACGGCCGGGAGCCCGAGGTACCGGAGGTCCTGGACCAGCCCCGACAGGTCGCAGGGATCCGGGAGGGGGGTCGCGACCAGGGTCGCCGGGGATGCCAGGAGGCCCGCGGCCAGCAGCCCCCGAAGAAGAAACGGCCAACTCCTCCGCGTGGTCGCCCGGCCGGTCATCCCGCCTCCTGCCGGCCAATGCTACCACCGTCCGGTCCCGGCACCGGCACGCCGGGCCGACGTCTCGGCCTCCGACGCCTGTCCGTCCATGGAATCCCGGCAAGGCCCTCGCGCCTCCCGGGTCCACCCTCCCCCGGGGGCCAAGCCCCCCTTCCGGGGACCGGTTGCAAAGCCGGGGGGATTTCGTATCGTCGATCCGGCCCGAGAGGGGATTCCCGATGACCATCCGTCCCGGAATCGCGGCGGTCCTTGTGTCGGCGTTCCTCGCCCGGGAAGCCAGGGCCTCCCCTCCCCGCTGGGTCCACCTTTCGTTTCCCCAGCCCGACGCGACCCGCACGGTCGGCGTCTCCTGGCATTCGGATTCCGCCTCGGACCCTTCGATGGTGCAGTTCGGCCGAGACGGGGGCTGGGAGGGGGAGGTTCTGGGATCCGCGACGGTGCTTCCGTCGCCCCTGGGAGTCCTCCACGAGGCCACTCTCCAGGGTCTGGAACCTGACACCGAGTACCGCTACCGGGTCGGGGGACCCGGGGAGTTCAGCCAGGAATTCCGGTTCCGAACCCCCCCGGAGGATCCCTGCACGCCCTATTCCTTCGGGGTGCTGGGCGACAACCGCAGCGACGACGACTCGGGTCCGTCTCCCCGATGGTTTCCAATCGTTTCCGAGGCCCTGACCAGCCATCCGCGCTTCCTGCTGAACACCGGCGACATCGTGCGGGACGGGAAGGATCCGAAGCAGTGGGCCAACTGGCTGGAGGCCTCGGACCAGACCCTGGCCGTGGCCCCGCACCTGCCGACCCTCGGCAACCACGACGACGGTCCCGAGGACGGAGATGGAGCCCACTACAATCGTCTCTTCCACCTGCCCCGCAACGAGGTCACCGGCACCGAGGACTACTACTTCTTCACCACCGGCAACGCGATCTTCGTTTCCCTGTCCACCCAGACGTTCCGAGACTTCGCGGCGCAGGCGGCCTGGCTGGACAAGGTCCTGTCGGAACATCCCCGGATGTGGAGATTCGTGTTCTTCCACCATCCGATCCACACATCGTCCAGCCTGTTGGGCCTGCTGGACATCTCCCACCCGCCGGGGGAGCAGGGGCAGAATCCCCACCTGGGCCCCGTGATCGACCGTCACCACGTGGATTTCGTGTTTTCCGGCCACAACCATTTCTACGAGCGCTTCCAGCCCCTCCGGAGCACCGGCGGACCGGAGGGGCTTCCGGTCGGCGATCCGGCGCACGGAACCTTCTACGTCGTCACGGGGGGGGCCGGCGCCCTGGCCTACAACATCGCGGTCTCCCTCTTCTGCGGTTCGGCTCGGGGCAGCGAGAAGTGCTCGGGAAATCACCACTTCCTGTCCATCGAGATCGCTCGAGACGAGTTGACGTTCCGGGCGCGCTCGACCGCCCAGCAACTGCTGGGGCAGTCCCCGTCCAATTCCTTCGACATCGAGGTCTTCTCCTACCGGAAGGCCTGGCCCGGTGGCCAGGATCCCTGCGTCGAGCCGCCCCATCCCGATCTCCCGCCTGAGGCCGCCGAGCCCGCACCCGATTCCCTGGAACCCGACGAGGCCGACGGCCCGGAACCCGCCGTGGACCCCGGCCCTTCGCCCGCCGACCCCGGGTCGCAGGCTCCGGAGGAGACCCCGGGAGACGACCGGAGCCCCCCGCAGGATCGGGACGTTCCGGCCGCCGATGCCCTCCTCCCCCAAACCGACGCCCCCCAGGCGGGAGACCTCGAGAATCCCCGGCCCCCCGGCAGGAAGGGCGGATGCCAGGGACTTTTCCCGTCAGGTCATGGAATGCTGCCTCCCCTGTTCTTCCTGGTCGCGGCTCTCGGAGGCCTGCGGTCCCGCCGCGGGTCGAACCGCTGAGACCTCTGCAATCGGGCACGTCCAGGGGCCGTCCTTGTTCGAGGGACCGCTCCCCGCTAGACTTGGACGGTTCGGGCGGGGAGGAAACCGGTGCGCGTCCTGGGGCTGAACGTCAGCGGGTACATCTCCTCGGCGGCCGTGGTGCAGGACGGCCGGGTCGTCGCCGCGGCCCCCGAGGAGCGGTTTTCCCGTCTCAAGAGAGACCGGAACTTCCCCGCCCGGGCCGCCCGCTGGGCGATCCGGGAGGCCGGTTGGGAACCGGCGGACCTGGATGCCGTGGCGATCGGGTGGAACCCGTCCCGGAACCTGACCCGGGACCTGGGCCTCCTCCGGGAATCGAACCGCCTCCGGGGCCTCTACTACGCCTACGTTCCCAACTCCCTCGCCGGGGTCTTCGGCTGGACTCCCGAGGAGACCTCGGAACAGCGGGTCTTCGGAAGGCGGGTGATCTACGTGGACCACCACCTGGCCCACGCGGCCTCGGCGGCCTTCACCAGCCCCTTCGATCACGGCGCGGTTGTCACCATCGACGCCTTCGGCGAGGAGGACTCCCTGGCCGTCGGGCGCTTCGCCGGCAACCGCATCGAGGTGCTGGACCGCGTCCTGTTCCCCCACTCGCTGGGGGCCTTCTACTCCTACTTCACGGAGTTCCTGGGCTTCACCCAGGACTCGGAGGAGTACAAGGTGATGGCCCTGGGGGCCTACGGGGACCCGGACCGGGGCCGGTCGCTGCTGGACCGGGTACGGACCCTCTACCGGGTGGACGGCGGCGGGGATCGCCTGGACTTCCGGATGGACCTGGCCCGCTTCGACCACTACCTGTTCCACCGGTCCCGGAACTTCGGTCCCCTGGCCGAGGTCGTGGGAATGCGGCCCCGGCATCGCCAGGACGACCTGGGCCCGGATCACTTCGCCCTGGCCTGGGCGATGCAGCGGGCCTTCGAGGAGATCGTCGGCGAGGTGCTCCGCTACGCCCGCCGGGTCACCGGGGAGAGCCGGGTCGCCCTGGCAGGCGGCTGCTTCATGAACAGCCTCGCCAACGGGCGTCTGGAACACCCCGGGGCGCCCTTCCAGGACATCCACATCCCGGCCTGGCCCGACGACTCCGGGACCTCCATCGGGGCGGCCCTCTACGCGGCCCTCCAGGGCACGGAACTTCCCCGGGAGGCCCTGCACCACTCCTTCCTGGGTCCGGGGATCGACGGGGAGGAGGCCCGGCAGGCCCTCCGGCGCCGGGGACTCCCCTTCGACGAGGTGGCGGACCCGTCCGAGGAGGTCGCGGCCCTCTGCGCCGCCGGGGAGATCGTCGGCGCCGCCCAGGGCCCCATGGAGTTCGGCCAGAGGGCCCTGGGCCACCGGAGCATCTTCGCGGACCCCCGGATCCCGGACGTCCGGGACCGGGTGAACCGGCAGGTCAAGCGCCGGGAGTGGTTCCGCCCCTACGCCGCCTCGGTGCTGGCCCACCGCGTCCACGAGGTCTTCGATGCCCCCGAGGGGTTCCGGTCGGACGTGATGGAGAAGGTGCGACCGGTCCGGGCGGCCTGGGCGGACCGGATCTCCGGCCTGCTCCACGCCGACGGCACGGTCCGGGTCCACACGGTGGACGATCGGGTCGATCCCTGGACCGCCTCGGTGATCCGGGCCTTCGAGGCCCGGACCGGGGTGCCCCTGCTGCTGAACACCTCCTTCAACGTCGCCGGGATGCCCATCGTGTGCAGCCCCGACGACGCTGCGGGATGCTTCCTGGAATGCGGCCTCGAGAGCCTGGTCCTGGGACCGGTCCGGGTGCGGAAGGCCGACTTCGGCCCCCGGGGGCCCCGATGAAGGCGCTGCTGCTGAACCCCGTGCTCCGGGACGGGACCCCCTCCCTGCGCATCGGCCGCTGCCAGGGGCGGGTGCTGGTGGGGCTCTGGCCCAACATCGAGCACGGCATCCTGGCCACCCTGCTGGTCCGGGAGGGATTCGACGTCCGCCTGCTGGACGCCAACCAGGAACGGCTGTCCTTCGAGGAGATGATCGCCCGGGTCCTCCGGGAGGCCCCGGACCTGGTCTTCCTGCTGGGGATCACCGCCTCCCTGGAGGACGACCTGGAGGCCGCCCGGCGCATCCGGGAAGCCCTTCCCGCGACCTGGGTGGCCTTCTGGGGAACCCACGCGACCGTCCGCCCGGAGGACTACCTGGGGCCGGACCGGACCGTGGCGCTGCGGCGGGAGCCGGAGGTCACGGGCCTCCAGTGGGCGATGGCCGTGCGGTCCGGCGCCCGGTCCTTCGAGGACGTTCCCGGCGTGTCCTGGTCGGCCGGGGGACTTCCGGGCCATGCCCCGGACCGCCCCTTCGCCCCGGACCTGGACGCCCTGCCCCTCCCGGATCACGAGGCGATGCGCACCGGGACCCACCGGGCGGCGGACACCCGCCGCCCCTTCGCCCTGGTGAAGACCTCCCGGGGCTGCCCGTTCCAGTGCGTCTTCTGCACCACCCACGCCTTCCACGGCGCCGCCTGGCGGGCCAGATCCCCCGAGGCCATCGCCGACGAGGTGGCCTTCCTGCGTCGGTCCCGGGGCGTCGGGGACTTCTTCCTCCAGTCGGACGTCTTCTCCCGGGACCGGGAATGGACGCTTTCGCTGATGGAGGCCCTGCGGCGCAAGGCCCCGGGGATCTCCTGGTTCTCGAACAGCCGGGTGGACACCGTGGACCGGGAAGTCCTCCGGGCGATGAAGGGATCCGGCTGCCGACTCCTGGCCTTCGGCGTCGAGTCGGGGTCCGATGCGGTGCTCCGGGCCTCCCGGAAGGGCACCACCGCGGACCGCGCCCGCCAGACCCTGGCCTGGTGCCGGGAGGCGGGCATCCCCTCCTTGACCTACTGGGTCTTCGGCCTGCCCGGGGAGACCCCCGACACGATGGAGGAGACGCTGCGCTTCCTCGACGAGGTGCATCCCGACTACGCCCACTTCTACACCCCCACCCCCCTCCCGGGCAGCCGCCTCTTCGAGGAATGGCGCATCGCCGAGGCAGTCCGGTCCGGGGAGGTCCGATGGAGCGACTTCTTCCAGGGCGTCACCCGGCGTTTCCTCGCGCCGGGCGTCACCCGGGAACAGGTGAACCGGGTGGTTCACCGGGCCTACCTGTCGTTCTACACGAACCCCCGCCGGGTCCTGCGGGAGATGCGGCGGCTCCGGGACCCGGCCATGCTCGAGGGGCGGGCCCGGACCGTGATCGACATGGTGCGCAACTACGCGATGAAGCGCTGAGGCGATCATGGCAGGCAGGAAGGTCCCCGATCCCCTCCCCGGCGCGACGACGCCGGCCCCCGTCCCCTTCTACCTCCACTCCCTGGGCCCCCGGGAGCGCCGGTCCATCGACAGGGTCCTCCGGGGCCTGTTCCTGACCACCGGACCCGAGACCGCCGCCTTCGAGCGGGAGTTCGCGGCCTTCCTGGGCGTCCCGGCCGCCGTGGGGGTCTCCTCGTGCACCGAGGCCCTGTTCCTGTCGCTGGTGTCCCTTGGAATCGGCCCCGGGGACGAGGTCGTCACCTCGCCGATCACCTTCGTCTCGACGGCCAACGCCATCGTCCGGACCGGGGCCACCTGCGTCTTCGCCGACGTGGAGGAGGGCACCGGGCTGCTGGACCCCGCGGCGGTGGAGGCCGCCCTGACGCCCCGCACCCGGGCCGTGCTGCCGGTGCATCTCTACGGCCAGATGGCCGACATGGGGGCCTTCCGGACCCTGGCGGACCGTCATGGCCTGCGGCTGATCGAGGACGCGGCCCACTGCGTCGAGGGATCCCGGGACGGCGCCCGCCCGGGGACCCTGGGGGACACCGCCTGTTTCTCGTTCTATGCCACGAAGAATCTCTCCTGCGGCGAGGGCGGCGCCATCGCCTGCCGGGACCCGGTCCTGGCGGACCGCCTCCGGCGCCTGCGCCTGCACGGGATCGACCGGGACGCCGCCACGCGCCACGGCCAGGCCTACCGCCACTGGGACATGCTGGAACTGGGATACAAGGCGAACCTCAACGACCTCCAGGCCGCCCTGCTCCGCCCCCAGTTGCAGCGCCTCGAGGCCCTCTGGCGCCGCCGGGAGCGACTGGCCCGGCGCTACGACCGGCTGCTCCGGGGGATCCCGGGGGTCCGGATTCCCCCGATCCAACCCGGCGTGGTCCACGCCCGGCACCTCTACACGATCCAGGTCCCGCCGGACCGCCGGGACGAGGTGCTGGAGGGACTCCAGGCCCGGGGCATCGGCGTCGCGGTGAACTTCCGCCCCGTCCACCTCCTGTCCTGGTGGCGCCGGCGCCTGGGCCTGCCCGAGGGGGCCCTTCCCCGGGCCGAGGGCCTCGGGGCCTCGACGGTGACCCTGCCCCTCTATCCCCGCCTGACCCACGCCCAGCAGGACCGGGTCGCGGAGGCCCTTTGGGAGGTCCTCGTTGGCCGATGACCCCGTGCTGGTGATCGGAGGGGGCCTGACGGGACAGGGGGCCGCCTGGGCCCTGGCCCGGCAGGGCATCCCGAGCCGGATCATCGACCCGAGCCCGGTCCCCGGGGGGATGGCCGCCGGCTTCGTCCGGGACGGCTGGCCCCTGCGCCCGGGAGTCCACCTCCTCCACGCCTCCGAGGATCGCCTGCGCCCCCTGGTGGACGAGGTGACGGCCCTGATGGGGGACCGGGCCGTGCGGGTCCATCCCGTCTCCCACGTCCATTTCCTGGGGCGCTTCCTCCGGTATCCCCTGCGGAAAGGCGAGGTGATCCGGGCCCTGGGTCCCCGGAGAGCCGCCATGATCGCCTCCTCGGCGGTCCTCTGGCGCCTCCGGGCCCAGGCCCGGGAGGCCCTCCACCGGCCGGCCCCGGACACCTTCGAGACCGTGGTCCGGGATGCCGTGGGCGACGTGCTCTACCGGCTGTTCTTCCGGGACTACACCCGCAAGGTGACGGGCATCGACCCGGCCGACCTGGACGGCGAGTGGGCCCGGCGGAGGGTGCCCTTGCCGAAAGGGCGCCACCTGGTCCGCAACCTGATGCCCTGGTACCGCCCCGACACGATCGACCACCCCCATTCCCCCTTCCACCGCCTTCAGGTGACCGGGCCCGACGGGATCGACACCCTGTTCCGGGCGCTGATCCGGGCCTGCGGCGACCGCACCCGGTTCGAGGGGGGCAGCCGACTGGCAGGCCTGGAGGTCCACCACGGACGGTTGATCTCCGCACGGCTGGTCCACCCCGACGGATCGATCGAGGAGGTCCGGGAGCCCCGGGTGATCGCCACCCTGCCCCTCCAGGACCTGTGCGCCCTGCTGTCCGATCCCCCGCCCGTCCCCGTGCGGCAGGCGGCAGCCCGCCTCCGGCACCGGGACCTGGTGCTGGTCCACCTGGCCCTGGACCGTCCGCCCCTGCTCCCGTCCCACTGGACCTATTTCCAGGACGGGGACCTGCCGTTCAACCGGGTCTCGGAATACGGGGCCCTGCTCCCGGATCTCTACGGTCCCGGGCGGACCGTCGCCTGCGCCGAGATCACCGCGGACCCCGGCGAGGCGGCCTGGGATGCCGCCGCCGAGGCCGGCGAGACCACCGTGGACCCCGAAGGACCCGGCGCCCCCTCCCGGCTGGTCCGGGAAGTCATCGCCGGCCTCGAGCGGGTCCGAGGGGTCCCCCTCCGTCCCCTGCTCCGGGGCGCCTGGGTATCCCTTCTGCCCCGGGCCTATCCCGGCTGGTACCGCGGCTTCCGGGAGGACCGGCAGGTCGTGCTGGCCCACCTGGATTCCCTGGAGGGCCTGGCCACCGCGGGCCGCCAGGGCCGCTTCGACTACCTGAACATGGACCAGTGCCTGGACTCGGGGATGACCGCGGCCCGGAGGTTCCTGGAACCCTCCAGAAACCGTTGACATCCCCGCCCGACTGCCCGTAATATCCGCCACCCGTTCGCATGGGGCGAAGGGGTAGAGCCCGCAGGGGTCGGTCGGGAGTCTGCAGGGGGGCGGGCGCGATCAGGAGGAACATGACGGATCTCGAGAAACAGGCGCAGGGTGCGGGAACGGGAGAGGAGGAGGACTTCGCCTCCCTGGTGGCCCAGTACGACCAGAGCCGGATCCGCGAGGGCGAGGTCGTGACGGGCACCGTGGTCAAGATCGAGAAGGACTGGGTGCTGATCGACATCGGCCACAAGTCCGAGGGCCTCGTCCCCCTGGGCGAGTTCCTGGACGCCGATGGCAGGCTGACCATCCAGCCCGGCGATCAGACCCAGGTGTACATCGAGGCCCTGGAGAACGAGCGCGGCCTGGTGGAACTCTCCCACGAGAAGGCGGAGAAACTGAAGATCTGGGACGAGATCTCCGCCGCGGCGGAGCGGGACGGCGTCGTGGAAGGCGTCGTGCTGGGACGGGTCAAGGGCGGCCTGACGGTGGACATCGGCGTGAAGGCCTTCCTGCCCGGATCCCAGATCGACCTGCGCCCGATGCGGGGACTGGACCGCTACATCGGACAGCGCCTGCGCTTCAAGGTGATCAAGTTCAACCGCCGTCGCGGCAACATCGTGCTGTCCCGCCGGGCCCTGCTGGAGAAGGAGCGGGAGGAGCAGAAGGCCAAGACCCTGGCGACGCTGGCCGTGGGCCAGGTCGTCGAGGGGACCGTGATGAACATCACGGAGTACGGCTGCTTCGTGGACCTGGGGGGCATCGACGGCCTGCTCCACATCACCGACATGTCCTGGGGCCGGATCAACCACCCCTCGGAAATGGTCCAGGTGGGCGACCGGGTCCAGGTGAAGGTGCTGAAGTTCGACCCGACCTCCGAGCGGGTCTCCCTGGGCATGAAGCAGATCACCGAGGACCCGTGGCTGCGGGCCGGGGATCGCTACCACGTGGACGACCGGGTCCGGGGCAAGGTGGTCTCCCTGGCGGACTACGGCGCCTTCGTGGAACTGGAGCCCGGCGTCGAGGGCCTGATCCACGTGTCCGAGATGTCCTGGACCAAGAAGGTGAAGCATCCCTCCAAGGTGCTCAACGTCGGGGACGAGGTCGAGGCCGTCGTGCTCCAAGTCGATGCCCGCAACAAGCGCATCGCCCTGGGCCTGAAGCAGACCGAGATCAACCCCTGGCAGCTGCTCCGGGAGAAGTACCCCGTGGGCACCACGGTCCGGGGCAAGGTCCGCAGCATCACCTCCTTCGGGATCTTCGTGGGGATCGAGGACGGCATCGACGGCCTGATCCACCTCCAGGACATCTCCTGGTCCCGGAAGGCGAAGAACCCCGCCGAGATGTTCAAGAAGGGGGACGAGGTCGAGGCGGTCGTGCTGCACATCGACCCGGAAAAGGAGCGTTTCGCCCTGGGCCTGAAGCAGCTCGGCACCGACCCCTGGGAGCACGTCCACGAGCGGTATCCCATCGGGTCCATCGTGACGGGCAAGGTCAGCAAGATCATGGACTTCGGCGCGATCGTCGAGCTGGAGGACGAGGTCGAGGGCCTGGTGCACATCTCCGAGATCCGGCCCGAGAAGGTCGAGAGCGTCGCCAAGGTGCTGAAGGTGGGCGACGAGGTGACCGCGATGGTGATCAACCTGATCGCCGAGGAGCGGAAACTGGGCCTGTCGATCCGGCGGTTCCTGGAAGCCAAGGAGAGCGGGGACTACCAGGAGTACCTGAAGGCCCAGCAGCGGGCCGCGCCGACGACCCTCGGAGACCTGATCCGGGAGAAGATCGACGTGAGCCAGCTGCCCTCGGGTCCCGGTGGCGACGGCTCCCGCAAGGCCGCGGCGGCCAAGGCCGAGGAGCAGCCCGAACCCGCCGCCGAGCCGACCGCAGCGACCCCCGATTCCGAGGATCCGACCCCGGCCTGACCCGCCCGCGCCTGCCCTGCCCGGCTGTCTTGGTTTCCTGGGACCGTCCCGGGCGGATCACTCCGCGCCGGCCACCCGCAGGGGGATCTCCATCACCTGGGCCCCGCCCGCGAAAGGAGCCACGGAGACCCCGGCCGTGGACCCCCGGATGCAGGAGATCAGTTCCCCCGAGGCCGGGGGTCTCGTGTCCACCTTCGACACCTGGGTCCGCCCGCTCGGAGCGATGTACACGAAGACCGATCCCCCCTGGAACTCGGCATTCCGGATCGCCTCGGCCTTGAAGCACCGGACCAGGCGCCCCGAAACCTGCCGCTGGATCCCCTGGAGATCCTCGGCGCTCAGGGGCCTCGTCACGGCCGAACCGTCCGCGTTCTCATAGGACAGTTCCAGTTCGACGCCCAGCAACTGGGCGCCCCCGGGTCCGGTGCCGACCCCGGCCGCCGGCCTCGGGCGCCGCTTCCCGGCCGCCGGAGCCCGGGGGGGCGGATCCACCCGGGCGACCTTGACGGGCGCCATCTCCATCGCCCGGAGGGGAGTGATCGGGTCCAGGGGGAACTCCCGGTAGAACCGCAGCGGATATCCCGCCAGGGCCTGGGGCGGTTCCCGGACCAGCAGGACGCCCGTGGCCACGCCAGCCAGCGCCACGCCGCCGGCGATCCACCAGGGCAGCGTGGACGCGCGGCGGCTTCGGCGCCGGAGCAGGCTCTGGTCCGCCTGGAGTTCCCGCTGCCGCGCCGCTTCCATTTCCCGGCGGGTCTTCTCCTCCAGGTAGTCCCGAAAGTGGGGGACGTCCCCGAGGCGGTGCCACTCCCGTTCCCGCCGCTTCCGGATCTCCGAGTCGGCGGTCAGTTCCCCCGACTCGATCAGGTGCTCCATCTCCCGGATCGTGAACGGTCCGTAATCCATCCCGTTCTTCCGGTGCAAGTACCGATCCAGGGCCTCTTCCGCACGGATCGTCACGGCGATCCCCTCCCCCGGGCCGGGTGATCTTGGCCGGCGGCGGTTCCGGGGTCAAGACGTCCCGGGGTCCGGAGCCTCCGGGCGAGGTCCAGGGCGAGGTCACGGGACACCTGGTCTGGATCGGGACACCGTCCCGTCCGGTCCTCGACGCAGGTGACCGCGAGGCCGGCCATCTTGCAGGGGTCCACCCACCCGAATCCCCGGAGGTCCCTCCCCAGGTTCACCGCGACGCCGTGCGTGGTGATGCCCCGGTGCAGGTGAAGCCCCACCGACGCGATCTTGGCCCCGTCCACCCAGGCCCCGGGCCGGTCTGGATCCCAGGTCGCCTCGACGCCCATCCGGGACAGAAGTTCGAGGACCGCATCCCCGATGCACTGCAGCAGCCCGGGGACCGACAGGCGGAGAGCCTGGAGGTCCAGCACCGGGTAGACCACCGCCTGCTCCGGGTAGTGCCAGGTGGCGCCGCCTCCCCGATCCGCAGGCACCAGGTCGATCCCCTGGCGGGCCAGGTCCTCCGGCGTCCGGTGCACCTCCCGGGGGTCGGTCCGCCGTCCGAGGGTGATCACCGGAGGATGGCGCAGGGCCAGCAGGATGCCCTGGAGGGCCCCGGACGCCACCTCCTCCCGGGCCGTTCGCTGCGCCTCCAGCCCCTCCCGGTAGGACACGAGTCCCAGGAACCGCACCTCCAGATGGACCGTCTTCGCCACCCGGGACAAGCCCCGACCCCCCCGGAACGAATCCGGCCCAGCATGCATCCCGATCCCGGACCCGTCAATCCGTTCCTCCCCCCGTCCTTCCCCGGCGGGCCCGCCGTCCCGGGGCCTTCCGGTGGGGCTTGACGGCGATCGGGAAAGGCATGGATGATTGTACCGGTCCCGGATTCCAAGACATTTCGCAGGAGTGGCAAGATGAAGACCTTTCGAATCCCGGCATCCCTGGTCCTGGCCGCGGGACTCCTCGGCCTGGCGGCCTGCAACGACTCCGGATCCGGCACGGACGCCACCACGGCCCAGGACACTTCGACGGGGCAGGACACCGCGTCGGGCCAGGACGCCACCGCGACGACCTTCATCGGGCAGTTGGTGGACTTCAAGGCCAAGAAGGGCCGCAAGGGGGTGGACATCACGGTGCTGGACAACGACACCGGGGAGCCGGTCGCGGGGATCGCCCCCCTGAAGTCCGGGGACGACGGCGTCTTCCAGCTGACCCTGCCCCCGGGCATCCTGGTGGGCTTCCGTTCCACCGGCCAGGAGGAGGTGACGTCGGGCATCCCGATGAAGTTCCAGACGACCTACCAGTTCAACATCCCGTCGGACTCCCAGGGCAAGCGCATCTACGCCGTGGACACGATCACCTATACCACCGCGCCGAAGACCGCCGGCATCACCGTGGATCGGGCCAAGGGCATCCTGGCCGGCACGATGTACTGGACCAATCCCGCGACCCGCGAGGAGGAGTTCGTGGGATGCGCCACCGTCCGGGCGGTCCCCGTGGAGGGGGGCGATCCGGTGGGCGAGGTCCGGTACTTCGACCCCAACAACGACCTCCCCGGCGCCCCCTCGAAGGCCCCCTTCACCACCACCGGCAAGGAGGGAACCAGCCGCTACATCATCGCGAACCTCACCCCGGGCCAGCAGTACCGCCTGGAGGTGCAGGTGGACGGGGTCCCCTTCAAGGCCCACATCCGGCCTCCCACCGCCCAGGACCCGGACCCGCCCGAGGTCACGCTCTTCGCGTACCAGGACAGCATCGCCATCTCGAACATCTACCTCTCGGACCCAGCGCACCCGGACCGGAATCCCACGCCGCAGAACAAGCCCGAGTGCGTCGTGGACGAGGCCAACCCCTACTGACGGCCGGTCCCCGGACCGGGAGACTCCGACGACTCCACCGCGAGGTCCCTCATGCGCGACCGTGCTTGGAATGGCACCTGCTGGTCCCTGGTGTTCGGGATGCTCATCGGGAGCCACCCGGCCCTGTCCCAGGAGGCTTCGCCTCCCCTCCCGCCGCCTCCCGCGGCCTCCCCGGAGGCCGGCCTGGCCACGCCGCTGGCGACGGACCAGGAGCCCTCCTGGCGGGTGACCGCCTTCCTCCAGAACCAGACGGGAGTCTTCGTGGCCCGGGACCAGGCCGCCTTCGACAAGGACGGCAACCCCACCAATCACGGCGGGATGTTCGGGAAGCTCTCGATGAGCCGCTTCACCTTCCAGGCGACGGCCGACTGGCGCCCGACGCCCCGGGTCTGGACCCACCTGACCCTCCGGGTGGCCCGATCCCTGGCCACCAGCGCCGACGACGACGCCCAGGTCCCCGAGGGGGGATACGCCGGGACGAAGAACGCGAAGCGGCGCCGGGAGTGGGTCCGGGACCGCTACTACAACGAGACCAGCCTCCGGGAGTTCTTCGTGAACTTCCGGGCCACCCCCTGGCTGGACCTCCGCCTGGGGAAGCAGCTGGTGGCCTGGGGGGAGGCGGGGAGCAACCGCCTGATGGACGTCGTGAACCCCGTGGACGCCACCTGGCACTTCGGGATGTTCGAGTCCTTCGAGGACCAGCGGATGCCTCTGTGGATGGTCCGGGTGATGGCCGACATCCCGGCGCTCCGGGGGGGGCTCGACGTGGTCTGGGTCCCGATGCTGCCCCTGTTCGAGCGGGGCGAGGACACCGTGTCGGTCCCCCTGACCTTCGTGGGCGCCTTCGGGCTTCCGACGCCCCCGAAGCAGTTGAACGACTCCATCGGACCCAAGAAGATCTACAGCAAGACCCTCGATGTCCCCCACGAGTTCGGGAAGGACAGCCGCGTGGGGTTCCGGTGGAAGGGCCAGGCGGGTCCCCACCTGGGCTACTCGCTGATGTACTGGTGGGGCCACCAGTGGACTCCCCCGATCCCCCAGTACACGCTGCGCCCCGGGACCTGGGACGAGGCCTCCCAGGACATCCAGGTGACCCGGGGGACCTACGAGGTCGTGCTGGGCTTCCCCCGCCAGCACGTGATCGGGCTGTCGCTGGAGGGGCAGGTCCCCTTCCCCCTGGGCACGATGCTGAAACTGGAGGCCGCCCTGGAGCCCTCCCGGACCTTCGCCCGATGGTCTGCGGCGGCCCAGAAGGACCCCGAGGTGATCCAGCGGGACGGCGACTGGTTCGAGAAGGTGCCCTTCCAGGCCCGGAAACTGCTGGTCTTCAACTACCAGGTCACCCTCCAGCAACCCTTCTGGATCCGCCCGGTGAACCGGGAGGAGCCCTTCCTGCTGGTGCTGCAGTTCCGCCACCAGGTGATCCCCTCCCTGGACGACCTGGACCGGGACGGGGCCGTGGTGGACGTGCCGGGGTACGACTCCACCGTGGTGTCGAAGCACCAGTTCCAGATCGTCGGGGCCCTGACCAGCACCTTCTTCCAGGGCATCTTCACCCCCCGGGTGGCCGCGGGCTTCATCCCGAAGACCACCACCTGGAACGTCGAGCGGATGGGCGAGATCGAGAAGTGGACGCTGAAGCGCCAGTCGTCCCGCCACGGCAGCGGCTTCGCCAGCGTGGCCCTGGGATTCCGCCTCGGGGACTCGATGCGGGCCCAGGTGGCCTACCACCATTTCTTCGGGGACGACCCCTACGACGGCCTGGGGTTCTTCCGGGACCGGGATGAGGTCAACTTCACCTTCCGGTACCAGTTCTAGCGGCCCGATGCCGCGGGAGGCGATTCCGATGAGGACCCGGAACGGATTGCTGAGGCTGCTGCTCCTGATGCTGGTCCCCGCGACCGCAAGGCCCCAGGAGGCATCCTTCGAGGACCTGACCGTCGAGAACTGGGCCCGGCAGGTGGGCTTCTCCCCGGACCCCTGGCCCGACGGGATCGGCCCGGGACAGGTCCTGGACGCCTCGAACCGGAGCCTGGCCAGGGCGATGATCCCCGCCGGGCTGGACCAGTGGATCGATCGCCTGGGCCTGGCGCTGAACCTCGCGCCCTACCGCCCGATGCACCCCTCCGAGGGCTACGTCCGGGCCACCCGAGAGGGAGCCTCCCGGGTGCAGGTCCGGCAGACGGGTCCGAAGGACTACCGCACCAAGGCCGTCCAGGGCTACCAGGCGGGCCTGCCGTTCCCCGCTCCCCGGGACGGGCTACAGGTGGCCTACAACGCCGCCTACGCCTGGCAGGGGGACGACGCCCGCCTGTGGTTCGAGGCCCTGTGGATCCGGGCCCGCAGCGGGATCTGGCGCAGCGAGGAATGGGTCTGGGAGGCGATCCACCGGGTGATGCACCGGACCGACCTGCCGCCCCTGCCGGACCTGGGCGTGCTGGCCCGGGACGACATCCAGTACGCCTCCATCGCCGTGGCCCGGCGCCCCGAGGATCGCCGGCAGGTCGCGGCGCTGCTGACCCGCTACGAGCGCCCCCTGGACCAGGTGGGATTCGCGTTTTTGCCGTCGATGCGAAGGGACCTGAAGATGCTGTCGGGAACTCCGGGGGTCACCTGGAACCAGAGCGACATGCTCTGGGAGGACATCCGGGGATACTCGGGCCACCCGGAGTGGTACGACTGGACCCTGGTCGGCCGGGCCACGATCCTGGCCCCGATGCACGCCGGGGTGCCCCTCGGCCCGAAGGTCCGGCAGGTGCTCCAGGGGGAGGGTCCCGGGCCGTTCAATCCGCGGATCCTCTGGGAGCCGCGACCGGTCTACGTGCTGGAGGGGCGACCGAAGATGGACACGGCCCTCTCCCCGCACCCCTACGGGCGGGTGGTCCTCTACGTCGACGCGGAGTCCTTCCTGGTGCCCCTGAAGGTCGCCTGGGACCGCAAGGGCCGCCTGTGGAAGGTCGTGCTCCACGCCTGGAACGACTCGCCGGACCCCCGGCGGGTGCCGCCGCCCCTGTCGCTGGCCATCGCGCTGGATCTCCGGCGAGATCGGGCGACGGTCTTCCTGCCCCGCCTCAGCGAGTCCAACGTGGGGCTGCGGGTCTCCGACGTCACCGAGGCCCGCCTGCGCGCCCTGAGTCCCTGACGCCCCAGCGGAACCCGGGACCCGATGGAGGCACCACTCGCCGGTTTCCGGGACCGTGGCACAGACTGCCAGTCCGATCACCCGCCGGTCCTTGGAAGTCCGGTCAACTGCGGTTTCCCTGCACAAACCGGTGGCACTTCGAGGAAAGAAGCCTTATGGTTCTCCGCGGGCCCGGATTCCCGGGGTGACCCTTGTTCGCAGCAGCGAGGCATGGATGAGACGCTCTCTCTCGATCGCATGGGTTTTGACGACCGTCCTGTGGATGACCGCGTGCGGCGGTTCCGGTGGAGGCACGGACAGTTCTGGGGACCTGTCCAGGGACCTCTCCGAAGGCCCGGACCTCCCCGCCACCGACGTGCCCGGGTCCGACGCGACGACCGACCCCGGGAACCAGGAAGTCGCTCCGCCTCCGGACGCGCCGCCGGGGGACCCGGGCAGCCCTGACGCGGCCACGGACGAGGGACCGGAGATCCCCTGGGACACCCTCCCGAAACTCCCCACGGACAAGACCTTCACGACCCCCTTCGCCGCGGGTGCCGGGCAGGGCGACGTCTCCCCCCGCACTCCCTGCTACCTGGGCGGCTTCGGGTTCTGCCTGGGCGACGACACCCTCTGCCGCAAGAGCGACGGGGTCCACGACCCCCTGCTGGCCTCGGCCGTGGCCATCGCCGACACCGCCACCGGGGAGGCGGTGATCCTGATCGGGGTGGACACCATCGGCCTGATCCGGAAGGACATCGAGTCGATGCACCAGGCCATCCAGATGCGGCTCTACGAGGACTTCGGGGTCTATTTCCCCGGCGAGCGGGCCATCATCAGCGCGAGCCACGCCCACTCCTCCTGCGACACGATCGGCCTCTGGGGTCCCATGGGCGGGGCCGGCCGGGACGAGACCTACACGAAGGTCCTGGAGGATGGCGTCGTGAAGGCGGCCCGGGACGCCTTCGCGAACCTCCAGGACGCCCGGCTGGAGTGGGGCCAGGGCACCTACCGGAACAGCGACGAGGACGCCTTCGCCGACGACCAGGACCTCTTCGTGATCCGCGGCAAGAAGCCCGACGACACGACCATCTTCACGTTGATCCGCTGGCCCGGCCACCCGACGACCTACGGCGACAAGATGCACGCCACCTCGGCGGACTACGTCGGAACGCTGCGGAAGAAGATGCAGGACGTGTTCGGCGGGGTCCACGTCTTCCTCCAGGGACCCATCGGGTCGGTCTATCCAGAACGCCCCGCGACCTGCGGCCTGGACGAGGAGGCCTTCCCCGAGGGGGACCGCACGAAGACCGACATGAACCCGGCGGACTACATGAAGGTCACCTGCACCGGATACGCCGTCGCCCAGGCGGCCATCGACGCCCTGGAGGACCCGACTCCCCTGGAGGAGACCGGCATCGAATTCCGGCACTCCTCCTTCTTCTTCCACCCGGACAACGAGGTCCTGATGATGCTGGCCGAGTTCGGCCCCCTGCCCTACGACTGGGTGGACGTCAACGACCCGAACGCGAAGATGCGGTCGATCTTCTCGGTGGCCCGGGTCGGGAGCCTGACCTTCGTCTCGACGCCCGGGGAGTCCTTCCCGGTCTTCGCCCGCATGGCGAAGGACATCGCCACCGAGGCCGGACTCCCCACCCCCGTCACGCTGGGCCTGGCCCAGGACTGGATGGGCTACCTGCTGAACCTGGAGCAGTGGCAGGACATCAACCTGTCCTACCACCAGAGCCTCTCCCCCGGGAAGGAGGTCTATCCCGCCTTCGAAACGGCCCTCCGACAGGCCCTGGACCTCCCCCCCACCGACTGACCCGGTCGTTTCTTTGACAGGCCCGCCTCCCGGGCCGACACTGGAGCGGGCCCAGGTCTGTCGATCCGATGAACTCCTCGGCGTCCCGCATTCCCTGGTCCTCCCTGGCGTGGGTGGCCGGGTCCGCCCTGGTGACCGTCGTGGCCATCGACCGCCTGCTGGCGGCCTGGCTTCCCCCTCCCAACCCCCCGGAACTGGACGACGGGCTGGCGCTGCTGGACGAGGGGGGAGCCGATGTCCTGATCTACGGGTCGAGCCACCTCCGATCCTTCTTCGAGGTCCGCCGACAGGTCGAGGAACGCACCGGCGGCCGGGTCCGGGTCGTACCGCTGCCGATGGACTGGGGTCACGCGGCGTCCTACGAGTTCCTGCACCGGCACCGGATCGTCCCGTGGCTGGACGGATCCCATCCTCCGGGCCGGCACCTCCCCCGGAAGGTGCTGCTGGTGACCCAGTGGTGGGACTTCCGCCGCCTGGGTCCCGACGACGACCCGGTGGTGAACCTCCCGGCCCGGGCGTGGCAGGCAGAGGACTTCCTGGAAGACGCGGCCCGGGAGGGTCTGACGGAATACAACCGCCACTACCTGGCCCGGCGTCTGTACCGGGCGCTCCGCCGGAGCCCCCTCTGGGCCTGGCGGGGCCGACCCGACCTCCGGGAGGCCCTGAAGGCCCTCGTGAGCCGGGACCCGGAGGCCCGGTCGGAGTCCCGCCGCGCCGATCGGGTGTCCTGGTTCCAGGGCTACATCGAGCGGGGCGGGGACCGGCTCGTGAACCCCGAGGACGCCGCCGCTCTGGAGGCCCTGCTGGACGACTGGCAGCGACGGGGCCTGGAGGTCCGGGTGCTGCTCTACCCGCGGATGAAGGGAAGCATCACCCCGGCCGCCCGGGAAGGCACCCTGGGCCGCTTCGCCCGCTGGCTCGAGTCCCGGCTGGCTCCCCGGGGCATCCCGTGGCTGGACCTCTCCCTGGACCATCCCCTGACCGACGAGGACTTCGGCCCCGACCTGGACCATCCCACCCAGGACGCCAGCGCCCGCCTCGCCTCCTTCCTGCTGGACGGCCCCCTCGGGGGCTTCCTGCTGGACTCCCCGGGGGAAGGCCCCTGAGGCATAATCCCCCTGCCGCCGGGGTGGCGAAACGGCAGACGCGGGGGACTTAAAATCCCCTGTCCCGAAGGACGTGCGGGTTCGAGCCCCGCCCCCGGCACCGGCTTCCGGCGGGCCTCCGGAAATCCGATGCGGGGGTCGCCTGGCTCCGTTCGGGGAGGGCCCGATGTCCGACCACGACCTTCGTTCGGTGCCCGGACCGTTCCTGCTGGACCCGGCGTGGGACTACCTGAACCACGGGTCCTTCGGGGCCTGCCCCGGGCCGGTGCTGGAGGTCCAGGCCTCTTTGCGTCGCCGGCTGGAGCGGCAGCCGGTCCGGTTCCTGGACAACGACTACGAAGGGATGCTGGACGAGGCCCGGCGAGCCCTGGCGGCCTTCGTCGGAGCGGACCCCGAGGGACTCGCCTTCGTGCCCAACGCGACGACGGCGGTCAACGCGGTGTTGCGGTCCCTGTCCCCGCGACCCGGCCAGGCCCTGCTGGTCACCGACCACGCCTACGGCGCCTGCCGCAACGCCCTCGAGGACGTCGCCGCCCGCACGGGGGCGCGGGTGATCGTGGCCCGGATCCCGTTCCCCCTGTCCGATCCCCGAGAGGTCGTGGAGGCGCTGCTGGAAGCGGCGACCCCCGACACGCGGCTGGCCCTGGTGGACCACGTGACCAGCCCCACCGGGCTCGTGCTTCCCATCGCGGACATCGTGAAGGAACTGCAGGCCCGGGACATCGACGTGCTGGTGGACGGGGCCCACGCCCCGGGCATGGTGCCCCTGGATCTTCGGTCCCTGGGAGCCGCCTGCTACACGGGGAACTGTCACAAGTGGCTCTGTTCGCCGAAAGGAGCCGGCTTCCTGTGGGTGCGCCCGGACCGCAGGGACGCCGTTCGCCCGGTGGTGGTCAGCCATGGGGCGACCTCCCGGCGCACCGATCGGTCGCGGTTCCTGATGGAGTTCGACTGGGTGGGGACCGGCGACCCGACGGCCTGGCTGTCGGTTCCCGCGGCCATCGACTTCCTGGGCTCGCTGTTCCCGGGGGGCTGGCCGGCCCTGATGGAACGCAACCGGACCCTGGCGATCCGGGCCCGGGACCTGCTGTGCGCCGCCCTGGGGGTCTCCGCCCCGGCCCCGGACTCCATGATCGGGTCGCTGGCGTCGGTGCCGCTGCCCGATCGGCCGGCGGGACGGGAGGGGCGACCTCCCCTGGGCCTGGACCCCCTCCAGGAGGCCCTCCAGGAACGGGCACGGATCGAGGTCCCGGTGATGGCCTGGCCGCATCCCCCAAGGCGGCTGCTGCGGGTGTCCGCCCAGATCTACAACCACCCGACCCAGTACCGGCGGCTGGCCGACGTCCTGACGGGCTTCCTGGCCGAGGGGCTCTGAACCCTGCCGGAACCGCGGTCCGATCCCGGGTCCGGGAACCGCCATCGGCGGAATCCCCGGGTCACCGCGCCGATCCCCCGGGAACCTCCACCACCTGCACGGTCGGCTCCAGCCGCAGGGTCAGGCTCCCCGATGGGTCCCGGTCCTCGGGCGGTGTTCCGTCCAGCCTCCAGAGGCGCACCGTCCGGGTGCCGGGGGGGAGGGACAGCGCCAGTTCGTGGGTGGTCCCGGGCCCGCCGGGACCGACGCCGTCGGGGCCGACGTCTGGCATGTCCCGGCCGTCCCAGGCGGCCAGCAGCAGGCCCCCGTCCTCCCGGAGGAACGCCAGGGCCGACACGTCGTCGGGCAGCCCCAGCATCGCCGAGGCGTCCCGGGCGAATCGGGCCTCCCCCAGCACCGTGGCCAGCGCCTCGAAGGCCCGCCAGGACGGCTTGGGACGCCGGGGATCCACGGGATCGAAGGGCCAGCCGAAGAGGCCGAAGTAGTTCTCGTGGGGCCGGGGTCCCGTCGTAGTGGGCTCCCCGTCCCAGAAGGTGTACCAGAACCACCCCTCGACTCCGTCCCGGGCGGCCAGCAAAAAACTCCGGGCCAGCCACCGTCCCTGGTCCTCCTCCGACACGGTGTAGGACGGCCAGCCCATCTCGGTGAACTGGATCGGCCGGTCTGGACAACCCCATTCGGCCAAGCGGTCCCGGGCCATCGCGGTCATCGCCGCCTGTCCCGGGAACAGGTAGCCTCCCCCTTCCAGGCGCACGTCCATCTCCGGCGACGCCCCCTGGTCCACCGTGTAGGGGTGGATCGCCAGCACGTCGAAGTGATCGCAGAGGTCCGGCCAGGCCTGCCCCAGTTCCCGCAGGAATGGCCACTCCAGCATCATGTCCACCGGGGCCATGCCCCCCACCAGCACCCGGGCCCCGGGGCAGGCGGCCTTCACGGCCCGGTGGGCCGCCCGGAGCAGCGCCCCGTAGCGCGCCGGATCGGGAACCGGGGGCCAGAAGAGGTCCAGGTTGGGCTCGTTCCAGACCTCGAAGTCCCCGATGCGGCCACAGAAATGACCGGCCAGGGCCCCGGCGTAGGTCCCGAACGCCTCCGGGTCGATGGACCCGGGGTTCCCGTCGGGCATCGCCCACCCGACCCCGTAGTCCAGGATCGCGGTCACCCGGCCCCCCGATGCCAGGACCCCGTCCACCCCCGCCTCCACCGCCGTGAAGTCGAACTCCCCGGGCCGGGGCTCGATCCACTGCCAGAGGAAGTCGTTGCGCACCCGGACCCCGCCCAGGGCGGCGTACCGGGCCAGTTCGAAGTCCCGCTCGGCGTCCGGCCATGGCCCCTGGGCCATGTGGGATGACACCCCCAGCATCTCCTGCAGGGGGCGGCCCCTCGGACCGAGACCGGCCCACCAGGACGGGGGAGGCGGATCGGCCCGTTCCAGCACCGCCAGGACCGGGAAATGATCCGAGGGCCAGAGGCCGTCGGGAGCGGCTTCCGCCAGGATGCGGGCCTCGGTCGCCCGGAAGCCCCCCCGGTGCATCACCCAGTCGATCCGCGCCCCGGTGGAGGTCCCCCGGAAGCCGTGGAAGGTCCCCGCCTCGGGAAGCCCCAGTTCCACCCACGAGTCGGTGAAGTCCCCCCGGGTGCCCTCCCAGGCGGCGGCTCCGGTCAGGATCTCCCAGGGAAGGGTCCGGGGCCCGGTGTTGAAGTCCCCCGTCAGCACGACCGGAAGGCCCCCGCCGATCTCGATGGCCATCCGGGCCAGCAGGGCCGCCGACTTCTCCCGGACGGCGTCCTGGGCCGAGATGTCCAGGTGCGTGTTCAGGAACAGGAACGGGGGCGACCCGTCCCGGGGACGCAGGCGCACCCAGGTGGCGATCCGGGGATAGGCCTGCCCGGGCCCGAAGACCGTCGCCGGGTCCGAAGGGTCAGGCCCCAGCCAGAAGGTCCCCGAGTCCTCCGCCTCGAACCGGTCCGCCCGCCAGAGGACCGAGCAGGTCTCCTCGAGGTCGCCCCCCGTCCGGGAGATCCCGGCCCGCTCGTAGCCCGGCACGGCGGCCTGGAGGTCCTCCACCTGGAAGACCCAGCCCTCCTGGGTGCCCAGGAGGTCCGGCCGGTGCCTCGCCACCAGGTCCGCCACCCGGGCCTTCCGCTGGTCCCAGGCGTTCTCGTCGAAATCGCCGAATGCCGTCCGGAGGTTGAAGGTGATCACCCGCAGGGGCCCGGTCGGGGGCGGCACGGCATCCGGGTCGCCTTCGTCCCCCGGGCCTGCGTCCGCCTCGACATCGGAGTCCGGCGGGACCTCCGGGGGAAGATCCTCCGGCGGGACCTCCCCGGCCTCCCGGCCCTCCTCCCGATCCCCGAGGTCCGACGGCCCCGGGTCCGGCCGGGCCGGATCCGCCGGTCCTTCGTCCCCGGTCCCCGGCAGGTCGTCGGATCGGGGCGTCCCTCCTCCTCCGCAGGCCAGCACGCCCAGCAGCGCCGCCAGGATCCACCCGCGCATTTCGTCACCTCCCGCCGATCCCGGCCCGAAGCATTCCACGGGGCGGAGCCGTCGACACCCGGCCAGGACCTTGTCAGGGCGCCGGCTCCCCGGGGGCGAACCATCCCAGGCTCTCCAGAACGTCCCAGGCCGCCGGGCCCGCCTGGGCGCCGATTCCCATGCGCAACTCGTAGCCCGCGAGGCGACCGGTGGTATCCTTCGCCACGGACCCGGGCTCCACGATGTAGCCCGTCTGGTCGTTGGCCAGGGCCACCGCGAACCGGAACGGGCTGGCCATGCGCGCCTTCGCCATCAGCCCGTATTCCGGGGACGGCTCCCCCGGGAAGGCCACGAACTCCGCCGGGCCCAGGCGGTGCCACGACACCTCGATCTCCTGCAATGTGACGGACCCGTCGTCGTTCAGCGTCAGGTAGCGTTTCGGCATGTCCAGGTAGAGGATCGAGTCCACCAGGAACGAATCGTCGCCCGTGCAGGAATAGGTGGCCGCCCGGTGCTCGATCCCGAAGGATTCCGCCGGGACCATCGTTGGCATCGCATCGATCACCGCCCGGGCCAGGGCCGCCCCCACCTCGTGCACCCGGTCCCAGACGTCCTCGCCGTCGTGGAAACTGTACTTCCCGTGCACCGCCGCCTCGAAGCCCTGGAGGAACATCGCCGGCGCCCCGGTGGCCTTCCGCATCTCGTCCCGGTATCCCCAGACGAAGTCCGCCGAGGCCAGGCGGTTGGACTCGGGGGCGATGGTGGGGTGCTTGGCGTAGTTGGCCAGCGTCACGATCACCTTCCCATCGGCATCCACCGCCTGGAGGATGGCCACCGACTCGTCCAGCACTGGCGAGCAGTCCTGGTCCCTCGCCGTGTAGCCGGGCAGATCGGTGGTGCCGAACCGCAGGCTCGCGTCCCGGAGATCGGCCGCCGCCGCGACGGCCAGGGCCGTCAGGGTCCGCTGCATTTCCTGAAGCAGCGCGGGGTCCGGACCCTGGCCGATGTCCTGGTAGAAGCCCGTCAGGTCCGTCGCCGCGTGGCTGTGGCTGCTGGTGACCATCACGTGCTCCGGGGCCAGCAAGACCCCCGGTTCAAGCGCCCGGGCGATGGACTGCCGCAGGACCTTGATCCCCGGTCCCCAGTCGCCGAAGTCCCACAGGTATCCCGCCACGTCCAGGGTCAGGATCAGGAAGGCCTCCCCGGCGTCGTTGGCCAACAGGGCGGCCTGGGCCATCAGGGGATCGTGGACGCCCGTCATGGCCCGGTGGATTCCCGGCAGCCCGTAGGCTCCCATCAGGGTGCCCACCGGCGGAGTGATGTCCGCCTCGGCGTAGCCCACCCGGAATCCCCGGCGACCGCCCGATCCCCCGTCCTCGGTTCCACAGCCGGCCCAGGCCAGCAGCAGCACCGGAAGCCACCGGATCCATCCCTTCATCTCGCCTCCTCTCGACCGGCCGACCGCAGCGCCGGAAATGACACCCTGTGCCACCGATGTCCCGGCAGAATCCAGTGGATGCGTCCCGGCGATTCCAGGCACCCGCCGGGGAAACAGGGCATCCGGGGCCATCAGGGATCGATCTCGGCCGCCAGCAGGTCCTCCCAGGTCTCCCGGCGCCGGACCAGGGTCGCCTCGGCGCCGTCGACCAGCACCTCGGCGGCCCGGGGACGCTGGTTGTACTGGCTGGACATCGCGAATCCGTACGCCCCGGCCGTGAAGGCCGCGACCCGGTCGCCCCGGACCAGCGGGGGCAGCAGGCGGTCCTTTCCCAGGAAGTCCCCCGACTCGCAGATCGGCCCCACCACGTCCGACCGCACCGGGTCCCCGGGGCGGTCCACCACCGGCTCCAGGCGGTGGTGCGCCCCGTAGAGGACCGGCCGGATCAGGTCGTTCATGCCCGCGTCGAGCACCACGAACCGCCTTCCGCCCGCCTCCTTCACGAAGATCACCTCGCCGACCAGGACCCCGGCGGGACCGATGATGAAGCGCCCGGGCTCCAGGATCAACTCGACCGACAGGTCCTTCACCAGGTGGATGATGGCCTCGTGGAACTCGTCGGCCGTCATGGGCCGCTCGGTGTCATAGCGCACGGCCAGGCCGCCGCCGATGTCCAGGTGTCCGATGGAAAAGCCCCGGCCCCTCAGGAAGGTCACCACCTGCCGAGCCTGCTGAAGGGCCTTGCGATAGGGTTCCGGCGTCAGGATCTGGCTCCCGATGTGCATGTCCAGGCCCGCCACCTCGATGCCCTCCAGTCCCGCGGCGATCTCCGCCGCCCGGCCGACCTCCTCCAGGGGAATGCCGAACTTGTTCTCCCGGCGCCCGGTCGTCAGGTGGGCGTGGGTATGGGCATCCACGTCCGGATTCACTCGGAAGGCCACCGCCTGCCGGCGTCCGAGGGACCGGGCGACCTCGTCCAGCACCCTCAGTTCCTCGACGTTCTCCACGTTGACGCACCGGATGCCCTCCCGGACCGCCAGGGCCAGTTCCTCGAGGGTCTTGCCGACGCCCGAATAGACGATGCGATGGGCCGGGATGCCTGCCCTCCGGGCCTTCACCAGTTCGCCCCCCGACACGATGTCGGCGCCGGACCCCAGGCGGCCCAGTTCCCGGAGGATCCCCAGGTTCCCGTTCGCCTTCACCGAGTAGCACACCAGGTGCGGCACGTCGGAGAAGGCGCCGTCGATCTTCCGGAAATGCTCGACGAAGGTCCGCTTCGAATAGACGTAGAGCGGGGTCCCGAAACGGTCGGCCAGGTCCGTGACCCGCACCTCCTCGCACCACAGGTGTCCGTCCTTCCGGTGGAAGCAGTCCATTCCCTCATTCCCTCCCCGACGGCCGCCGGGGCGCCGCCCCGTTCCGGTGTCCGTTTCGCGCCTCGATGCCCAGTCGATCCGACAGCAGGCGACGGACCGTCTCCGCCTGGTTCCACTGGCAGTACACGTGGATGTCCGCGTGGCTCGTCACGATCTCGACGATGTTCAGGCCGCCCTGGTAGAGGGTGTCGGCGATGACCCGGATCACCCCGTGGGTGCTGATGAAGGCCGGATTGGACAGCCGCACCTCGGCGACGTCCCGGGTGACGACCATCTCCTGGAAATCCCTCCCGGGCCCCACGAACTCCCGGTGGAGGTCCTCGGCGATCCCGCCGCCGTGGTCCTGCTCGACGTAGATCCCCACGATGCTGTCCGACGAGGTGGAGGCGTGAATCGCCACCCCCCGCTTCGCGGCGAACTCCCCCAGGCGGGCCAGCAGACCCAGGCGCCGGGAGATGCCCTCTCCGAACAGCAGGACCAGGGTCAGGGGGGACGGGTGGAGGGCCAGCAGGGTCCGGGCCGCGCCGACGATGCGGGTCCCCTCGGCCATTCGCCCCAGGGCACGGAAGTGGACCACCCGGGCGGCGGTCGACTCGGGCTTGTAGCGCAGCGCGTTCGGGTGCAGCACCTGGGCCCCCCGCTGGGCCACGGCGGACATCAGGGCGGCGTCCATCTCGGCCACCACTGAGGCGTCCCGGACCAGGCGGGGATCGGCCGTCAGCACCCCCTCCACGTCGGTGACGATGACCACCTCGTCGGCCCGGGCGAAGCGCCCCGCCAGGAAGGCCGACACGTCGCTGCCGCCCCGGCCCAGGGTCACTAGGTGGAAGTCGCCGTCCCGGACGAAGAAGCCCGGCAGCACGGGAATCACCCGGGCCTGCAGCAAGGGTTCCACCAGGCGGGCGAACCGGTCCTCGCAGGCCTCCTCGTCCAGCCGCACCTCCACCAGGTCGTTCACCTTCCCGGAGGACAGGACCTGGGACTCGGCCTGGCCCGGGGCCGCCACCAGCGGGAAGTCCGGGTGATCGAAGGAAATGGCCTGGGCCCGGCACCCCTCGGCGGCCAGGGCCATCGCCAGCACCTGGGCCGAGGTGTTCTCGCCGGTGGCCAGCAGGCGCAGGTAGTGCTGGTCCACGGGGCCTTCGGGATGGACCCGGCGGCCCATCCGGACCAGCCGGTTCGTGGAATCCCCCATGGCCGACACCACCGCCAGCACCTCGTGGCCCGCAGCCCGCAGGGCCGCCAGGTTCCGGGCCGCCAGTCGCATCCTGGCGAGGTTCTTCAGCGAGGACCCGCCGAACTTCACCACCATGCGCATCGGCCCGCCTCCCCCGAGGGCTTCGGCGGCCGATTATGTGGAAGTGGCACAGACTGTCAACACGACCGGCCTGGCGGGGATTCCCGGTGGCGAGGCGGACCACCCGTCCGATTTCGTCCGGTTGGACCTCGGGTCGTGGATTCCGCGCCGGGACTCCGGGACCCCTGCCCAGGTGAACGGATGGACGGGATTCCTGGAGGGTGCCGCGGGACAGGCGGAGGGCTCGGCCACGGATCAGGCGCCCTTCGCGACCATGTCGCCGCAGTTCGGCCCGAAGGTGATCTCGACGGTCGCATCCAGGCTGCCGGTTCCGTACCCGCTGGGAAGACCGGCGACGTCGTAGGAGGAGTCGACCGTCAGGACGCCGCCCACCGGGCAGTTGCCCTGGAGGGTCACCTGGGCATAGGTCACGTCCACCGAGTAGGTGACGCCCGACGCCTTGTAGTCGAAGGACAGGGTGCCGTCCACCAGAGTGTCCGTCACGGTCACCGCCCCCGTGTACACCAGTTCATACCCGCCGGTCTGGGTGATGGTCAGGTCCACCTTCAGGGTGTCCCCGGAAACCTCGATGTACCCCTTCACGGTCTGGGAGGCCGAGGTGCAGTCGTAGGTGGTCCGGTTGCCGCTCTGGGTCACGCAGTCCTGCTGCAGCGCCGAGGAGATCGCCTCCTGGAGCCCCAGGCCGAGTCCCCCGCCCCCGGCGTTCCGGGACTGCTGGGCCGAGATCAGCTGCATGGCGTTGGACTGGATCTCCGTCAGCCCCGAGATGGGGTTGTCCGATCCGGCATTGGTCTTCACTTCCTGGAGTTTCAGCGAGCTGGTGACGACGGCCTTTGCGGACTCCTTCTCCTGGGCGGAGGGAGTGAATTCCTTGAGGCTCTTGCTGGACCCGCAGGCGACCAGGGCCAGCGCCGGGACGATCCACCAGGTCTTCCGAACGTTCATGGTACCTCCTGTTGCAACGACTGCCCCCGTCCCCGGAACGGTGCCCGACCGGGCAGGGTCCTCATCTCACGGGACGGTGGCGGACACATGGCAACCGGATCCCGCGTTGTCAAGCCCGCCGCGAGATCCCCGGACCGGTTCGGAAGGTTCGGCCCAGCCATGGTCTTCCAGATTGACTTGTCCGTCCGTTTCATATACATTCGTGATGTCATTGCCTTGGAGTTGCTGATGACGCGCCGCAACACCACCGACGTCCGGCCCGAAGCCCGGGTGCTGGTGACCGGGGCGGGCGGGGGCATCGGGCGATGCCTCGCCCGGGAATTTGCGAAAGCCCGCTGCGTGCTGTTCCTGACGGATCGGGACGCCGGCGGCCTGGAACAGACGGCCGAGGAAACGAGGGCCCTCGGGGTGCCGGTCTTCGCCCGGACCGTGGACGTCACCGACCGGAAGGCCGTGGCCGAGTGCCGGTCCTGGGTGGAGGACCAGGGAGGCCCCCTGGACGTCCTGGTCAACAACGCGGGGATCGGCCACTCGGGGCCGCTGGCCGCCACCTCGACGGAGGTCTGGCGCCGCCTGGTGGAGGTGAACCTCTTCGGGGCGATCCACCACGTGGAGACCTTCCTGCCGGGCATGCTGGAACGCTCCCGGGGCACCATCGTGAACGTCTCCTCGGGGCAGGCCTTCTTCCGACTCCCGGGCTGGGGCGCCTACGCCGCCGTGAAGGCGGCCCTGGGCATCTGGTCCGAGATGCTGGCCTTCGAGGTCGCTCCGCGGGGGGTCCGCATCGTCACCGCCTACCCCTTCCTGGTCCGGACGGGCTTCTACCGGGACGTGGACCCGGGCCGGACGGCCTGGTCCCGGTGGTCGATGAAACTGCTGCCGCTCTACTCCGTGTCCCCCGAATCGGCGGCCCGGCGAATCTTCGAGGCGGCCCGGAAAGGCACCCGGGTCGAGTGGATGCATCCTCTGAACCAGATGGGCTTCTACCAGCGACTGGTGCCACCCGTCGCGAACCTCTCCACGGCGGTGCTGACCCGGCTGCTGGTCGGACAGCCCGAGATCCCGTCGGCGAACCCGGGAGGTGCCCCATGACCAATCGCAGCACGAAGACCCCGGATCCCGCGCCCGATCCCTCCCCCCGGAGGTTCCCCCACCTGGGATTCCGGATGGACGAGGAGATGACGGGATGGCACGAGTTCCTCCCCGGCGAGGGTCCCGCCGGGCGCCTGCCCTTCTCGTTCCAGGTCGCCTGGGGGGTCCGGGACTTCCGGGAGTGCCTCCGGTGGGACCAGGGGCGCCCCCACCTGGTGGTGCCGCTCGAGGGCGTGGTCCGGGCCGGGGGACTGTGCGCCGAGGCCCCCTGCCGGGGCACCCTGGACCTGCGGTACCTGGTGGACCGGCGGCTGGTCTACGATTTCACCTTTGCCTGCGGGGACCGGGAGTTCCACTACGTGGGCCAGAAGGTCAACGTCCTGCCCCACAATCTCCCGGTTTCCCACACCACCTGCTTCGGGACCCTGACCGACGCCGGGTCGGGCCGGCTGCTGAGCCGGGGCGTCACGCATTTCCGCCTGCGGACGCTGCCGGCGTTCCTGGCGTCGTTCCGGCCGCGACTGGGTTGACCGGAAAGGGACCGGCGGGAAGGCCCTGGGGCGGTCACCGGGTCACGACAGGACCCGCTCGGCCAGGATCTCGGCGACGTCCTTGGTCCGCAGGGAATCGGCCAGGTCCAGTTCCGCCACGCCGTCCTTGTTCATCACCAGACAGAAGGGACAGGCCGACACGATCACCTCGGGATTCGCCCCCTGGAGCTGCTTCACCCGGGTCCGGTTGATGCGGTCGCCCTCGTGCTCCTCCTTCCACATCATGCCGCCGCCCGCGCCGCAGCACATGCCGTTCTCGCGGCTCTTCTCGATCTCGCCCAGCGTGATCCCCGGCAGGGCCCGGAGCACCTCCCGGGGCTGATCGTAGATCCCGTTGTAGCGCCCCAGGTAGCAGGAGTCGTGAAAGACGACCCGGAGGGACTCGCCCCCGGCCGGGATCGACAGTCGTCCCTCCCGGATCAACTCGGCCAGCAGCTCGGTGTGGTGCACCACGGGCCATTCCCCGCCGAACTGGGGGTACTCGTGGCGGATCGTGTTGTAGCCGTGGGGGCAGGTGGTCAGGATCCGCCGGAACTTGTACTGCTTGAACACCTCGATGTTCTGCTGGGCCTGCATCTGGAACAGGTACTCGTTGCCCAGGCGCCGGGCCGAGTCGCCGCAGCATCCCTCCTCGGGCCCGAGGATCGCGAAGTCCACCCCGGCCTTCTGGAGCAGCCGGGCCACCGCCGCGACGACCTTCTTGTTCCGGTCGTCGAAGGCCCCGGAGCATCCCAGGTAGAACAGCACGTCCGTCTCGCCCTTCTCGCTGATCAGGGGCACGCCCAGTTCCTCGACCATCCAGAGGCCCCGCTCGCCCATCGGCAGGCCCCAGGGATTCGATTTGTTCTCGAGGTTCTTCATCGTGGTGGCGACCTCGGGAGCCATGTCGCCGTCCATCAGGGTCAGCCTTCGCCGGTAGTCCACGATCTTGTCGGTATGGGTGATCAGCAGGGGGCAGTTCTCCTCGCAGGACCGGCAGGTGGTGCAGGCCCAGATGGCCTCCCGCTTCACGGCGTCGATCAGCGTGGTGCCCGACTCGGCCGTGTCCTTGCCGGCGAGAATCTCGGCCTCGTGGGCCTTGATGTAGTCCCGCATGTCGCAGATCAGCATCTTCGGGCTCAGGGTCTTCCCCGTGGTCACGGTGGGGCACGTCACGGTGCACCGGCCGCACTCGGTGCACGAGTAGCCGTCGAAGATCTGCTTCCAGGTCAGTTCCCGGGGCTCGTGGACCCCGAAGGTCTCCTGGTTCTCGATGTCCCGGATCGGCGCCAGGGCGCCCGGGGCGTCCAGTTTCGCGAAGAAGGTGTTCGGGATCGAGGTGATCACGTGGAAGTGCTTCGACCGGGGCAGTTCGTTCAGGAAGAACAGCAGGATGCCCAGGTGGAGGAACAGCATCACGGTCTGGAAGGCGTCCAGGAATCCCGCCGACGACGAGTCGAACCAGGATCCCACGAAGGCGCTGACCGGGGCCATCGTCCGCTCGTGGGCCAGGGCCTCCTTCAGCGCGCCGGTCATCGCGGTCCCGGAGGCGTCCGCCAGGCCGGCCCAGGCGAACCGGGCCCCGTCGTAGAGGAAGTCCGTAATCATCAGCCCGCCGATCAGGCCCAGGACCAGGTAGCCGCTGAAACTGATCGTGAGCCGCTTGGGCCTCTGGATCCACCTCCGGCCCCAGGCCCAGGTCACCATCGCCAGCACGACCAGTTCGGTCCAGTCCTTCAGGAAGGTGTACACCCCCTCGAGGCCCCGGGACCACCAGAACAGCGTCCAGTTCGAATCCGGACCCGCATAGCCGCGGCCGATCAGCGAGATGGACCGGACCAGCAGCACCAGGAATCCCCAGAAGATCAGCGCGTGCATCAGGCCCGGGGCCGGCTCCTTGAAGAGTTTCTTCTGGAAGAAGGCCACCCGCAGCATCGTCCCGATGCGCTCGCCGATCCGGTCCCAGCGGACCTCGGGCCGGGCCTTCAGGAGCACCTGGATCTTCACCTTCATGATGGCGGCGAAGAAGGCCAGGGCCACGACCAGCATCAGCGTCGTCAGGACCGGATACAGGATGGACATGCAGACCTCCTTTCTGCCTGGGCCGCGTGGCTGACGCGGCGCGCCAAGATCGTCCTGACGGCGATGCTATGTTCGGAGCAGCCGGAAAGTAAAGGAGGAAATTTGGTCATGACGCAGCCGGAGTTCCCGGTCCGTGGGCGGCAGGAAGCCGCCGGGACCGGGACCCGGATCCCTGCGGAAGAGGCCCGTGGCCAGGAAGGTCCGGGCCATGTTCTGGAGATAGGAGGGGACGTCGGACTTCAGCACCAGCGTCCCCCCCGGCCGCAGCACGCGGGCCAGCGCCTCGGCCATCCGGGACCCGTGGCGCCGGTGGGCATGGCGGCGCTTCCACCAGGGATCGGGATAGAGCAGCCAGGCCTCCGCGGCCCGCCCGGGGGGCACCAGCAGCGGGAGGGTGGCCCGGGCGTCCCCCCAGGCCATGAACAGGCGGTCCATCCCCAGCCGGTCGGCCTTCTGCAGCCCCTTCAGGCAGAAGCCCAGGCGCGTCTCGCATCCCAGCAGCAGGGTCCCGGGACGTTCCCGGGCGATGCCCCGGAGGAAGCGCCCCATGCCCGACCCCACCTCGACGGCCAGGGGAACCGTCGGCGCATCCCGGAGAGCCCGGTCGAAGGACTCCCGGGAGGCGGGGTCGCCGGGGATCAGGAGTCGGGGATGGGCGGGGATCCGGGAAGGACGGGACAGTTCCAGGCGGGCCCGGCCCCCGATGAGGTCCTCCCCGGGGTCCTCGTCGTATTCCCGGAACGGCTTCAGGAAGCGTTCCGCGTAGGGTTCATTGCGGCGATCCCGGCCCCCGGCTCCCGGCATGAGAACCTCCCCGGGGGAGTTGTACCAGGACCCGCGGCTTCCGGGAAGGGCGCGCGGTCCGTTTCCAAGCCCCGGCGATTCCGATAGACTATGGCGGCAGTCGGAGGAGGGGGTCCCCATGCGCCGCGCCTGGTTGCTGTCGTTGGCCCTGACCTGGGCCGTGGCCTGCGGAGGAGGGTCCGGGAATCCGGACACCCCGGCGTGCATCGGCCCCGCCTGTCCCGACGCGGCGATCCCCGACCCCGGACCGGTGGACGAAGGCCCCGGGGACCCGGGAGGAGACCCGGGCCGGGACACCTGGGTCCCGCCCTGGGACTTCGGCCAGGAGACGGGGGACCCGTGCAGCGATTTCCCCCGTCCCTTCGGCTGCCCCTGCGCCCAGATGACCGACTGCCAGAGCGGCTTCTGCGTGCTGAATCCGGACAACTCCCGCACCTGCTCCCAGACCTGCGTCGAGAACTGCCCCGAGGGCTGGGTCTGCCAGCAGACCTACATCGGCGGGGAGCCCATCAGCGTCTGCATGCCGTACCAGGATCCCCTCTGCCACAAGCCCTGCCTGGACGACGGCGTCTGCGGGCTGGACACCCTCTGCGTGCGGTTCGAATCGAAGCAGTACTGCCTCCAGGGATGCGACGACTCCCGGCCATGCCCCGGCGACTACGAGTGCAAGGAGGTGCAGAACGCTGCCGGGACGGTCACCGCGAAGCAGTGCGTGCCGCGAAGCGGGCACTGCGACTGCCCCCCGGACGTGGACTACCAGAGCGACGTGAACCACTGCGGCACCTGCGAGACCCGTTGCGACTTCCCCAACGGGGTTCCCTTCTGTGATGGGGGCGAGTGCGTGCTGGCGGGCTGCCTGGAGGGCTACATCGACCTGAACGGGCGCCCCGACGACGGGTGCGAGTACCGGTGCACGTTCCGGAGCAGCGACGACCGCCCGGACCCCGACGACGTGGCCGCCGCCTGCCAGGAGGACCACTGCTACGACGCCAACTGCGACGGGATGGACGGGGTGGCCTCCAAGGGGGTCTTCGTGGACTCGGCCACCGGCGACGACCAGGACAACTTCCTGGGGGACCGGGCCCACCCCTTCAAGACCATCACCGCCGCCATCGCCTTCGCGGCCTCCCGGGAGGATCGACGGGACGTCTTCGTGAGCCGGGGACAGTACCGAGAGCAGGTGATCCTCGCCGAGGGAGTGAACCTGTACGGCGGCTATGACGCCGCCAACCAGTGGCAGAGGAACATCGAGCGGAACAAGGCCCAGATCTACTGGGACGGGGCCGAGCCCTCGGCGGTCCGGGCCGTCGTGGCGGTGAACATCATCGCGGCCACGGACTTCGACGGCTTCTACGTGAAGGCCGCCAGCGCGTCCCAGTCCGGGTCGTCCTCCTACGGGATGTACGTCTATCACTGCTCCGGCGGGCTGCGCATCCGCAACAACTCCATCGAGGGCGGCAACGGGGCCGACGGCCGGGGCGGACGGGACGGCACCTATGGCCTCAACGGAACCAACGGAGGAGCGGGGGCCAATTCGTTCGAGTACGAGAACTGCTCCTTCCTGTGCAACGTCGCGGACTACAACGCCAACGCCCTCCCGGGGAACGGGGGCACGAGCCCCTGCGGCCAGAACGGCGGCAAGGGCGGCCGGGGAGGCAAGTCCACCCAGAGCGGCGAGGCCGGGGTCGCGGGGCAGGTGAACGGCGGCGCCGCGGGATCGGCCGGCGGGCCCCAGTCCCGGGGCGGCGACGGGCAGCCCGGAAGGTCTGGGAGCAGCGGGTCCCGAGGTGCCGGCGGAGCCCCCGGAGGAGGCCTGAACCCGTCAAGCCTCTGGGTCCCGGCCAACGGCCAGGACGGCGGGGACGGCGAGCACGGCCGCGGCGGCGGAGGCGGCGGAGGCGGCGGAGGCGACAGCGGCTGCTCCTTCGGCATCTTCCTGTGCAAGAGCGCCGGCGCCTCCGGGGGCGGCGGCGGAGGCGGCGGCTGCGGCGGCCTGGGGGGCAAGGGCGGCAGCGGCGGAGGCAGTTCCTTCGGACTCTTCGTACTGGAGGCCAGCCCGGTCATCGAGCGCAACGTCCTGGCGTCCCAGAACGGCGGCAACGGCGGTTACGGCGGCGCCGGGGGCGAAGGCGGCAAGGGAGGCCAGGCGGGAGCAGGTGGCAGCCCGGTGGACGACGACGGGGGGGCCGGTGGCAACGGCGGCAAGGGCGGCGATGGCGGCCGGGGCGGGGCCGGCGGAGGCGGGGCCGGCGGACTGACCTATCCCCTCTACATCCTGGGAGGGTCCTCCAGCCCGACCTGCTCCCGGAACGACTACCAGGTCAACGGCTTCCCCGGCGCCGGCGGCGATGGAGGGGACGGCCTGGCGAACAAGGGCAGCGACGGGTCCTCGGGGAAGATCTTCGGCGCCGTGCCGACCTGCCTGCCGTAGCCCCCGCCGAGGAATCCCAGGCCTTTCCCGAGTCCCTACAGTCCCTGAAGGAATCCCGCCTGTTCCCGGCCCACGGTGGTCGAGGCCCCGTGTCCCGGCCAGACGACCGTGTCGGGGGGCAGGACGAAGACCTTCTGGCGGAGCGTGGCCACCAGGGTGTCCCAGTCCCCCCCCCAGAGATCGGTCCGCCCGACCCCGTCCCGGAAGAGCGTGTCGCCGGAAACCAGCACCCCGGGTCCATCGTGGATCCGCAGGCCGATCCCTCCGGGCGAGTGGCCGGGCAGGTGGATCACCTCGGCCTCCAGGCGGCCGAAGGCCAGGCGGTCCCCTTCCTGGACCAGGCGATCCGGATCGGGGGCCTCCCCGGACAGCCCCAGGGACCGGACCATGTCGGGTCCGAGGAGCGCCCGGACCTGGGCGGGCACGTTGCGCCACAGGGGCAGGTCCGCCGGGTGCAGGGCCGTGGGGATTCCCAGGCGCCGGGCCAGTTCCGGCGAGGCCATGCAGTGATCCACGTGGGCATGGGTGTGCACCAGCAGGACCGGTCGGACCTGGAGGGCCCGGACCCGGGACTCCATGGCGTCGGGGTCCATGCCCCCGTCCACCAGCAGCGCCTCGCCGGTCTCGCCGTCCTCCAGGATCAGCCCGTTGGTCTCGAAGGGACCCAGCAGCACGCGATGGACCTTCAGCATCACTTCCCTTTCTTCTTCTTGGCCGGCCGGTCCCGGACCGGGGGGACGGGTCCCTGGCGGCCGATCAGTTCGTCGACGGGATCCGGCTCCTGGACCTGCGGGGTCTCCTTGGCCGCGTCGATGAGCGGATTCAGCGTCGTGCCCTGGCGGGCCTTCCGGGCTGCCCGAAACCGCTCCTCGAGGTCCTTCTGGGCGAACCGCACCAGCACGGTCTGGAACTCCCGGGAGAAGTCCTGGAGGCTCGCGCACAGGGATCCGGCGTCGGTCCACCTCGCCATCACGACGGATTCCCCGTCGCGCGACTTCTCGACCTCCGTCGGCGGCCCGAACACCTGCTCCAGGGCGGCCATCGCCGCCTCCCGGGAGGGATCGGCGGGGGTCACGATCCACTTGTACAGCGCCCCCTCGTGGAACAGCAGGTAGTAGCGGGCGGCCCCCTCCCGGACCAGGATCATCTCCTGCCCCGGCTCGTAGTCGTCCCTCAGGATCGACACGCTCCAGGTGGACTGGCCCTCGGGAAAGACCACGCGGGAGGCCCGGACCTCCTCGATCTCCTTCCGCATCTCCCGGGACAGGCGGTCCTTTTCCCGGATGTCCAGCGTCTTCCGGGCCAGGTCGCCGTAGCGGTCGCGGATCCGCTGCTCCAGCACCCGGAGGACGTCCTCCCGGGGCGACCCGAAGGCCAGGTCCCTCCAGGAAGGATCCCAGGAGGCCGGATGCACGGGAGGCCGGCTCCAGGCGACGGCCGGCAGCAGCACCAGGATCCCCGTTGCAACGCACAGGACTCGCCGTTCCATGGCTTCCCTCCCCGAACCCGTCGGGTCCGACCAGGCCACTCTGTCTGACAACCCACAGGAATCATATTGCCTTTCGACCGGGCGGTGCAACTCCCCTCCGAGGCCCCCATGCTATCCTCGGTCTCTCCGAAAACGGGGGGTCGCGGAATGATGGATCGATGGTTCGGCATTCGCGCCGCCGGTTCCACCGTTTCCCGGGAGGTGGTCGGAGGCATCACCACCTTTTTGACGATGGCCTACATCGTGGTCGTGAACCCCGCCATCCTGGAAGGCGCCGGCATCCCTCGGGACGCGTCGATGACCGCCACGGTGATCACCGCGGCCATCGGCACCCTCGCGATGGGCCTCTTCGCCAACCGTCCCTTCGCCATCGCGCCCTACATGGGCGAGAACGCCTTCGTGGCCTTCACCGTGGTGAAGGTCCTGGGATTCTCCTGGCAGACGGCCCTGGCGGGGGTCTTCCTGGGGGGCGTGCTGTTCACGCTGCTGACGGTCAGCGGACTCCGGAAGGCGATGGCCGAGGCCATCCCCGCCTCCCTGAAGGCGGCCTTCACGGCCGGGATCGGCCTCTTCCTGGCATTCATCGGCCTGAACGAGATGGGGGTCGTCGCCCTGGGCGCCCCGGGAGCCCCCGTGCGCCTGGGAGACCTGTCCCGGCCGGAGGTGCTGGTGGGCATCGGGACCTTTCTGGCGATGGGGGCCCTGCAGATCCGCAAGGTTCCCGGGGCGCTCCTCTGGGCGATTCTGCTGGGGACCGGGGCCTCGATGGCCCTGGGCGTGTCCCCCCTTCCGGAGCGGCTGCTGGACCTGCCGCCCTCGCCGGCCCCGATCCTGCTCCAGATGGACTTCCGGGGGGCCCTGTCCGTGGGCTTCCTGAACGTGCTGCTGGTGATGTTCGTGATGGACTTCGTGGACACCCTCGGGACCCTCCTGGGGGTCGCGGACCGGGCCGGTCTGCTGGACGACCGGGGGAACCTCCCCGGCATCGAGCGCCCGATGCTGGTGGATGCCCTCTCGACCGTGGTGGCCGCCAGCCTGGGCACCACCACGGCCGGGGCCTACATCGAGAGCGCCGCCGGGGTCGAGGCCGGAGCCCGGACGGGCCTGGCGTCGGTGGTCACGGGGATGCTGTTCCTGCTGGCGCTCTTCCTCGCCCCCCTGTTCACGGCGGTCCCTCCGGCGGCCTACGGGCCGGTGCTGGTGCTGGTCGGCCTGGCGATGACCTCCTCCCTGGCCCGCATCCCCTTCCAGCGCCTGGAGGAGGCGCTGCCGGCCCTGGCGGTCGTGGGCCTGATGTCCTTCACCTACAATCTGGGCGTGGGCATGGCCGCGGGGTTCGTGCTGGACCCCCTGTGCCGGCTGGTCGCCGGTCGGGGCCGGGAGATCCGGCCCGGCATGTGGATGCTGTTCGCGTTCTCCCTGGCGCTGTTCGCCTTCCTCCCCTGACGGGGAGCCCCTGGGGCAGTCCCTACGGTCCGGCAGCGGCGGCCTTCGCCATGTCCGCCAGGATGGCCTGGGCGGCCATCGCCCCGCCGATCAGCACCGCGGACTGGCCGCCGCCCGGGAAGGTCCAGGCCCCTGCCAGGTAGAGGTTCGGAACCGGCGTCTGGGATTGGAGCCGGTTCTGGGTGGACTGCTGGGGCGTGTTGTCCCAGCCGAAGATCGTCCCCTTCGGATTCGCCGTGAATCCCTCGATGGTCCTCGGGGTCGCGACCTCCATCACCTCGATGTGCTTCGACAGCCCCGGCAGGATGTTCTCGGCCCGGCGGATCATCACCCGGGCCAGTTGGTCCTTGTACTTCCGGTACTCCTCGTGGGAGCGGTCGAACTTCCAGGCATCGTTGCACTCGTAGGCGAACTGGGTCGTGATCTCGATGACGTTCTTGCCGGGCGGCGCATCGGTGGGGTCCAGCACGGTGTAGTTGGCGATGGCGAAGGCCGTCCGCTCGGGATCGCAGGCCGCCAGGGCCTCGAAGGGCTGGTTCGTGTCGTAGGAGTCGTTGATCATGATCTCGTGGGAGGCCCCGAAGAGGTCCCGGTAGTCGTGGTCCACCCCCAGGTTCACCACGAAGGCCGACAGGCCGATGGTCATGGCGTCGAGCCGCGCGAGCCAGTCCGCCGGGAAGTGCTCGCGCCCCACCAGCCGGTTCACGGTGTCCGGGGCATTGGCGTTGGAGACGACGTAGTCGGCGTTGAAGCACGCCCCGTCGGCGGTGCGGACCTGGGTGGCCCGGCCGCCTTCCACGACGATGCGCGTGACCAGGCTGTTGGTCCGGACCAGCCCGCCGTTCTCCCGGACCACGGCCGCCAGGGCGTCCGAGACCGCCTGGGATCCCCCGGTGAAGTAGTGGTAGCCGCCCAGGTGGTAGGAGTTCCACATCGCCAGGAAGAAGATGGCCGAGACCTTGTCCGGCGAGGTCCCGGCGAAGCCCGCCAGCTGCGTCCACACCGCAATCAGTTTCGGGTCGGTGAAGTACTCCGCCAGGACCTCCGAGAGGGTCGCGTCCATGTACTTCTGCAGTTTCAGCAGATCCTCGGTCGTGACACCGGCGGGGGTGCCCCCGGTGGACTGGGAGGCCAGGAAGGCCACCAGGATCCGGTTCACGTCCTTGCACTCGGCGAAGAGAGCCGCGATGCCGTCCGCCGACTCGGGGAACTTCTGCTTCAGGAACGCCTCGTAGGCATCCACGTCCGCCGGGATGTCCCAGGTGAAGTCCGGGTAGACGATGCGATACATGGGGTCCGGCCGGAGGACCTGGACCCTGCCCCAGATGCCCAGGGCCTTGAAGATCTCCACGTTGAGGCCCTTCCCCTCCACGAGGCCGTCGAAGGCGTGGAGGGAGGCCTCGAACCGGTAGTCCCCCCGCCGGAAGTTGACCATGGCCCCGCCCACCCGATCGTTCTTCTCGAGCAGGGCCACGCGCTTCCCGGCCCGGGCCAGGGCCGCCGCCGCGGCCAGCCCGCCGCCGCCGGCGCCCACGACCACGACGTCGTAGTCCTCGGTGGTCCCGCAGGTGGTGCCGGCCTTCCAGACATGGCACGTGACGCAGTCGTCGGGGGCCGCGAACCCCTGGCCGGCGTGCTTCGTGCCGTGGCAGGAGGCGCAGGCAGCCCCGGGGCCGTGGGAGTCCGGGTCCCGGACCGGCGCCCCGTTCCGCCCGTGGCACCCGGTGCAGGTGGCGGCATCGTACCCGCTGTCGTGGTCCACTCCGTGGCACGAGGAGCACTCGGACATCTTCCAGCCCGGGTGGGCGTCGGTGAGCATCGCCGAGGACACCCCCGGCGTCGCCGACGTGATGGCGTTCCACCCCCCGGAGGAGGACCCGGATTCGCAGGCCCCCGCGATCAGCACGCACCCGACCAGAAACACCGCGATCCCGTTGCGCATGGGAACCTCCCCTGGGCTACTGCCGAACGTAGGCCACGTCGTACTCGATGCTGCAGTCCGTCGGCTTCAGCATCGGGATTCCATACAGATGCACGGTGGACTTCCCCGCTCCGGTCCCGCCGTCGAAGGTGATCCATCCGGTGGGCATCGCCGTGACGCCCTGCTCGGGGGGCATCAGGATGCAGTTGATCATCGTGTCGCCCTTCAGCACGCCGGTCACCGTTCCCCCGGGGCCGGAGTACGTGCAGGTGCCCTGGACGGTGAAGGTCTGGTCCCTGTTCGTGGTGACGGTCCCGGGTTTGATCTCGGGCTTCAGGGTCTCCACCAGGGGATTGCAGTCGTGGCGGACCGCGGTCAGGGTCTGGGTCCAGAGCCCTGACAGGTCGATTCCCGGGGTCGCCTCGGGATCGCAGGGAGGCAGCCGGCACTCCTTCGTGCCCCACCAGGGCTCCGAGGGAGGCCAGGACTCCTCGGGAACGTCGGAGGTCACTCCCGGATCCACCCCCGGATCCCCCTGGCCCGGGTCGAATCCCGGATCGGGGGAAGCCAGGTCGGCCGGGCCCGGATCGAACCCGGGATCCAGAGGCGGAGCGCCCGGGTCCACCGGGCCCGAATCGGCCCCGACCGTGTCCGGGAAGCCGGGGTCCGGGGCCCCCGGATCGGCCGGCGACGGGTCCGAAGCCAGGTCCCGCCCGCTCCCGGAGTCCTTCCCGCCACCCCCGTCATCCCCTCCGCAGGAGGCCATCGCCAGCAGGATCGCCAGGAACGCCCGTCCAGGATTTCCGCCAAGGTTCATCTCCACCTCCAGCGCCAGGGGATGTTGCCAGAGCCGATTTGCCCACGAAGTGGCATTGTATGTCAATCACCTCTGGTCAGGGGGATGCTCCTGTGCCAACATCCCGTCCGGCAGGGAGGGGAACGGTGGGCGGAACACGTCGGGGATCCTGGGTCCTGGCGGCAGTCCTGCTGGCCTGCGGAGGGGGCGATCCGGACGTCCTCCGGGAGACGCGCCCGGACGAGATGGCTTCCCGCCTCTCCGACGAGCCGGGATCCTACGAGTGGTTCAATTTCTACGCGGAGTCCGATGACGGCCGCACGTCCGTGTCGGCCATCTTCTTCCCGGCCAACCTCTTCGACTGCGCCTACCGGCGCGCGGTCCGGGAGTGGCGGGCGGACCCTGCCGGGGCCCCGAAGCCCCGCCCGGCGGACCACTGGCTGCTCCAGCTGAACGTGACCGTGGACGGGACCAAGGTGTTCACGAACCTGCGGCGCTGGCCGGGCGCCACGGCCGAGTTCCCGCCGGACCAGCCCCGGGGACGGGCCGGCGACAGCACCTTCCAGTGGTTCCCCTCCGAGGGCGGAGGCCGCTTCCACGTGCACCTGGACGCCCCCGACATGACGAACGACTCCCGCCTCCAGGGCGAGATGGACCTGGATTCGGCCTCCCCGGGCTTCGCGGTGGCCGGAGGAGGCCTCTACGCCCCCATTCCCCGGGGGACGGACCACGACTGGCAGATGCCCGTGGGGCTTCCCCGGACCCGGGTCTCCTTCCGGGTCGTCCGCCGGGACGGTTCGGTCGCCGTGCCGGACCGCACCTTCGAGGGCGGCGGGTACGTGGACCACCTCTTCGGCCGGGGGCTCCTGGGCGACGTGCTGGAATCCTGGTACTTCGGGACCACCCCTCTGCCCGACGGCGGGCGGGTCCTGCACCTGTGGCTCACCCCGGCGGACCCGGCCATCGCCCCCTACGGGTGGGTGTTCCGGGTGCGCCCGGGATCGGCGGCCCAGGCGCTCCCGATCACCGGGTGTTCTCCCTCGGCCCCCCGGACCGGCGCCCTGGGGCTGGCCTTCTTCGGGGACCTGCGGCTGGACCTGGGGTCCGCCGGCAGCCTCCGGGTCCGTTTCGGGGAAGGACTGGGAGAGGACTGGCCCTTCCAGGTGTCCGGCCCCTCGACGGTGGACCTGGAATGGCCGGGGGAGGCCCCCGTGCAGGGCCTCCCGGGAGTGGCGGAGCACCTGGTCCAGTCGGCCATCGACGACGACACCTACTGCCAGGCGGCGGCCATCATCGACCTGCTGGAGTGGAAACCCTAGAGGTCAGAACAGAAACCTCGACTTGGGAGGAAGGCTCCATGAACCGGCGAAACGTCTTCGTGCTGATCGCCCTCGGGGTCCTGGCGACCGGATGCTCGACGGACGGCGATCCGGAGGGACCCGGGGGGGACGTCCTGCTGCCCCTCGATCCGGGCCTTTCGGACCGGGGGACCGACGAGGAGGGGTCGATTCCTCGCGATGTCCCAGGACCGGACCCCATCCCCGATGCCGAGGCGCCGGATCCGGGACCCGACGGGCCCGGGACCCCGGACCTGACCCCGGACGACCCGGGCACCCCGGACCCGGGACTGCCCGGGGATGCCGGCGCCGACCCCGGGTCCGATCCCGGCTTCCCGACCGACGCGGTGCCCTACGGTCGATGCACCGACGACCGGCACTGCCCCGAGGGGCTGGTCTGCGACATGCCCTATCCCGATGCCGCCTACGGATTCTGCACGAAGCAGTGCAACAACGACTCGGAGTGTCCTGCCTCGACGCTGCCGATTCCCCAGGGCTGCCACAAGGAGCCGGGGGCCCTGTCGGGGTGGTGCACGTCCCTGTGCGGCGTCCATGCCGGGGGCAGCACGACCTGCGAGGACTGGTTGCAGTGCGTGGCCTCCCAGTGGTGCCTGCCGCCCTCGACCACCATCCCGACGAAGGGCCCGGGGGAGTCCTGCCAGGGCGGCGCCGAGTGCCTGTCGGGGGAGTGCGTCGAGGGCCAGAACACCCGGGCCCACTGCGCCCTGAAGTGCTCTTCCGACGGCGACTGCGCAGGACCGCAGGGTCTCTGGAAGGGGACCTGCGTCTCGGCCGGCGGTCTGCCCTACAATTTCTGCATCTGGATGTGCGGGATGATGGGCGGGGGGGCCTCCTGTCCCGGGGACCTGCAGTGCGTCGGAATGTCGGTCTGCCAGTAGGACCGGCGCCTTCCGAAACCTGATGGACAGGATTGATTCACTCCATCTCCTGATCTAGGATTCGTGTGGTCCAGGAAATGAAGGATGGCCCATCGATGTCCAGTCCGCCGCTCCGCCGGTGCAGCCGGTGCATCCTCCCCGAAACGTGGCCCGGGATCCGGTTCGACCGGGAGGGCGTCTGCCAGCAGTGTCGGCACTTCGAGAGACGCTGGGGGCCCTGGCTGGCGGACCCCGAGGTCCGGGCCCGGGCCCGGAAGGCCTTCGACCGGGCCGTGGAACGGGGACGAAGGCTCCGGAGGGGACGCTACGACGCCCTCGTGCCGGTCAGCGGGGGAAAGGACAGCCTGGAGGTGCTGCGGATCGCCCGGGAGGAACTGCACCTGGATTGCCTGGCCTACACCTACGACAACGGCCTGATGACCCCCGGGGCGCTGGAGAACATCCGCCGGGTGACCGGGGCCCTCGGGGTTCCCCACGTGTTCGATCACCGCCCCGAACAGCGGGACCTGCTCCGGCACTTCCTCCGGAAGACCGAGCTGCCCTGCGGAGCCTGCTTCATCCCCGTGGTGTTCGGCGTGCACCGGATGGCCCGCCGGGAGGGGATCCGCCTGGTCCTCTGGGGACTGGCCCGGCGCAACGAATCGACGATGCCCGTCGGCAAGGACCCCTGGAATTTCCGGAACGTCGTGGAAGACGGGATGGACCTTTCGGCCATCCGGGGGATCTGGGGGGATCACCCGGTGCTGGACTACGCGGTGGATCGGGCCCGGGGCCGACTGGACGTGGTCTGCGTCCCCGACTTCTTCCAGTGGGACGACGACGGGATCCGCCGGAACCTGGGGCTGCGCTTCGGGGCGACCTTCGACGGGAACCACTCGGACTGCCTGGGGGCCCGGACGATGGAGTGGGTCTGGTATCGCCGGTACGGCTTCGGGGCCCCGACGGCCATGCTGTCCCAGCAGGTCCGGGCCGGCCGGATCACCCGGGAGGAGGCCCTCGAACAACTTTCCCGCCAGGAGCCGCCGGAGTTCCCCGTATCGATCCGGGAGGTGGCCGAGGCCGCGGGCATGTCCGTGGACGAGATCCTCGCCGGCGTGGACCGGGACCAGGACCGGTGCAACCGGGGCCTGATGCACCGGATCGCGGAAATCCACCGGAACTGGATCCTGGGCCGGTAGCCCGGGCGCCCTGCCGCTCCTCCTCCCTGCCCGGACATCCCGGGGCCGCCGTCTCTCGCCGTCGCCCCCCGAGGGGCCGGCCCGTCCGCTCCGGTGATTTCGACGCCCCGGAGGGCGCTTTCCCGGTTGACTTCGATGCGGAGGAATGCCATGAATCCCCGAGGGGTTCGGCCGGAAGCGGGAGGTTGCCGATGAAGCGAGGGGTGTTCTTCCTGGCGGCGCTTCTTTGGGGGCTGGCGCCGGCGATGGCGGGACCCGCAGAGGACCTGGCCGCCGAGGCCTTCCCGGTCCTGGAAAAGGGCACCCGGAGCGGGGACATGCTGGCCAGGGCCAGGGCCACCGAGGCCCTGGCCAGGCTGCCCGGCCGGGACGTGAAGCCCTACGTCCGGGAGTCCCTCCGGGATCCCCACTGGACCGTCCGGCGGTCGGCCATCGTGGCCCTGGCGGCCCTGGGGGACCCCGAGGCCCGGGCCCTGGCGGCCCAGGCCCTGCGGGACCCGAGCGCCCCGGTCGCCGAGGACCTGCCGGTGTGGCTGGAGGCCTTCCCCGGAACCCCCGGACGGGCCCTGGTGGCCGAGGCCCTCGCCGACCCCCAGAACCCCAACCGGGACGCCCTCTGGAAGGCCCTGCTGGACCACGGGATGGAGGTGGCGCTGCCCCTCTGGGTCCCGGCCCTGGCCCGCCAGGACGAGGCGGCCCGGAAGGCCTTCCAGGCGATTCCCCCATCCCGCCAGTCTCCATGGGCGGAGGCCCTGCTCCGGGAGAAGTCCCCGGCGGTGCTGTCCTTCGCCCTCGACGTGATCCGCCAGCGGGATCTCCCGGTCTCGGGCGCCCTGCTGAAACCGCTGTTGAAGGGCAAGGACCCCGGGCTGAAAATGGCCGCGGCGGAGGTCCTGGCCCGCCAGGGCGACCCCGAGGGCACCCTGGCGATGCTCCCCCTGGCCGAGGGGGACGAGGACGCCAAGGCCCGGTTCCTGAAGGCCGCGGCCGCCGCCCCCTCCCCGGCGATCCAGGCGGCCTTGAAGAAGATCGCCTCGGCCGAGATCCCCGAGTCCCTGCTGCCCCTGGCGTACCGGGCCTTCGCGGCGGCGGGCGACGAGGAGTTGCGCCAGCGGGTCGAGCAGGACGTCACCTCGACGATCCCCGCCCGGCGGACCGCCGCCGTGGGCGCCGCGGCAAGGCTCTGGGGCACCCGGGGGCTCCCGCGGATCCACCAGTTGCTCTGGGACGGAAGCGCCACGGTCCGTCGGCTCGCCGCCGAGGCCCTGGGCGACCTGGGACAGGCCGAGTCGGTGGAACCGCTGGAGCGGGCCGTCCGGGACGCCGATCGCGACGTCCGGATCGCGGTGGTGGGAGCCCTGGCCCGCATCCGGGACAAGGCGGTGATCCCCGTGGCGTCCTACCTGATCTACGACCGGGACCTGGAGGTGCGGAAACTGGCGGCCCAGGCCATCTGCCAGGCCCGCCACGACTCGGCGATCCCGATGCTGCGCATCCTGCTGGAGGACCGGGACCCCACGATCCGGGGGCCCGTGATGGTCACCCTGGCCTCCCTGGACCCGAAACAGGCCCTCGAGATCTTCCCGACGGCCATTCCCGGCCTGAACCCCGAGACCCTGGCGGCCCTGGTGGGGGAACTGAAGGAGGGCGCGATCCCCTTCCTGAAGAAGGCGGTCCAGAGCGACCGGGAATGGGCCCGGGAGGCGGCCATCGCGGCCGTCGCCCTGCTTCCGTCCCAGGAGGAGGAATTCCTGCGGGAGACCGTCGCCCAGTCGTCCTACCCCGAAACGCGACAGCAGGCCCTGACCCGCCTGGTCCAGAGGGACTGCGGACGGGCACTGGACCTCGCCCGGCAGCGCCTGGAGGACCCGGCGGCCGAGGTCCGGGTCGCGGCCCTCCAGGGCATCGGCGCCTGCGGGACCAACGACGACGTCCCGCTGGTCCGGAAGACGCTGCTGGACCTGGAGGAGCACGTCCGGGTCGTCGGGGCGGCCGCCCTGCTGTCCTTCCCCCGGGGACCGGCTCCGAAGGCCCCCGCCCCCCAGAAGAAGACCCGCGGCCGATGAACCCCTCTCCCGGTGACCCCGGAGGGACGACCTCCCGATCCTCCCCGATCGAACGCCCGATCCGAGTCTTCCTCTTCGACGTGGACGGGACGCTGATCCGGGCCGGAGGAGCCGGGCGGGACGCCTTCCTCCGGACCTGGGAGCGGGTCTTCGACGCGCCCCATGCCTTCGACCGGTTCTCCTTCGCCGGCTGCACCGACGGGGCCATCCTGGCCCGGGGCTTCCGGGAGGCCCTGGGACGGGAGATCACCCCCGGGGAGCGGGAACGCTTCTTCCGGGTCTACCTGGATTTGCTGCCGGACCTGGTGGCGACGGCCTCCCAGTACCGGGTGCTTCCGGGGATCCGGGCAGTGCTGGAAGACCTGTCCTCGCGTCCGGACTGCCTCCTGGGGCTCTGCACCGGCAACCTGGAGCCCGGCGCCCGGGCCAAGCTGCACCGGGGGGACCTGAACCGCTTCTTCTCCTTCGGCGGGTACGGGTCCGACAGCGACGACCGGAGCGCGCTGACCGCCGTCGCCGCCCGGCGGGCCCGGGAGACCGCGGGCCGGGAGATCGAGGTCACCGTGATCGGCGACAGCCCCAGGGATTTCCAGGCGGCGAGATCCAACGGCTTCCGGTCCGTGCTGGTCGCGACGGGATTCCACTCCCTGGAGGTCCTGGAGGCCCTGGGTCCGGACCTGCTGTTCCCGTCCTTCGAGAACGTCCCGGAGGTCCTTTCCCGCCTGCTGGGACCGGATGATGTCCCCCCGGAGGATCCGCGATGAACGTCGAGCCGCTCTACGAAGCCACGATCCTGGAGCGCCTGCCCCGGGCGTGCCCTGACGCGCCCCGGTTCCCAGGGCGCCTGAAGGAGGAACCGGAGGATTTCGAGGTGGAGGAGATCCCCGCCTACCTGCCCGAGGGAAGGGGAGACCACCTGTTCCTCTGGGTCCAGAAGCGGGACGTGGCCGGGGGCGACCTCATCCACCGCGTGGCGGCCGCCCTGGGGGTCCCCCCGGGGGACCTGGGCCACGCCGGCACCAAGGACCGGCGGGCCGTGACCCGCCAGTGGATCTCGGCCCCCGCCCGGTGCGAGGACCGGCTGGCACGCATCCAGGAAATCCCGGGCATCCAGGTGATCCGGGTGGATCGCCACCCCCACAAGATCCGGACGGGCCACCTGCGAGGCAACCGCTTCCGGATCCGCATCCGGGGCGTCGAGGCCTCGGCGGTCCCGGCCCTGCGGCAGACCGCCGACCGGATCGCCCGGTCGGGCTTCCCCAACTTCTTCGGCGCCCAGCGTTTCGGCCGGGACCGCGACACCCTCCGCCTGGGCCTCGAACGCATGATGGCCCCTGGCGGGCGGGAATCCCGGGGACGGCGCATCGGGGGGCTGGAACTCCGGATGGCCTGCTCGGCCGTGCAGTCGGCCCTGTTCAACCGCTGCCTGGGCCACCGGATCGAGGCGGGGCTGGCCCATCGCGTGCTGCCGGGCGACGTGCTGCAGAAGGTGCCGACCGGCGGGCTGTTCCACAGCCGCGAACCGGGAATCGACCAGCCGCGCCTGGAGGCGGGAGAGGTCCGGCTGACGGGGCCGGTCTGGGGCCACAGGATGATGGAGGCCGAAGGGGAGGCCGGGGACCTGGAGCGGCAGGTGCTGGTCCAGGCGGGCATCGAGGCCGGGGACTTCCGGGCCTTCGCACGCCTGGGGGAGGGGACCCGGCGGCCCCTGTTCGTGCGCCCCGAGTCGATCGGGGTGGAGGCGGATCCCGCCGGGATCCTGCTGACGTTCGACCTGCCCTCCGGCAGTTACGCGACGGTGCTGCTGCGGGAGTTCCTGGAACCGGGTTCCGAGGAATAGAAGACCCCGATCGCCGGTTTGCCCTTCGGCCCGCGACGGCCCCAGAATCGGACCGGGTGGAACGGAGGAGGAGGATGTCTGTGGAACGACGGCTTCGGATCGGGTTCCTCTGGGGATTGCTGGCCCTGGCGCCCCTGGGCGCCTCGGCGAAGCCCGAGGCCGGGGTCCCCGAGGCGCCGTCGGGGACCTGGTATGCCCAGGGGGGACGGACGCTGGCCGGCGGACAGCACGCCGTGGAGGCGGCCCTGGGCTGGCCGGGGCTGCGACTGGGCGGGCGCCTGGGGATCGCCCAGGGGGTCGAGATCTCCCCGTACCTGACCTTCACCTGGTGGAACGACCTGCTGGACAAGAAGGCCACCCTCGCCAACGCCCTGGGGGCCTATGCCAAGTACAGCCTGGTCGCCAGAGGCCCCTTCCACCTGGCCCTGCAGGCCAACCCGGCGCTGACGGTGGAATACTGGCCCGACGGGACCCGGATCGGCTGGCAGATCGGCTTTCCCGAGGTGCTGATGTCCTACGAGGTGACCCGGGGACTGGAAATCGACTTCGGGATCCGGGTCCCCCTGTCCCTGGTCTTCAAGTCCGGCTACCGCCTGGAGGTCCGCCTGCCGGTGCTGGTGAGCATGGGGGCCGAGTACGCCCTGACGAAGGACCTGCACCTCTTCGGGGCCGTGGACATCGGTCCCCAGTTCCGCTTCGCCTCCCGGGAGCCCACCTGCCGCAGGCTCGGACCCACGATGACCCTCTGCGACGAGACCCGGACGACCGGCGGAAACCGGACCGGGGCGATGCTGAACGCCCTGGTCGGCGTCACCTACCTGGTTCCGTGATCTCCCTCTCCGGGTCTCTCCGGTCCCCCGCGGTCCCTCGCGAATGCCGGCCCGCCGGGGCCGCCCCCTCCCTGCGACCCGAGGGTGAAAGATTCTTCCGGCACCACTCGGCCACCTCGTCCAGGTCCCCCACCAGCCGCGCCGGGGGAAGGCTGTCGAGGAAGGTCCGGCCGTAGTTCCTTCGTCGCAGGCGGACGTCCAGCACGGCCACCAGGCCCCGGTCGGTCCGGCGGCGGACCAGGCGCCCGAAGCCCTGTCGCAGGCGGATCACCGCCAGGGGCAACTGGTAGTCCCGGAAGGGATTGCCCCCCTCGTCGCGCACCGCCTCGACCCGGGCCGCCAGCAGGGGGTCCTCGGGAACGTCGAAGGGCAGCCGGTCGATCACCACGGCCGACAGGGCCTCCCCGGCGACGTCCACGCCCTCCCAGAAGGTGCCCGTCGCGAACAGGCAGGCGCCCCGGCCGGCCCGGAAGCGGCGGATCAACTCCTCCCGGGGGGCCTGCCCCTGGACCAGCAGCGGCCAGGGCAGCCGGTCCTTCAGGGCCTCGACGGACCGCCGGAGCGCCTGGTGGCTGGTGAAGAGCACGAAGGCCCGCCCCCCGGTCGCCTCCAGCAGGCGTTCCACCTGGTCGTCGAAGAAGGCCCCGTAGGCCGGGTCCCAGGGCTCCGGTCCCTCGGCAGGGACGTAGAACAGGGCCTGGGAGGCGAAGTCGAAGGGCGAGGCGAGCACCTCCTCGATGGCCCCCTCGGGAATGCCCAGGCGCCGGCGGACGAAGGCGGTGGACTTGCCGACCGTCAGCGTCGCCGAGGTCAGGATCACCGGCCTTCCCTGCAGGAAGACCCGGTTCCGGAGCGGCTCCGAGACGTCCACCGGCAGCACCGACAGGGACCCGGTCTTCCCCTGGCGGCGTTCCACGATGCGCACCTGGCCCGGGGACCTCCCCTGCATCACTTCGTCCAGCACCATCCGGATCTCCAGCGCCCGGGACGGGACACCCGAAGGACGGTCCAGGGACCTGGCCAGGACCTCGACCTCGCAGCCCAGCATTTCCAGGAGGCCGTCGAGGCGGTGCCAGGTCTCCAGCACCTCCCCGGGGACGGCGCGGTCATCCACCCGGAACCGCCCCTCCCGGGGCGCCAGGCCGACCACCAGCCGGGCGAAGAGGGCCCCGATGCGCTCGGCGGGCTCCAGCACCCTGTGGGCCTCGCCGGGATCGCCGGCCATCGCGAGGACCTGGACGTCCCGGACCAGGTCCGCCAGGGTCCCGGAAGACACGGTCCGGCCCAGGTACTCGGTGGCCACCTCCTCGATGCCGTGGGCCTCGTCCAGGATCACCGTGGCGTCCGAGGGGAGCAGCACCCCCGCGTCCTCCTCCCCTTCCGACAGCGTCAGGTCGGCGAAGAAGAGGTGGTGGCTGGTCACCACGACCTCCGCCTGGAGGGCCCGGTTCCGGGCCCGGTACAGGAAGCAACGCCCGTGGTGGGCGCAGAGGCGTCCCAGGCACCCGTCGGCATGGCAGGCCAGGCGGGAGAAGGCCCCCTGGGATTCGGGCTCGTCGGTCCACTCCACGAAGTCCCCGGTCTCGGTCGTCGCGGCCCAGGCCCGGATCCGCCGCCGCAGGGAGGCCTCGATCCCCTGGAAGAGGTCGGGGTGATCCCGGGCGGTCTCGAGGCGCTGGAGGCAGAGGTAGTTGGACCGCCCCTTCAACAGGGCGCTGGTGAAGGGAACCCCCAGGACCTCCCGCAGGAAGGGGATCTCCT
>JAGOKF010000154.1 GCA_017994695.1 Myxococcota bacterium | reverse complement strand
GACTCGGTGCAGCGGGGCAACGCCGAGATGGAGCGGCGGTGCCAGGAGGTGATCGACGCCTGCGCCGCCGAGGGGGAACGCAACCCGATCCGGAGCATCCACGACGTCGGCGCCGGGGGGCTTTCCAATGCCTGCCCCGAGATCGTCGAGGGAGTGGGCGCGGTCTTCGACCTGAGGGCCATCCCCAACGAGGAGCCCTCGATGAGCCCCATGGAGGTCTGGTGCTGCGAGGCCCAGGAGCGGTACGTGCTGGCCATCGACCCGGCGGACCGGGAACGGTTCGAGGCCCTCTGCCGCCGGGAACGCTGCCCCGTGGCCTTCATCGGCGTCACCGTCGGGGACAACCGACTGGTTCTGCGGGACGATCTCTTCGGGGACCGTCCCATCGACCTGGACCTGCCGGCCCTGCTGGGGCGCCCTCCCCGGATGGTGCGGGAGGACCGGCGCGCCGGGCCCCGGTCCGAACCCCTGGACCTGTCGGGCATCGAGGCTCCACAGGCCCTGGCCCGTGTGCTCCGGTTCCCGTCGGTGGCCGACAAGACCTTCCTGGTGACCATCGCGGACCGGAGCGTGACGGGACTGGTCCACCGGGACCAGATGGCCGGTCCCTTCCAGGTCCCGGTGTCGGACTGCGCCGTCACGGCGACGGACTACCGGGGAACCTCGGGAGAGGCGATGGCGGTGGGAGAGAGGTGCCCCCTGGCGGTGATCGACGCCCCGGCCTCGGGTCGGATGGCCATCGGGGAGGCCCTGTCGAACCTCGCGGCGGCGGCGGTCGGGTCCCTGGACCGGGTGCACCTCTCGGCGAACTGGATGTGCGCCTGCGGGGAGCCCGGGGAGGACGCGGCCCTCCACGACACGGTCCGGGCGGTGGCCCTGGAACTCTGTCCCCGCCTGGGGGTGTCGATCCCGGTGGGCAAGGACTCCCTGTCGATGCGGACGGTCTGGAAGGACCGCCAGGGACGGGATCACCGGCAGGTCAGCCCGCTCTGCCTGGTGGCCACGGCCTTCGGCCCGGTGGATGACGTCCGCCGGGTCGTGACGCCGGACCTGAAGCCGGTGGACTCGGTGCTGCTGCTGGTGGACCTGGGGAACGGCCGCAACCGGCTGGGAGGAAGCACGCTGGCCCAGGCCTGGGACCGGACCGGCGGGGAGGCCCCGGACCTGGACGACCCGGACCGGTTCCGGGCCGCCTTCGACGCCCTTCAGGAACTGCTGGCCGAGGGGCGAATCCGGGCGATGCACGACCGGTCCGACGGCGGAGTGGCGGTGACGCTGGCCGAGATGGCCATGGCGGCCGGGATCGGCTTCGAGACGGACCTTCCGGGGGACCCGGAACAGCCCCTGGGACCCCTCTTCGCCGAGGAACTGGGATGGGTCCTCCAGGTGGAACCGGTCGACCTGGATCGGGTCGAGGAACGGCTGGCGCAACGGGGCCTCGGAGACTGCACCCGCCGCATCGGCCGGCCCCGATCGGACCGGCGCTTCCGGATGGCAGTGGGGGGCAGGACCGCCCTGGAGGGGTCCGTCGGGCAGTTGCGCCGCTTCTGGTCGGCCCTGACCTTCCGGATGCAGTCCCTCCGGGACGACCCGGCCTGCGCCCGGGAGGAATACCTCCGGGGACAGAGAGACGACTCTCCGGGGCTGTCGTTCCACGTCACCTTCGACCCCGAGGAGATCCCCGGTCCCCGGGCCGCGCCCCCCCATCCCCCCCGGGTGGCGATCCTCCGGGAGCAGGGGGTCAACGGGCACCGGGAGATGGCGGCGGCCTTCACGCTGGCGGGATTCGAGGCCGTGGACGTCCACATGACCGACCTGCTGGAGGGGCGGACGGACCTGGCCACCTTCTCCGGCCTGGCCGCCTGCGGCGGCTTCTCCTACGGGGACGTCCTGGGGGCCGGGTCCGGCTGGGCGGGATCGATCCGGTTCCACCCGGGGATCCGGGACCAGTTCGAGGCCTTCTTCCGGCGGCCGGACACCTTCACGCTGGGGGTCTGCAACGGATGCCAGATGGTCTCCCAGCTGGCGGACCTGATCCCGGGGGCCTCCGACTGGCCAAGGTTCGTCCGGAACCGGTCCGAGCAGTTCGAGGCCCGGCTCTCCACCGTGGAGGTGCTCCCTTCCCCCTCGGTGCTCCTCCGGGGCATGGAGGGATCCCGGCTGCCGGTCCCGGTGGCCCACGGCGAGGGGCGGGTCCTCTTCGAATCCCCGGAACGGGAGGCCGCCTGCCTCCGGGGGGGACTGCTGGCACTGCGTTACGTGGACGGAACCGGGCGCCCGGCGGAAACCTACCCGGACAACCCGAACGGATCGCCGGGAGGGATGACCGGCTTCACCTCGGCCGACGGCCGGGCGCTGATCCTGATGCCCCATCCCGAGCGGGCCTTCCGTTCCATCCAGCTCTCCTGGCGGCCCCCGGACCTCTTCACCGGGGAGGCGGGCCCTTGGATGCGGATGTTCCGAAACGCCTACGCCTTCGCCTGCGGCCATGCCGCCGGGACGAAGGACCCACCGGATTCTTCCGGGTGACGGTTCATGACCGCGGGGACAGCAGCCGGATCATCGCGTCGGCGAAGGCCGCCGCCCAGGCGGGGCCCGCCGCGGTGACGATGCCCT
>JAGOKF010000104.1 GCA_017994695.1 Myxococcota bacterium | reverse complement strand
GACGAGAACTGGCCGACGAAGGGCCAGGCCTGCACGGTGGGTCAGGGGGTGTGCCTGCGGATCGGGACCAACGCGTGCCGGACTGACGGGACGGGGGTGCAGTGCGACGCCGTTCCCGGGACGCCGGGGACGGAAGCCTGCAACGGACTGGACGACGACTGCGACGGGCAGGTGGACGAGGACTGGCCGACGAAGGGCCAGGCCTGCACGGTGGGTCAGGGGGTGTGCCTGCGGATCGGGACGAACGTGTGCCGCGGCGACGGGACCGGAGTGGAGTGCAACGTGACGCCGGGTCCCGCCGGGACCGAGACGTGCAACGGACTGGACGACGACTGCGACGGACAGGTGGACGAGAACTGGCCGACGAAGGGGCAGGCGTGCACGGTGGGCCAGGGGGTGTGCCTGCGGATCGGGACCAACGTGTGCCGGACCGACGGGACCGGGGTGCAGTGCGACGCGGTGCCCGGGCCGGCCGGGACGGAAGCCTGCAACGGCCTGGACGACGACTGCGACGGGCAGGTGGACGAGGACTGGCCGACGAAGGGCCAGGCCTGCTCGGCGGGCCAGGGCGTCTGCCGGCGGGACGGCGTGCTGGCCTGCCGGACCGACGGGACGGGGATCCTCTGCGACGCCGTTCCCGGGACGCCCGGCACGGAAGCCTGCAACGGCCTGGACGACGACTGCGACGGGCTGACCGACGAGGACTGGCCCCTGAAGGGCACCGTCTGCACCGCCGGCCAAGGGGTCTGCCTCCGGACGGGGACCTGGGAATGCCGGGGTGACGGTGTCGGCATCCAGTGCAACGCGACCCCGGGGCTGCCCCAGGCCGAGACCTGCAACTACCTGGACGACAACTGCGACGGGGTGACGGACGACGGGTTCGTGATCGGGGGGAAGTACTGGCGGGATACGGCCTGCGGCAACTGCTTCACCGACTGCACGGTGATCTACGGTCTCCCGAACGCCTACGGGACCTGCGACGTGGCGCCGTCGGTTCCCGAGTGCCGCTTGAACTGCCAGGCCGGCTTCTTCAACCTGAACGGGATCCCGGACGACGGCTGCGAGTTCGGGCTCGACAGCGGCGCGGTGTACGTGTCGGTGAACGACCCGGCTGCCGCGGACAACAGCGGCTGCGGCCTGGGCCCCGTGGGGACCGGCACCGGCAACTATCCCTGCAGGAGCATCGCCCAGGGGCAGGCCCGGGCGGCGGCCCTGGGCCGCAGCCGGATCCTGGTGGCGGACGGGCTCTACCTGGAAACGGTGACCATCCAGAACGGCAGGTCCCTGCTGGGCGGCTACCGGAGCGACACCTGGGAGCGGCACGTCTCCTCGACCCTGACGCTGATCCGGGGCACCGTCGCGAGTCCCCACGCGAAGACCCTGGTGGGAACCGGGATCAACGCGCCCACCCTGGTGGAAGGCTTCCTGATCGAAGGCTTCACGCCGGTGACCCCAGGGGCGAATTCCTACGCGGTGTGGCTGAAGGACTGCACCTCCGCGCTGGAACTTCGGAACAACCTGATCCAGGCGGGCAACGGTGCTCCGGGTCTGCCGGGGACCGACGGCTCCTCGGGGCAGGCGGGCGTCGCCGGGAACCAGGGCCAGGACGCGGCGAACCTCAATGCCGCGACCTGCTGGGGCAACCCGGCCAGCGGCTACACCGGGAGGGCCGGGGGAACCGCGGGGATCAAGGTCTGCCAGAATCCGGACGGCAGCGGGACCACCAACGTCAGCGGCGGCGCGGGCGGCTTCACCTCCTGCCCGGCCCAGAACCGCCAGGAGGGATCCACGACGCCGAACAACAGCCCCGGTGGCGGGGCGAGCGGCCTCGGCCCGACGGGAGGCGGTGTCGGGGGGCCCGGCGGATGGGGACACAACGGCACGACCTCCGGTTGCTCCCCGACGTCGAACCAGTTGGAGGTGGGCACCAACGGCGGGGCGGGCGCCCAGGGCACCGACGGACTGGGAGGCGTCGGAGCCACCGGGCCCGACGGCGGGACCGCCGGGGACGAGTGGGCCGGCAACGCCGGGGGCAACGGCACCCACGGGGTCCACGGGAGCGGCGGCGGCGGCGGTGGCGGCGGTGGCGGAAACAACCTGTCGTCCACCTCGAACGACGACTTCGGCGGCGGCGGCGGCGGCGGCGGATCGGGCGGTTGCGCCGGGGCCCGGGGGACCGGCGGGACCGCCGGCGGCGGGGCCTTCGCCGTCTTCCTGACCTTCAGCGGGGCGGGACCCTCGACCCTGGCCCAGGTGCCGGTGATCACGGGCAACTCCCTGCGCCGGGGCCTCGGTGGTGTCGGCGGGCGGGGAGGCAACGGGGGGCCCGGCGGCGACGGCGGGGCCGGGGGATCGGAAAGCGGCATCGCCAGCCGGAATGGGCCCATCTTCTGCGTCTTCGGAGGCGCGAAGGGAGGCAGCGGCGGCCGGGGTGGGCATGCCGGCGGCGGCGGCGGCGGCGCCGGGGGCGTTTCCTACGACATCTTCGCCAACAACATCAACGCCCTGACGCCCAACTGGGCCTCCCAGAACACCTTCGTGCTGGGCAGCGGCGTCAACACGGGCGGGGCCGGAGGGTCCGGGGGACTGAGCAGCAACACCTCGGGCGGCTTGGGAGTCGCCGGCGTGGCCGGGTCCTACGGGAACCTGAAACTGGTGCCCTGAAACGCCGCGGGGATCAACCCGGATCCCGCAGGAACTCCTGGACGATCGGCCGGATCGAGGTGGAGAACGTCACCGGCGTCCCCTCGAAGTCGTCGAACATGTAGGTGAAGAAGTCCAGCGCGTGGGGTTTTCGGGAATAGTCCAGGTCGGCGGGAACCGGTCCGAACTCCTCGATGGACAGGAACTCCTCGACCGACCTCGGGCCCCCGGACAGGTATCCCGCCATTCCGGTCCAGCGGAAGATGCGCTGGAAGTCCCCGAACAGCCGGACCTGGGAAGGGTAGCACTGGATCATGGTCTTCTTGACCTGGAGCTCCTCGGGGGAGAGGCGGAGACGGATGCGGGTGCCCCGGTAGAGGGGGTGGAAGCGCATCGCGACGAGGATCATGTACTCGTAGGCCGGCATGTGGAAGAAGGCGGGCCGGGTCCCGGTGCGCCGTTCCAGGTCCCCGAGGGCCAGCATCCCGAAGAAATGGGTCAGGTCGTGCTCGGGCTGCCCTCCCTGCCAGGCCAGCGTGAAGACCGCGTCGGGCTCGATCTCCAGCAGGGTCTGCCGGATGCGGTCGCGGATTTCCTGGAAGAAGGGCCGCACCTCGTCGATCCGCTTCTTCCGGCCGTGGAGCCAGGCGAAGCGGCGGTAGATCTCCACCTCGGAAAAGCCCAGTTGCGTCACCGAGGAATCGGGAACGCCCGCCAGGGACACGGACCGGGCGCCCTCGGCCATCCGGAGACTGCCGTATTCTTGGGGCGTCCTGTCCGACTCGGTGTAGAGCCCGTCGCTGTTGGTGACCCAGACGACCCGCTTGCCCGGGCCGAGGCGCTGGAGCAGCCCCGAGGTGGGAATCTCGTCGTCATGGTGGGCCAGCAGAAAGACCGGCCGCTGGAAGCGCGAGATCTGGCGGGTGAATTCCTCGCCCAGGACGTAGGGGTCGGATCGGGACATGGGGGGACCTCCTGTTGCCGGGGCCTTCCGTCGAAGGCGGCCCGATGATAGCGCGGATGCCCGAAAGGGGAGGGGGTCAGATGCGGGTCCCCGGTTCCAGGACCGCCCCCTTGGGAATCACGGTGATGCCTTCCCGGACCCAGTAGTTCGGCCCTTCGAACTCGGCGTCGTCGGGCTTCGGATCGATGACCGTGCCGGCCCCGATGCGGCAGTTCTTGTCCAGGATCACCCGGGACAGGCGGCAGCCCTCGCCGATGCCCATCGGGACGGTCCCGGGCAGGGGCTCCTCCAGGTGGTGCATGGGCTCCTCGCCCTCGTAGTAGTCGGCTCCCTGCATCACCACCTGGTGCAGCACCGCCCCGGACCGGACGACCGAACGGACGCCGATCACGCTTTCGGAGATGGTCGCGCCGTTCACGTCGGCCCCCTCGGCCAGCAGGCTGTTGCGCACCGTCGAGTCCATCACCCGGGCCGGGGGCAGGTTCCGCTGGTGGGTGTAGATGGGCCACCCGGGCTGGTAGAGGCGGAAGGGGGGATCGGGCGCCACCAGTTTCATGTGGGCGTCGAAGAAGGACCGGATGGTCCCGATGTCCTCCCAGTGGCCGGCGAAGGGGTGGGCCAGGACGCGGTAGGAACCCAGGGCGGCGGGGATGACCTCCCGGCCGAAATCCATCCGGGACGGGTCGGCGAGGGAGTCGGCCAGCACCTGGGGCCGGAAGGTGTAGATCCCCATCGAGGCGAGGTACCGGGGCTCCCCGTCGTCCATGCCGCACCGCTGGAGGATTTCGGCGGGGGCCCGGAAGCGCTCGATCACATCGGGATCCTTGGGCTTCTCGACGAACTCGCAGACCATCCCGAAGCGATCGACCCGGAGCAGCCCCATCCGGGGGGCCTCTTCCCGGGTGACCGGCTGCACCGCCAGGGTGATGTCGCCGGAACGGCTCACGTGCTGCCCGACCATCTCCCGGTAGTCCATCCGGTAGAGGTGGTCCCCCGAAAGGATCAGGATGGCGTCGGACCGGTACCGCATCACGTGGCGCAGGGACTCCCGGACCGCGTCGGCGGTGCCCTGGTACCACGAGTCCCGGGAGGGGGTCTGCTCGGCCGCCAGGATCTCCACGAACCCTCCCGAGAAGGGGTCGAACCGGTAGGTTTCGTGGATGTGCCGGTGCAGGCTCGCCGACAGGAACTGGGTGATCACGAAGACCCGCCGGATCTCGCTGTGGATGCAGTTCGACACGGTCACGTCGATCAGCCGGTACTTCCCGGCCACGCCCACCGCCGGTTTCGCCCGCTCCAGGGTCAGGGGATAGAGCCGCTTTCCCTGGCCTCCTCCCAGGATCAGTGCCAGCACCTCGGCCATCTCATCCTCCTCGGGTTTCGGAAAGACCCCTCTATTGCTCGGTTCCCGGGGCATCGCCGCAGGGGTCCCGGCAGTCCACCTGGAAAAGGGCGAATCCCCAGCCGGTGTCCGGAGCATCCCTCCAGGCGACCGCGACCCCCTCGTAGCGCCCCCCGTGGGGTGGCGTCCAGCGGACCGTTCCGGGATTCGACGGCACGGCCCCCGGGAGACCTGCCACCACGACGCTCATCCCCTCCTCCCCGGACCCGATGTCCATCGGGCGGCCCGCCACGCAGTCCGGATCGGGGACGGGCGGGTCCAGCAGGCGGTACCCCGCGGTTCGCACCGGGGACCTCCGCACGCCGTCCAGCAGTCCGGCCATCGTATCGGGGCTGACCAGGTAGCGGCACTGGGCGGATTCCAGGACCTCGTCATCCGCCCGTTCCAGGGCATCGGCGCCGTCGCCTCCTCCCAGGCGCTCCGCCAGGGCACCGAGGGCCCACAGCCCCGCGAGGGCCTCGTGCCGGACCTTTTCCAGGGGGAAGGCCAGTTCGTCCGCCAGGTCCGCCTGGATGCCCGAATGGTGCACCAGTCCGGCCAGGGAGGCCCGGAAGGCCAGGGAGGCCAGGAGTTCCCCCACGGCCGCCACGGGGGGGACTTCGCCCCGGGACAGGGGGCCGACGACCGCCTCGGCCCGGGATTCCAGGGGCCGGTCCCGGGGCGGGTCCACCGACGAGAAGCCGTCGAAGATCTCCATCAGGGCGGCCAGCAGATCCGCATCGCCCCCGGGATCCCGGGTGTCCTGGAAGGCCGCCTCCCCGACGGCGGCCCGGCGACGGAGTTCCTCGGGGGAGGCGGAGCCGGGATCCCGGATCCACTCCCCGAACGTGCGAAGGGCGAGCCGGGAGAGGCCTCCCTGGATCGACAGGTTCTGGGCGATGCCGGCCGTGGCCCCGGGCAGGTCCGGGGTCCGTCCCTGGTAGGGGGCCAGGAAGAGCCGCCCGAAGAAGCCGTCCCCCCCGTCGTTGGCATAGAAGTTGTCCCAGATGAGGGGCTTGCGACCGATGGCCTCCGTGACGGCCTCCAGGTCCCCGGCGGAGATGGCGGCGTTCCCGGTGTTGGGGCCCGTCCAGAGCACGACGACCTCCGGGTCCAGATCCCGGAGGGAACGGAGGTAGTCCTGGCCGCCCGGCCAGTCCTGGGCCCGGCGGTCGCTGTACACCGTCGGGGTGAACCAGGTCGGCGGAAGGCCCAGGTCCACGCGCAGGCGGTGGACCACCCCGACCTGGAGGGCCCCCATCGCCCCGTCCACCGGAACGCTCGTCTGGAACTCGATGTCGTCGGCCAGGATGGCGATGCCGTCGGCCCCGTCCTCGAGGAAGGACCGGCACTTGGTCAGGAGGACCTGGTAGTCCTCCTCGTCGCCCCGGTAGTCGATGAAGGGGCTCAGGCCGAATAGGAACCGGATTCCCAGGCGACGGGCCTCCTCGCCGAGGGACCGGAACCGGGCCCGGTCCTCCTCCGGGTAGGGTTCCCGCCACCGGTCCCGGTGGAGCGGGTCGTTCTTGGGGGCGTAGAGGTAGGTTCCCAGGCCCAGGGAGGCCATGGTCCGCAACTGGTCCCGACGCTCCCGGAACGACCAGGGAATGCCGTAGAAGCCCTCGATCACGCCGCTGTCCCGGAACCGGGGATCGGCTGCCTGCGCCGGGGAGGAATCTTCCCGGATCCGGGCCGCGACGTCCGCGTCCCGGGAGAACAGCGACAGCGACTCCACGGCCAGGGGCCCCGTCGGCCGGAGGACGATGCGCAGGCATCCCGCCGGGCGATCCCCCAGGTCCAGGGGTTCCGAGGGCGCGATCCAGGGAATCCGGAAGGCCTTGGGGTCCCCGCAGGTGATCCGGCCGACGATCTCCACCGAAGAAGGAGGTTCCCCATCCAGTTGCCAGCGGATCGACGAGAGGGGAAGCGGACGCCCCGCCCAGGGAACCAGGTCCAGTTCCAGCCAGGACTCGTCGGCGTCATCGGGAACCTTCCAGGAGGTGTCCGGTCGGCCGTCCCGGATCGTGGCCGGCCCGTCCTCGGACTCGTAGGGCCACAGCCCCCTCGGCCGGGTCCCCGAGGCCCGGATCCGGAACCAGGGGGACAGGTCCACCGGCTCGTTTCCAAGGACCGGTTCGGGACGGCACCCGGCGTCCAGAGCGTCCCCTTCGACCGGGGTGTCGGCGGGAACGTCGGGCGCCTGTTCCCCCTGGGGATCCGAGGCGGAGGAAGACCCGCCGCAGGCGATCATCGCCAGGGTGATCCACGGGGCCAGCCGTCTTCCCATCTTCCCCTCCCGCTCACGGACCCGGGTCGGTGCTTCCGGCGTTCAGGAATCCCGGGAAAGAGGCCGGACCTCGCCCCACCAGGCACCGGGCCTGGAGAGGGCCTTCTCGATGTCCTCCACCGTCTTCGGCAGGCCGTCGGTGAGGACCCGGCGACCCCGGGGGGTCACCAGCACGTCGTCCTCGATCCGGACTCCGATGCCCCGGAGGGCTTTCGGGGTGTCCGGCCGGTCCGGGAAGTAGAGTCCCGGCTCCACGGTCATCACCATGCCCGCCTGGAGGGGGATGGAGGCGCCGTCCACGAAGTAGGGGCCCACGTCGTGGACGTCCAGGCCCAGCCAGTGCCCGATGCGGTGCATGAACCACGGGCGGTAGGCGCCGGTTTCCAGCAGTTCGGCGGGACGGCCCCGCAGCACCTTCAGGTCCCGGAGACCTTCCACCAGGACCTCCAGCGCCGCCTGGTGCACCTGGGCGTAGGTGGCGCCGGGCCGGATGGCATCGATGGCCGCCGCCTGGGCCCGGAGCACCCACTCGTACACCCGCCGCTGGACCCGGGAGAACCGGCCGTTGACCGGGAAGGTGCGGGTGATGTCCCCGGAGGCCATCTCCACCTCGGCCCCGGCGTCCACCAGCACCAGGTCCCCGTCCCGGAGGGTGCCGTCGTTGCGGATGTAGTGGAGCGTCGTGGCGTGTTCGCCCCCGGCGCAGATCGTCTCGAAGGCGACCCGGTCGGACCCCCGGCGGCGGAATTCGAACTCCACCACCGCCTGCAGTTCCTTTTCCGGCATCCCGGGAAGAACCGCGCGGAAGGCGGCCTCGAAGCCCGCCCGGGTGACCTGGCAGGCCCGCTCCACCGCGGCGATCTCCTCCCGGTCCTTCACCAGGCGCATCTGCCGCAGGAACTCCCGGGGGTCGATCACGCGGAAGGGGCCGCAGACCCCCCTGCGGGCCTCGCCTTTCAGCCGTTCCACGACCGCGAAGACCTTCCGATCGAGGTCTGGCTGCAGGCCGAAGGAGAGGTGCAGGCAGGGCTGGTTGGTCAGGAGATCCCCCAGGCGGGACTCGAACTCCCCGATGGGATGAGCCTCGTCGGCACCGAAGTCCCGGACGGCCCCTTCCTCGCCTGCCCGGCTTCCCACCCAGGTCTCCATCTCGGGGTCCCTGGGACGCACGAACAGCAGGAAGCGGCGATCGTCTCCCTTCTTGACCAGCACCGCGGCGCTTTCCGGTTCGCAAAAGCCGGTCAGGTAGTAGAGGTCGCTGTCGGGACGGTAGGCATGCTCGACGTCCCCGTTCCGGGGAAACACCGGCCAGGACGCGAAGACCGCGACTCCGTCCTGCATCCAGTCGAGGAACCGGGAACGACGCTTCTGGAAGACCTTGGAGAGGGATGCCATGGGGCCTCCGGGAACCGGGTTGGCGGAGCGTATCACGGGCCATCGTTCGGGGGGAGATCAGGAAGTGGGATCCCCGGCAGGATCGCGGCGGTTCCGGCATTGACGGGCGGGGGGAAGTCCGGGCAGCATGGGAGTCCGGGAGCATCGGAGGGGAGCCTGATGCCGCTGACGAACCTGGAAGTCGCGCAGGGAACCGCTCTCTGGCCCATCGAGCGGGTGGCCGGAATGGCGGGCATTCCCGAGGACGCGCTGATCCCGTACGGGAGGCACATCGCCAAGGTGGACACCGGCTTCCTGGGCCAGGTGTCCGGGAAGCCGAAGGGGCGGCTGGTGCTGGTGACGGCCACGACGCCGACCCCCGCTGGCGAGGGGAAGACCACCACGTCGGTGGGGCTGGTCCAGGCCCTCTCCCGCCTGGGACACCGGGCCATCGTCTGCCTCCGGGAACCGTCCCTGGGTCCGGTCTTCGGGGTGAAAGGGGGCGCCACCGGGGGCGGCCGATCCCAGGTGCTGCCGATGGAGGCCATCAACCTCCATTTCACCGGGGACCTCCATGCCGTGACCGCCGCCCACAACCTGCTGGCTGCGATCCTGGACAACCACCTGTTCCAGCGGGGAACGCCGGAACTGGATGCCCGGCAGGTGACCTGGCGGCGGGTGCTGGACATGAACGACCGGGCCCTGCGCCAGTGCGTGATCGGCCTGGGGGGCAAGGGCGACGGGGTGCCCCGGGAGTCCGGTTTCGACATCACGGCCTCTTCCGAGGTGATGGCGATCCTGGCCCTGGCCCGGGACCTGCCGGACCTGAAGGCCCGGATCGGGCGGATCGTCGTGGGGCGCACCCCCGACGGACAGGACGTCACGGCGGCGGACCTCCGGGCGGCCGGGGCCATGACGGCGCTGCTCCGGGACGCCCTGATGCCGAACCTGGTGCAGACCGTGGAGCACGTCCCGGCGTTCGTCCACGCGGGGCCCTTCGCGAACATCGCCCACGGGGCCTCGTCGGTGGTGGCGACCCGGGCGGCCCTGGGCCTGGCCGACCTGGTGGTCACCGAGGCGGGATTCGCCTCGGACCTTGGGGCCGAGAAGTTCTTCGACATCGTGTGCCGGGTCGGAGGCTTCGCCCCGTCGGCCGTGGTGCTGGTGACCACGGTGCGCAGCCTGAAGTGGCAGGGCGGCGCGGCACGGGAGTCCCTGGCGGAGGAGGACCTGGGGGCCCTGGAACGGGGACTTCCGAACCTGGAGGCGCACCTGGACAACCTGGCGGGCTTCGGCGTGCCGGTGCTGGTGGCGTTGAACCGCTTCCCGACGGATTCCGAGGCGGAAACGGGCCGGGTCTTTCGGTTCCTGGAGGGAAAGGGCGTGGCCGGTGCGGTGTCCGACGTCTTTGCGGAAGGCGGCGCCGGAGGGGAGGAGATGGCCCGCCGCCTGCTGGCCCTGATGCCCGCCGAACCGCCGCCCCTGCAACCCCGGTATGGGCTGGAAATGCCCCTGGAGGGGAAGATCGAGAGGGTGGCCCAGACGGTGTACGGGGCCGACGGGGTGGACCTGGAGGACCGCGCCGTCCGGGACCTCCGGGACCTGGAAGCCCGGGGATACGGCGGCCTGCCGATCTGCATGGCCAAGACGCAACTGTCCCTGTCGGATCGCCCGGAACTCCGGGGGCGGCCCCGGGGCTTCCGGGTCAGGGTCCGGGAGGTCCGGGTGTCGGCCGGGGCCGGTTTCGTGGTGCCTCTCTGCGGCCCCATGATGCTGATGCCCGGCCTTCCCCGTCAGCCCGCCGCGGTCCAGATCGACCTGGACCCCGACGGACGCATCCGCGGCATGTTCTAGGGACGGGCCCCGGCTCGCGGTCGCTTCGTGCTAGGATCCCGGACGACTTGTCGGGGGCCCTTCCATGAAGACGCGAATCACGGAACTCTTCCAGGTCCGGCATCCGATCCTGCTGTCCGGGATGTCCTGGATCGCCACTCCCGAGATGTGCGCGGCGGTCTCGGAGGCCGGGGGCCTCGGGATGCTGGCCACCGGGGTGATGAGCCCCCGGGAGACCCGGGAGGCCGTGCGGAAAACCAGGGAACTGACGTCGAAGCCCTTCGGGGCCAACGTGACCCTCTACTTTCCCACCGGAAAGGCCAATGCCGAGGTGCTGCTGGAGGAGCGCGTCCCGGTGATCAACTGCTCGATGGGCAAGGCCGACTGGGTGGTCCGCAGAGCCAAGGAGTACGGGGGCAAGGTCATCGCCACGGTGGTCAACGAGAAGCACGCGCTGGGGGCGAAGGGGTGGGGCGTGGATGCCCTGCTGGTGACGGGGCACGAGGCGGCGGCCCACGGCGGCGAGGCCACCACGATGGTGCTGGTGCCGACCCTGGCCCAGGCGACCGGGCTTCCCATCGTGGCCGCCGGGGGCATCGCCGACGGGCGGGGACTGGCCGCGGCCCTGGCCCTGGGGGCCGACGGCGTGGCGATGGGGACCCGCCTGATGATGACCCGGGAGAGCCCCATCCATCCCCGCTGCAAGGAAGTCTCCCTGGAGAAGGGTCTGGAGGACACGCTCTACAGCACGCGGTTCGACGGCCAGCCCTGCCGGGTGATGAAGGCACCGGCCGCGGTGAAGGCCCTCCGGCGGGGATTCGACCCCTTCCGGGCGGTCCGGAACAGCCGGGAAGTGGCCCGGATGCTGGAGGCTCCCTGGTTCCAGATGGCGGTCGGGGTCGCGATGGCCGGGGCCAAGACCGCGTACCAGATGGCCTTCCTGGCCAACGCCTTCCACGCCTTCCGGGTGGCCACGGTGGACGGGGAACTGGACCGGGAGGGGGTGCTTCCCCTGGGGCAGGACGTGGCCCTGGTGAAGGACCTGCCCGGCGTCGCGGAACTCCTGGACCGGACGGTGGCCGAGGCCGAGGAGGCGTCCCGGAGGATCCGGGGGATGCTCGAATCCTGAAGAGCGGCCCGGGAGAGATCCCTGGCGGGCGCCGCGTGTCCGGCCGCTTCCCGGGACCGGACCGCCTCCCTGTCTTCCGCAACGACGTTGGCCGTTCCTGGAAAGTCGAATGACCGTGGACGGTTATGCCTGGTAAAAAGGGGACTGTCCCCAGCCCTGGCCGGAAGTGGTAGGAGGACAGAGGGACGGTAGCAGAGAGGACTTCACGGGGGTTTTGAGGCGAGTCGAGGGGAGACTTTCCCCCTCCCCAAAGCGGGCATGAGTCGGAGGCGGTGG
>JAGOKF010000103.1 GCA_017994695.1 Myxococcota bacterium | reverse complement strand
CAGCCGCACCCCTTCGGGCAGGGAGCCCTGGACCCTGGCGATCGCCTCCTTCGTCCGTTCGACGACATCCCGGGAGTTCTCCCCCTTCCGCATGATGACCATCCCCGCGACGACTTCCCCCTTGCCGTCTCGGGTCACGGCGCCCTGCCGCGGCTCGGCCCCAATGACCACGTCTGCGACGTCCCGAAGGAAGACCGGAGCCCCCTCGTGGGCTGTTAGGACGATCCGCTCGATGTCCGGCACGTCCTTCAGCAGGCCGACCCCCCGGAGGTAGACCTGTTCCCAGTCCCGGACCAGCACGCCTCCGCCAGCGTTGGCGTTGTTCCGCTCCACCGCCGCGACCACGTCGGCCATGGTCAGGCCGTACTTGATCAGCCGGTCCGGGTGGACCAACACCTGGTACTGCTTCACAAAGCCGCCAAGGCTGTTGATCTCGGCGACTCCGCGGACCGGCTTCAGGCGCGGGGCGACGACCCAGTCCTGCAGGGTCCGCAGTTCGGTCAAGGACAGCGTGTCGCTTTCCAGCGTGTACTGGAAGATTTCCCCGAGTCCCGTGCTGATGGGACCCAGTTCCGGCTCGACCCCCGGCGGAAGTTGGCCCCGGACGTCCACGAGCCGCTCGAAGACCACCTGCCGGGTCCAGTAGGTTTCGGCGTCGTCGTCGAAAAGGATCACGACCTGGGAAAGCCCCGCCCGGGACAGGGAGCGGACCTGCTTCACCCGGGGCAGCCCGCGCATCTGCTGCTCGATGGGGAAGGAGACCCGCTCCTCGACGTCCACGGCCGCGAGGCCTGGCGCCCTGGTCAGCACCATCACCTGCACGTTCGTCACGTCGGGAAAGGCATCCACCGGGAGGTCTTGCCAGGCTGCCATCCCTAGACCGGCAAGCACGATGACCGCCAGGGCCATGAGCAGGCGGTGTTCGAGGAGCACGCCGATGAAGCGTCCCATGGCCCCCTCCTAGTCGGCGCAGCCCGCGCCCATTCTTGTTCGCAGGACATCGGACTTCAGGAGGAAGGCCCCGTCGGCGGCCACACGCTGTCCGGTCTCGATCCCTCCCTGCACCTCCACCCAACCTTCCCATTCGCGTCCCGTCCGGACCGGCCGGCGGACCCAGAAGTCCCCTTGGTACGGCACGAACACGAAGGATCGCCCCAGGTCCTGCATCACCGCCGAGCGCGGGACTGCCAGGACCCTCTCCTCGCCGGGCAGCATCAGCCGAACCTCGGCAAACATGCCCGGCCGCAGTTTCCCCTCCGGGTTCGCCACGGTCACTCGCGCCTTCACGGTGCGGGTTTCCCGTTCCATCACGCTGCCGACCATGTCCAGCGTGCCCGGGAATCCCTCGCCGGGATACGCCTTCACGGACACCGTCACCGCAACCGGCCCGGCTGCCACCCGGTCCTGCACGGCTCCCAGGCGATCCTCGTAGAGGTCGGCGAACACCCGAACGGGGTCGATCTCGCCAATGACCACCATGCTCTCTCCGGCCCTGGCCGACTCCCCGGGCACCGCGTGCATGTCCAGGACGCGCCCGCCGGAAGGAGCCCGGACCACCAGGCGCCCCCGGGCACTTCCCAGACGGCTGGCATTTGCCAATGCCCGGAGGTCGGACGGATCCACGCCCAGCCGCAGCAGGCGTTCTGACGCCGATCGGACCCGGATGTCGGCGGACTCGAATTGGTTCCGGGCCTCGAGAACCTCCCGCTCGGACGACACTCCCTCCTGCCGGAGGGCCTCCTGCCGGCGGAGCGTCCTGGATGCCAGGTCCCGCGCCGCCATCGCCTCCAGATACTCGCCCTGGGCTTCTCCCAAGGCGACGCTGTCCACCTCGACCAGGACCTGGCCGGGCCGGACCCGGTCGCCCACCTGGACATGGACGGCCCGGATCACCCCGTCGGTGCGGGGCGCCAAGTGGGTCACCCGCCGCTCGTCGAACCGGACCTCGCCCGTGAGCATGACGGGGGCCCCCATGGCCCTTGGAGCCGCCTCCACCGTGCGCACCAGCCCTTCCTCCAGAACCGGCTGGGGTACCCGCACCACGCCCACCTCGTGGCGGCAGTCGTCGCACTCGAAGGCCCTCTGGCCGTGCTCGCAGGTGGCCGAGAACAGTTCCTCGACGGGACGATCCAGATCGGACTCGTCGCCGCGTTCCGTCTGGGCCTGCTCCGCGCCCTTCTCCCTGGTCTCCCGGCCTGTGGCTTTCTCCGAAGCCCCCCGGTGGGAGGGCGGCTTTTCGGCAGTCGGCGGTGGCTCGCTGCCACAGCCCGCCCCGAGCAGGCCGGCCCACAGGATCACCCATCGGATCCCGCCCCTCCCTGGCGTGTCACTGCGCATCTTCCTTCCCCCCGGTCAGCACGGTGAGCGCCGTGCACTCGACCCGAACCCGGATCAGCGCCTCGATGCCGGCCTTGCGGGCATCCAGGACCATCCGGCGAGCATCCAGCACGTCGATCAGCGGGAACTCGCCCAGTTCGTACCCGCGTTCCACCGTGCGCGCCGCGGCTTCCGCCCGGGGCAGGATCCTTTCCCGGAACCGCTCCGCGGCAACCCGGGCCTGGCTGCATCGCTCCCAGGCTCCCAGCGTCTCGGCCAGCAGCTCCCGAGCGACCGCCTCGGCGGCCCGTTCCTCCGCGGCGCGTTCCGCCTCGGCACGCCGGATCGCACCGATGTTCCAGTTCCAAGCCGGAATCCTCACCGTCAGGAGGCCGCCGGCAGCCTCCCCGTCCCGTTCCCGCTCGTAGAATCCTCCCAGGGCGAACCCTGGGATCCGGCGGGCCCGTTCGGCTGCCACAAGGGCCTCCCGGGCACGGACCCGGGCCAGGGCCGCCTCCAGGCGCGGGTGAGCCTGACGGACCCTGGCGATCGCCTCCTCCCTCGAAACCGGATCCGGTAGAGCGCCGCCCTCCCCGTCGACGAGCTGAACCGAACCCTCCGGAAGGCCCAAAATCGCCTCGATGGCCGCCCGATCAGCCCGGAGGTCCGCCAGGACTCGATCCCGTTCCTGGCGCACCTGCTCCAGTTCCATCTCGACCCGGGGCAGCTCAGTGGGCCGCGACTCCCCCTTCTCGACCCGGATGCGAACCACCGCGGCCAGGCGGGCGGCCTGGGCCTCGGCCTCCCCGAGCGTGTTCAGGAGCTGTTGACCGTGAGCGATCTCCCAGAACAGGCGCGCCAGGCGCCCGATCACCTCGCGCCGGACCGCCCGGGCCTCCCAGTCCGCCGCGTCCGCCTCCGACCGTGCGGCCCTTCTCTCCCCGCCCCGGGGGCCGATCCAGTCGAGGGGGATCGTCAGGGAGACGCCCCATTCCATCGCCTCCGGACCTCCGCCACCGGGCATTCCCCGGCCCAGGCGGAACTCGGCCTCGGGATTGGGGACCTGCCCCGCCTCGTCGGCCGCTGCCCGGGCCCCCCGGACCCGGATCAGGGCCTCCTGCGCCCGCGGCAGCCCGTCGATCCGGCGGATCACGTCGGACCATCGCAGCGGCGCCGGCCCCTCTTCCCGCCCGATCGCCTGGACGGACAGCATCGTCACCAGAACGGACCCGCAAAGTGCCCACGCGCGCATCGACGGCATCCCCCCAGACGCGCGAGGGGTTGATCGCCCTTCGCACGCCAACGACGGTTTCGCTTGCTGGCACGAACGGCAGTTCAGGATCGGGGAGGATGAAAGGGGGCATCCGGGAAGCCCGGGGTCACCCGATCGCGAAGGGAAGCATCACGCAGTGGCACCGGCGGATCCCGGGGAACGTCCACGGGGGACTTCACCGCGATGCCGGGCAGGTGGCACAAGCAGTCGCAGGAGTGAAACGGGGCGGGCGGGTCCCGGTGCTGGTCCGACAACGGGCAACGGATCGCCGTGTCCGGGGAACAGGACCACGTGCACCCGCCATCGTCCAGACACGGTCGCACGCCCGCAACCCCACCAAGGGACGTCAACAGGACCACGCAGGCCAACACCTTCCGGAGACGTGCGGGCATCCTGGCTCCCGCGGGACCTCGCCCACTTCTAGGGGATGCGGCCCGGGGCTGTCAATGGACGGGGCCGAACCATGCGAACTGCGGGAGGAATCCGGTGAGGCATCTCATGCGCCGTGGCGAAGGATCCGGCCGGGCCGCGGTTCGGGGTGGAAACCGTCGGGGTCCACGACAGCGCGGCCATTGATGAAGACCGAGTGGATGCCCTCGGGGAAATGGGCCGGATCCTGGGCCGTGGACCGGGACGCCAGGCGCCGTTCGTGGAACAGCACGAGGTCGGCGTACCTGCCCACCTGGATGGTCCCCCGATCCCGGATGCCGAGTTGCTGGGCCGGCAGCCACGTGGCGCGGCGAATCCCCTCGGCCAGCGAGACGACGCCACGGTCTCTGGCGTAGGACCCCAGCCACCGCGGGTAGGCGTCGTAGAACAGGTGCGACGGCAGCCCGAATCCCAGCAGGATCGTGTCCGTCACGATCGACACGTGGGGGTTCTTCAAGGCGCCCAGGACCGACCGCTCCACGAAGGGGTCTCCCGGCCAGGTCGCCGTCTCGAACACTAGCACCCTCCCCTTCTCCTCGACCAGCAGGTCGCAGGCCACGTCGAAGGGGTGCCTCCCGGTCTCCCGGCCGATCTGCGCCAGGTTCCTGCCCTCCAGGTGCTTGTTCCTTGGAAGCGTCACCGACATGATGAAGACCGCATCCCAACCCATCACCTGGAAGGCGTTGAAGGACCAGGAATCCCGCCCCCGGTGTGGCCAGGCGACGTCGCCCTGCTCGATGCTGCGGCGGATGGCGGCCCTCTGAGCCGGGTCGGCCAGGCGATCCAGCATGCCCCGGACGCCCCCCTGGAGGGCCCAGGGGGGGAAGAAGGCCAGCAGGTGCGTGAATCCCGCCGAGGTGGGCATGGCGTCGAACCCGATCCGCTCCCCGGCGTCTGCGGCACGAAAGGCCTTTTCCATGCGGCTGGCCAGCAGGCCGTCGATGGGGATCGGCAGCGGGAACCGGGAGTACACCCGGCTGCCGGCGACCAGCGCCCAGTGGGCCAGGCGGTCCCAGGGGAACGGCAGGTTCGGGATGCAGAAGAGGTGGCTGACCTGCAGCGGAACGTCGGCGGCGCGGCAGACGCCCATCACCTCGTCCAGCGCCCGCATCATCGTGTCCGAGTTGTAGGACCGCAGGTGGGACGTGAAGACCCCGTGATGGTCGTGGACCACCCGGGCCAGTTCGGTCAGTTCGTGGGAATCGGAGGCGAGTCCCGGGAAGTACATCAGGCCCGTGGACATGCCCAGGGCCCCGGCCTCCAGGCAGTCGGCCAGCAGACGCTTCATCGCTCGCAGGTCCTCGGGGTCCGCGGTCTCGTTCCGGTCGCCCATCACGTTCATGCGCAGGATGCCGTGGGGGGCCAGGAACGCCGCGTTCAGCAGCGCACCCTGGGTTTCGCAGACGCAAAGCATCTGGTCGAAGGTCTGCCAGCGGACCTTGTCCTCCTGCGGGGCACCCAGAAAGAAGTCGAAAAAGGTGAAGATCTCTTCGCGGTGTTCCGGGAACACGGGCGCCATCGCGACACCGCAGTTGCCGCCCACGAAGGTGGTGATGCCCTGTCGGACCAGCGGCTCCAGAATCGCCGGGTGGTCGGGCCGCACCAGGGTCATGTCCGCATGGGAATGGACGTCGATGAAGCCCGGGCACAGGGCCAGTCCGTCCGCCCGGACGCGGCGGGCGGAGGACGATTCGCGCAGTCCCCCGATGGCCGCGATGCGGTCGCCCTTCACCCCCACGTCGGCGACGTACGGCCTGCGGCCGGAACCATCGTAGATCCGGGCACCCTCGATCACCAGGTCCAGCCGGGGAACCGCCTTCAGCGCCACGATGGCCCCCTTCCAGGGATGGGTCAGTGTAGCGGAATGACGCGGACAACGCGATGCGATACAGGCGGAGGAACCGGTTGTTGATGGCGTGCGGCCACCAGGGGAAAACGCTAGGATCGACCCGACGGAGGCCATCATGAAAAGCGGGATCGCCCGGTCCTGCTGGGTGTTCCTTCTCTGCCTGGTAGCCCTGGTCGCCGGTTGCGGGCCCGGCGATTCGTCGACCGACCTGCCGACCCGCGATGTCGGCGAGGTCGCGCCGGACCCTTCCGGCAACCCGGACGTTCCCGGGGCGGACGTGCAGGACACCGCCTTGACGGACCCGGGCCTGCCCGGGGACGCGCCGGTTCCGGAGGATATGGCATCGCCCGACACCGCCACCGATGGCGACGCATCGCCCGCGGATCCCGGGGCCGACATCGGCCCGTTCCCGACCTGCCATGCATCCGTTCCCCTGCGGTGCGGGGACCGGATCCACGGTGGGACGGCGGCGGTCGGGGTCCCGGACGACTGGAACGGCTACAACTGCTCGGCCCGCCTGGAATCGGGTCCCGAGTCATTGCTGGCCATTGGGACCGACCGGGACTGCCAGGTGGCATTGCGCCTGGCCGACCTCGACGCGGACCTCGATCTCTTCGTGCTGGAGTCCTGCGATCCGTTCACCTGCTCCGCGAACTCCTCCCTTCCCCGGGACATCCAGGACATCCGCGGCGTCGAGTCCGTCGAGATCTTTCAGAAATCCGGGCAGTTCCGGTTCGTGGCCGTGGACGGGTACGACGACGCTGCGGGCGCCTTCACGCTGGAAGCGGACTGCCTCTGCGGCAGCGGCGCGGCGGGATTCGGCGACGGGTCATGGCAGATGAAGGTGGACCGGCGATGGAACCATGCGCCCACCAGCGGTCAGTTCCCCCTGGACCTCCTGGACGAGAAGGACTACGAGCCGGTCGAGGACGGCCCGACCTACCGGGTCGTCGTTTCCGACGGGTGGCGGCACGTGTCGGTCGGCAGCGAGCCGCTCTTGGGCGAATCCCAGCCTGACACCGACGGGTCCCTCTGGTATGACCTTTCCGAGGGGACCTTCGCGGGCGGGCGCTTCCGGATCTGGACGACCCCGAACGGTCTCCAGGCCGAGCGAACCCTCTACGGTTCGGGCGTCCCGATCGTCATCAGCGAACGCGGCTCCCTCACCCCGATCCCGGAGTGACGAAACCCGCCCCGTAGATCCAGCCGGCCACGGTGGACAGCAGCACGACCAGGGCGACGTAGGTCACGGTCTTCTTCGTGCCCATCACGCCCCGGATGACCAGCATGGACGGCAGCGACAGGGCCGGCCCGGCCAGCAGCAGCGCCAGGGCGGGCCCGCTGCCCATCCCCGACCCCACCAGGCCCTGGAGAATCGGCACCTCGGTCAGGGTCGCGAAGTACATGAAGGCCCCTGCCAATGCCGAAAAGAAGTTCGCGAACAGCGAGTTCCCTCCCACCAGGGACGCGACCCACTCCGACGGGACCAGCCCCTCGTGCCCCGGACGGCCCAGCAGGAATCCCGCGACCAGCACCCCTCCGAAGAGCAGCGGCAGGATCTGGAGCGCGAAGGTCTTCGTGGACCCGACCCACTCCACCAGTTCCTCCCGGTCGAACCAGCGCCACAGCGCCAGGCCCAGGCCCGCGAGGCTCAGGGCGACGAGGATCCACTGGACGGAGTGGACCGCCGTGAAGAAGCCCCCCTCGCCCTCCGGCGGCCTGCCCCAGTTGGCGAAGACCAGCACCCCGACCATCGATGCGAAGAACAGGGCGTCCTGCCACAATGCCCGCCGGGGCGCCTCCTGAACCGGCGCCCTGGAGGCGGCCCCGGCCCGGGCGGCTTCCTCCTTCCGGAAGATCGCGTGCATCAGCAGGCCGATGACCACCGCGAAGGCGACCGCGCCCACCGCCCGCGCGACACCCAGTTCCAGGCCCAGGACCCGCGCCGTCAGGATGATGGCCAGCACGTTGATGGCGGGCCCGGAATACAGGAACGCCGTGGCAGGCCCGAGCCCCGCTCCCCGCATGTGGATCCCGGCGAACAGCGGCAGCACGGTGCAGGAGCACACCGCCAGGATGGTCCCGGACACCGACGCGACGGGATAGGCCACCCACTTCGAGGCGGCCGGGCCCAGGTACCGCATCACCGAGTCCTGGCGCACGAACACGCTGATTCCGCCCGCGATGAAGAACGCCGGGACGAGGCAGAGCAGCACGTGGTCCCGGGCGTACTCGTGCAGCATCGCCAGGGCCTCCACCAGGGCGCCCTGGAGTCGGGAGTCCCCCGCCGGAATCCGGTCCACCGGCAGGAACCAGGCCACCGCGAACACCCCGATCACCAGGATCCATTTCCATCGCTCGCGCACCTGCTCACCTCTCTTCCGGGGTCCGTGGCCTTCCGGGTCCCCTTCCGGGAGCGGCCGATGTCTTCGTACCGTCCTGCCGGAGGCCTCACCCCTCGGCCGCCGCCGCGTTGATGATCCAGGCGACCATCTCCGCCACTCCGGGGACCCTCCCCGAGGCCTTGACCTCGCCGTTGATGACCAGGGCGGGCGTGATCATCACGTCGTACTCCAGGATCCGCGTGATGTCCTCGACCTTCTCCACGTTCGCCGACACCCCGGCGGATTCCACGGCCTTCCGGACCTCCTCGTACAGTTTCCTGCACTTCGGGCAACCGGTTCCCAGGACCTTGATCTCCATGGACGCCTCCTTCCGCGATGCGATCGGGGACGGTGCGGCCCGTCCTCCCGAACAAGGGGGCTAGCGGCCCCGTTCCTGCAACACCTGGGTCGCGCAGCCGAGAAAGTTCAGCACGCAGGGCGTCAGCAGTCGGTAGTACACCATCGCGCCGACCCTCCGGTCCTCCACGATCCCGTGGGCCTTCAGGATCGCGAGGTGCTTCGAAACGGTCGATGCGTCGGTGCCGACCAGCGCGACCAGTTCCCCGGCGCTGGCCTCGCCCTCGTTCAGCCGGTCGATGATCAGGAGCCGCGACTCGTTCGCCATCGCCTTGAGCACTCGGGCCTGGAGTTTGTAGGTGTCGCGGGTCTTCATGGCCACCTCCCGGGCGGAGCATATTTCCATTTGGCCAAAATGACAATTTCCGCGACAACAAGGGTCCAGGCCCGGATCCGGACCAGCCCGCCGACGCCAGTCTGCAGCCTGCGAGTCGATGCCGGACAGCCTCTCCATCCTGGAATTCCTTTGGCTGGTCCGGGCGCTTCAGGCCACCGACACCCACGGCGTGGCGACCCCCGAGGGCTGGCAGCCCGGGGATCTGGTGATCGTCTCTCCGCCCCAGACCTCGCCGTGTCCGATGCCCCCATGAAGGAAGACCTGGATTGCACCGACGGGTTCCTCCGCAAGAAGTCTCTGCAGTCGGTCGCCCGGACAATCCCCTGGGAATCCCTGGGCTCGGTTGGTCACCCGGCCGGACCCGACGATGCTTCGTGGCACGCCGACAAGCCGGGGTCCCCGCAGATCCGGAGCCGCCTGTTCCGGGCACCCGGGTCCTGGAACCCGCCGCTTGCCTGTCTCCGGTCATCGCGGTACGGTGCCAGCCCGGATGACTCAGGGAGTTCGGACTCGTGGCTTCACGTCCCCCGCTACCCCGCCTGGCGATCCTCGTCCTGTCCGGCCTGCCGCTTTCGCTGGCGCTGTCCCTCGCCGCCGCGTGCTCCTCCGGGGAATCGGCAGGCCACCCCGTGGACCCGGCTTCCGACGCCGGACCTGTCGCGGGCGAGGGGATCGCGCCTTCGGACGTCCCTGGATCGGAAGAGGACGCCGTCATCGCACCGGAGGGCGTGGCCCGATTCCCCTCCTCCCTGCCCTTTTCGGTCACCCGGGCCGACTCCTCCGGGATCCCTCCCTCCGCCGCCGAGGTGGAGGCTTTCACCAGGCGCATGGCGGACTTCTTCCGCGCCGTGGACTGGTTCGCCTGGACCCGGCGGGTCTCCCACGGCCTGGACCCGTCCCAGGCGGGAGAACAGGTTCCCTACCTGTTCTGGTGGCAGGACGACGACGTGGTGGCGGTCCGAACGGGGGACACGGTGACCTTCCGCCACGACGGTCCCTCGGACAACATGATGGCCCACGTGGGGCGGGTCATCGGACCCGTCGTGGGGGCCTACCTGTCCGGCGCGGGGACCCTACGGCAGCATGCGATCCAGCGGGACCTGGTCCTGGGCTACCTCCGGGGCGTGTCGGCCCTCTTCGACGGCAACATCTGGGCCGAGGAGGACCCCGTGGTGCCCACCGTGATGGCCCGCGCTCTCTTCCACCGCAACCACCCCTTTCTGCTGGAGGGGGGCCGCAAGGCGGTCGTGGACTACGAACCCCAGCGCCACGAGGAGTCCCAGCAGCGCCACGACACGGTCCACAACCCCGCAAATCCCGCCTACGGGGACGTCTTCGTGCGGACCAAGCGGTCCAAGGACGACTTTCCGTGGATCTACCGCCTCCAGGTCCACCTGGCGCGCCTGCTGTGGAGCGATCGGGACGCAGAGGTCCGGGCGGCGGCCGAGAGGCTCTACGGACAACTGCAGGCCTTCGCCGCGGACATCGTGGACCACGGCTACATCATCCGGGCCAAGGGAGCGGGCGGGAAGGTCTTCATCCCCTGGCTCGACGAAGCCTCGGGCACCGTGGACGACTTCGCCAGTCTGGTGGAGTACGAGGAACTGTTGCCGAACGCCGAGTGCAACGCCAAACTGGGAGTCGCTCTGATTGCCCGGGGAGATCCCCTGGGGAACGACTGCGGGAACGGGATCTCCGAGATCTACGAGGAGATCGCAATGGCCCGCTACTACGGTCATACCTGGATGCAGTGGGGCTTCCACGTCAGCGCTGTGGCCGTGTCGTTGCTCTACGGCGCGCCGGGGGCGAAGGACCTCCTTTCGGGACTGGGCACCCGCCTGGACGACCTGGCGGTCCGGGACGACCCTGTTTCCAAGGATCCCCGCTACCCGTCCGACGTGGCCCAGTTGTCCGTGCTCGCCGCCGCCTATGGACTCCCGTTGACGCCGGCCGAGGCGCGGCGAATCCTCCGGGAATACGCCGCGGCGGCCGACCACTACCAGGGCTGGGACCGGTGGGACCTGTGGCGGTCCGACCTGCCCGACGGCGAGTACACGCCCCATCCCTCCAGGGAATCGGTACGGGATGACGGCACAACCCGGACCCATGTCTGGATCCCGGAAATGGCCAACCTCTTCGAGTACTGCGGTTCCCCCCTTCGGGCCATGGACGGGGCCCCATTCCTGGATTGCGACCTGTTCCTCGAACTCCTGCGGAAGGAGGCGGATGATGTGCGATGAAGAAACGGGGTTTCCTGCCCGTGGAAGATCCGGCAGTTCCCGCCGCCTGGGCTGCGTCTTGCCCCGGTCCACGGTCATCCTGGCGGCCCTGTGGACCCTCGGGATCGGTTGCGGGAACGGCAGCGACGGGCCGGCCGATCTCGACGCTTCCCCATGGCGTGCCGACCCGGAGCCGACGGGACAAACGGACAACCGGGACGCCCTTTCCCACGCGGACGACGGTTTCCGGTCGGACGATCAGGTCCCCGGCGACAGGGATGCATTCCCGCCGGACCAGTCAGGGGAAATCGCCGACCTTTCCTGTCCCGCCTTTGCCGAGGCCGTCGTCGTCGCCTCCGTGACCGCCCAGGAACTCCGCGAGGTGTCCGGACTGGCTGCAAGTCGTAGGCATCGGGACATCCTGTGGGCCCTGAACGACTCCGGGAGCGGCCCCCGCATCTTCGCCCTGGGACTCGACGGACAGTTGAAGGGACGGTTCGACCTGGAGGGGGTGGAAGCCAGGGACTGGGAGGACATCGACCGGGGCCCCCTGGACGGCATCGAGGGAGACGCCATCTTCGTGGCCGACGTGGGCGACAACGACCGGCAGAGGCCCTTCGTCACGGTCCACGTCGTGGAGGAACCTTCCAACCTCCAGATGGTTCCGGCCGGTACTCTGCCGGTCGTCGCTTCCATGCAACTGGCCTATCCGGGAGGTCCCGAGGACTGCGAGGCGTTCTT
>JAGOKF010000102.1 GCA_017994695.1 Myxococcota bacterium | reverse complement strand
CCCTCCCGCCGGATCACCAGGGCGTCGCTCCGGCGCGCCGGTCCGCCCTGGGACACGCCCTCCCTCCGCAGTTTCGCCAGACGGGTCTTCAGGTCCGCGTACATCTTCTCGGTGTGCTTGTGCTTGGGAAGCTCCCGGATCATCTCTTCGAGGGCGGCCACCTTCTCCTCGTGGGTGGTGGCGGACCGGAAGCGTTCCTCGGCCATCAGGTACTGCTGCGTCAGGTTGGCCGGCATCCCCGAACCTCCTGGTGTTCCCGCGGGAGGGTCATTGTAGCCCGTGTCCCAGGGACGGCGTGATACAATCCCCGCGCCAGGGGGAGTCGATGGCGATCCAGGTCCTCAAGTTCGGAGGGTCCTCCGTGGCGGACCCGGAGCGCATCCTCCGGGTCGCCGAGGTGGTGGTCCGGCGACGCCGGGAAGGGTACGACGTGGTGGTCGTGGTCTCGGCGATGGGCCGGACCACGGACCAGCTGCTGGACCTGGCCCGGGAGATCAACGCCAACCCCTCCACCCGGGAACTGGACATGCTGCTGTCGGTGGGGGAGCGGACGACCACCGCCCTGATGGCGATGGCCATCCAGCGCCTGGGCCAGGAGGCCGTGTCCCTGACCGGTTCCCAGTGCGGGATCCTGACCAACGCCTCCCACAGCCACGCCCGGATCATCGAGATCCGGCCCTTCCGGGTCTGGGACGAACTGGAGGCGGGCCGGGTGGTGGTGGTGGCCGGCTACCAGGGGACCTCCTACAAGCGGGAGATCACGACGCTGGGCCGCGGGGGATCGGACACCACGGCCGTGGCCCTGGCGGCGGCCCTGGGTGCCGAGCGGTGCGAGATCTGGAGCGACATCGAGGGGGTCTACACGGCCGATCCCCGGGTGGTGCTGGACGCCCGGCGCCTGGCGGAACTGTCCTATGAAGAGATGCTGAACCTGTCCCGTTTCGGGGCCAAGGTGCTCAATGCGGAGGCGGTGGAGTTCGCCCGCCGGGCCGGGATCGTGATCTACACCCGGTCGTCCACCGATCCGGCCCTTTCAGGGTCCGTGATCCGGGCGAATCCGCCCGCCGAAACCCGGGCGGTGACCGGCGTGGCCTGCCGGAGACCGGTGACCGCGGTGGAATGGCCCCCGGGGGACGGGGCCGGCCTCCGGGTCGTGCAGGAGGTCCTCCGGGACCGTGCCCTGGTGCCCGACTTCGTGATCGGGACCTCGTCGGGAACGGCCTGGATGGTCTTCAGCGAGTCGGCGAATCCCGGGCTCTCGGCCGTGCTGGACGAGGTGCTGGCCGGCAGGGACGTCCGGATCCGGCCGGGGCTCGCGACGGTGACCGCCGTGGGGGACGTGGCGGCCCACGAGGACCTCCGGACCCGGATGCTGCCGTGCCTGGAGGAACTGGGGGGACAGGTGCTGGCCCTGTTCCTGTCCCCCGTGGCGATGACGCTGCTGGTGGAGGCCGGGGTGGCCGACGAGGTTACGCGCCGGGTGCACCGGCGGCTGATCGGGGCGGGGGATGGTCCGGGGGGACCCGGGACCGGTGGAACGGATGTCCCCGGGACGCGATAGAAGGGGAGGGGTCCCGGGGGTCCGGGGCGCCCGATCTCGACCGGAAGGAGGTTCCAGATGGCATCGTTGAACAAGGTCCTGATCCTTGGGAACCTGGGCGCGGACCCGGACTACCGGATGACCCAGGGGGGCCAGGCGGTGGCCGAACTGCGGGTGGCCACCACCGAGGTCTTCAAGACGTCGGCGGGCGAGCGGAACGAGCGGACCGAGTGGCACCGCGTCGTGGTCTGGGGCCGGCAGGCGGAGCACTGCCACGCCTACCTGAAGAAGGGCCGGACGGTCTTCGTCGAGGGGCGCCTCCAGACCCGCCAGTGGGAGGACAAGCAGGGCCAGAAGCGCTACACCACCGAGATCGTGGCCCAGAACGTGCAGTTCATCGGGGCGCCGACCGGCGGCCGGGGCGCCGAGGAGGGACCGGTGGTCGAGCCGCTCCCGGCCCCGGCGGATTCCGGGCCCGTGGCCATCGGCGACGACGACGTCCCCTTCTGATCCCCTGGGGGACTTCCCGAGAGGTCCGACGTGAACACCCCTTCCTGGTGGTCCCCGGGCGACTGGAATGCCTTCTTCGCCCTGCTGCTGGACAACGTGGTGAACCTGGTGCTCCTGGGGGGCCTGCTCTCGGGCGCCTACGGGATGCCCCTGGACTTCGTGCTGGAACGCATGATCCCCGGGACCGCCCTGGGGGTGCTGCTGGGGGATCTGGCCTATTCCTTCCTGGCAATCCGGAAGGGTCCCGGGGCCACCGCAATGCCCCTGGGGCTCGACACGCCCTCGACCATCGGGATGGCCGTGGCGGTCATCGGTCCCGTCTTCGCCGAGACGGGGGACCCCCAGGCGGCCTGGCAGGTCGGCATGGCCACGCTGTTCTGCATGGGGATCGTGAAGACCCTGCTGGCCTTCGTCGGGGATCGCGTCGCCCGGTTCGTGCCCACCGCCGGCCTCCTGGGGCCCCTGGCCGGGGTCGGCCTGGCGCTCCTCGGGCTGTTCCCGATGGTCCGGATCTTCTCGGAGCCGGTGGCCGGCCTGGCGGCCCTGGGACTGGTCCTGTTCGCCCTGGTGGCCGGCTTCCGTCTTCCCGGCCGGTTCCCGGGGGCCCTGGCCGCGGTGATCGTGGGCACCCTGGTCCACCTGGCCTTCGTGGCCTTCGGGCTGCGGCCGTCGGGGGAGTTGCCGGCCCTGTCCTTCGGATTGCACGGGCCCCTGCCCCGCCCGGGGGAACTCTGGGCAGGCCTTCCCCGGGCGCTGGACTTCCTGCCGGTCAGCATCCCCTTCGGCCTGCTGACCATCGTCGGGGGCATCGACGTCACGGCGTCCGCCCGGGAGGCGGGCGATTGCTACCGCACCCGGGACATCCTGCTGGTGGAGGCCCTGGCCACGTTGGTGGCCGCGGCCTTCGGGGGCGTGGCCCAGTCCACGCCCTACATCGGCCACCCGGCCTACAAGGCCATGGGGGCCCGGTCCGGCTACACGCTGGCCACGGGACTGGTGGTGGGTCTCGGGGCGTCCGTCGGACTGCTGGGGGCGGTGGTCGGGGTCCTGCCCGAGGTCGCGGTGGCGCCCATCCTGCTCTTCATCGGGCTGGAGGTCACGGGGCAGGCCTTCCGCCAGTCGCCCCACCGCCACTGGCCTGCCGTGGGGCTGTCGATCCTGCCGTCCCTCGCCTACCTGGTCACCGTCTACACCGGGCAACTCCTGGCCGCGGGGGCCCAGGCACCCGCCTCCCTGGCCGATTCCCTCCGGGTCCTGGAACTCCTGGGCAGGGGATTCATCCTGACGGCGATGCTCTGGGGCAGCGCGGTCGTCTTCCTGGTGGACAGGCGGCCGGGGGCCCTCGTGCTGGTCTTCCTGGTTCTTGCTGGGTTCAGCCTGTTCGGCGTGGTCCACTCGACCGACCCGGCAGGAGGCCTGACGGTGCCCTGGGGCCCCGGATCCCGGACCTCCCTGGAACTGGCCGCGGCATACCTGCTGGCGGGGGGGATCCTGGCTGGGCTCCTGGTCCGGGAGAGGGGCGCCCTCGGTGGCGCCCCGGGCGGTTGACAGGGCCGGGACCGGTCGGGCAGACTCCGGCCGACGTCCGATGCGGAGGGGTCCGGCGCGTCCCGGACTCCCGGGAGGGAACGATGGGCCGATTCATCCTGGCGCTGGACCAGGGCACCACGGCCACCACCGCCATCGTCCTCGGCGAGGACCTGTCGGTGCTGGCGAAGGTCTCCAACGAGATCCCCCAGATCTATCCCCGGCCGGGCTGGGTAGAACACTCCCCCGAGGCCATCTGGGGAGCCACCGTCACCTCGGCCCGGGAGGCGATGGCCCGGGCGGGGGTGTCCCCGTCGGACTGCCTGGCCATCGGGATCACGAACCAGCGGGAGACCTCGATCCTCTGGGACCGGAAGGGAGGGGCTCCCCGTCACAACGCCATCGTCTGGCAGTGCCGGCGGACCGCGGACCTGTGCACCGACCTGAAGAACCGGGGCCTGGAACCGATGATCCGGCAGCGGACCGGCCTGGTGCTGGACCCCTATTTCAGCGGGACCAAGGTCCGGTGGATGCTGGACCAGGTCCCGGGACTCCGGCGGGAAGCCGAGGCCGGCCACGTGGCCTTCGGCACCGTCGATTCCTTCCTGACCTGGCGGCTGACCGGGGGACAGGCCCACGTCACCGACGTCTCCAACGCCTCCCGGACCCTGCTGCTGAACCTCCAGACCCTGGCCTGGGACCCGGAGATCTGCGAGGCGCTGGAGATTCCGCAGGCCCTGCTACCGGAGGTGAGGCCATCTTCCGGCATCCTGGGAACCACCCGGGGGCTGGACTTCCTGCCCGACGGGATCCCGGTGGCCGGGATCGCCGGGGACCAGCAGGCGGCCCTCTTCGGCCAGGCCTGTTTTGAACCGGGGCTCTCCAAGTGCACCTATGGCACCGGCGCCTTCCTGCTGGTCAACACGGGGTCGAGGCCCGTGGCTTCCCAAAACGGCCTGCTGACCACCGTGGCCTGGACGGTCCAGGGAGTCACCCACTACGCCCTGGAGGGGAGCGCCTTCATCGCCGGGGCGGCGGTCCAGTGGATCCGCGACGGACTGGGCTTCATCGGCCAGGCTTCGGAGATCGAGTCCCTGGCCGCCTCGGTGCCCGATTCGGGCGGGGTCGTCTTCGTGCCGGCCCTGGCGGGCCTGGGGGCTCCCCACTGGCGTCCCGAGGCCCGGGGGGTGATCTGGGGCATCACCCGGGGGACCACCCGGGCCCACATCGCCCGGGCGACCCTGGAGGGGATCGCCTTCCAGGTCACCGAACTGCTGGAGGCGATGTCGTCGGACGCCGGGGAGCCCATCGCGGAACTCCGGGTGGACGGCGGGGCGAGCGCCAACGACCTGCTGATGCAGTGCCAGGCGGACCTCGCCCAGGTTCCCGTCGTCCGTCCCCGGAACGTGGACACCACGGCCCTGGGCGCCGGAATGCTGGCGGGGCTGGGCGTGGGCCTCTGGACCCTGGGGGATCTCTCCCGGTTGGCGGCATCGGACCGGCGCTTCCTGCCGCGGATGACCCCGGCGGAACGCCAGGGCCGTCTGGCGACGTGGCACGCCGCGGTGGCCAAGGCCTGAGTTCCATCGGGAGCCGCGACTGCCCGGGGGAATCACCCCATCGGCCATCGGGATTCAGCCTGGATGCAATTCTTCTTGACAAGGCCTGATGCATGGCTACAATGTGTTCGTTTTCCGCGGGCGCGGCGCTTCCTGCCGCGAGCGAATCCGCCAGGTTCCGGTTGAAGAAGGATCACAGGAGATTCCCCGCGCCAGGCGGCCACGGAACCCCGCCGATCGGCGCACCGGCTAGACCTTCGCAAGGGAGGAACAGGTGAACCTCAAAGAACTCAAGGACATGCGGATCTCGGACCTCCTGGAACTCGCCAAGAACCTCAACATCGAGGGCGCCCGGGGCATGCGGAAGCAGGAACTGATCTTCGCCATCCTGCAGGCCCAGACCGAGCAGAACGGGTCCATCTACGGCGAGGGAGTCCTCCAGGTGCTGCCCGAGGGCTTCGGCTTCCTCCGGGCCCCGGACACCTCCTACCTGCCCGGGTCCGACGACATCTACGTGTCCCCCTCCCAGATCCGTCGCTTCAACCTGCGGACCGGCGACACGGTGACCGGCCAGATCCGCCCGCCGAAGGACGGGGAGCGCTACTTCGCGCTGCTGAAGGTCGAGACGATCAACTACGAGGACCCGGAAGTCGCCAAGACCAAGACCCTCTTCGACAATCTGACGCCCCTCTACCCGAACCAGAAGTTCACGCTGGAGTTCGACCCGAAGAACTACAGCACCCGGGTCATCGACCTCCTGGCGCCCCAGGGCAAGGGCCAGCGCACGCTGGTCGTCGCGGCGCCCCGGACCGGCAAGACCGTGATGCTCCAGGACCTGGCCCACGCCATCGCCACCAACCACAAGGAGGTCTACCTCATCGTGCTGCTGATCGACGAGCGGCCCGAGGAGGTGACCGACATGGAGCGGTCGGTGAAGGGCGAGGTGATCTCCTCGACCTTCGACGAGCCGGCCGCCCGCCATGTCCAGGTGGCCGAGATGGTCATCGAGAAGGCGAAGCGCCTGGTGGAGCACAAGCGGGACGTGGTGATCCTGATCGACTCCATCACCCGCCTGGCCCGGGCCTACAACACCGTGGTCCCCCCGTCGGGGAAGATCCTGTCGGGCGGCGTCGATTCCAACGCGCTCCACAAGCCGAAGCGCTTCTTCGGCGCGGCCCGGAACATCGAGGACGGCGGGTCCCTGACGATCATCGGCACCGCCCTGATCGACACGGGGAGCCGGATGGACGAGGTGATCTTCGAGGAGTTCAAGGGCACGGGCAACTGCGAGCTCCACCTGGACCGGAAGCTGATGGAGAAGCGGATCTTCCCGACCCTGGACATCAACAAGTCGGGTACCCGGAAGGAGGAACTGCTGCTGGACCCCATGACCCTGAACCGGGTCTGGATCCTGCGGCAGCTGCTGCATCCCCTGAACGTGCTGGACGCGATGGAGTTCCTGCTGGACAAGCTCTCCCGCTACGAGACCAACAGGCAGTTCCTGAACTCCATGAACCAGTGAGTCGCCTCCCGGGGGTCGCCATGAACATCCGGCCATCCTGGCGCCTGGCCTCGCTGCCGGGCTATCCGTTCGCCGAGATCGACCGGCAGGTGGCCCGGTTGCGGGACGAGGGCCACGACCCCGTCGATTTCGGGGTCGGGGACCCGACGGAGCCGACGCCCGAGGTGGTCCGCCGGGCCATCCAGGAGGCCGTGGACCGCCGGGCGGCCGAGGGCTACCCCTCCTACGTGGGGGCCCCGGAGTTCCGGCAGGAGATCGCGGCGTGGTACCGGCGGCGGTTCGGGGTCTCCCTGGACCCCGACCGGGAGGTGTCGTCGAACGTCGGGGCCAAGGAGGCGGTCTTCCACTTCCCCCTCTGCCTGATCGACCCCGGGGACGTGGTGCTCTGTCCCACTCCCGGCTATCCGCCCTACCACCGGGGCACCCTCTTCGCGGGCGGCGTGCCCTGGTTCTACCCCCTGCGGCCCGAAGGGGGGTTCCTGCCGGATCTCGACGCGATCCCGGACGCGGTGGCGGCCCGGGCGCGGCTGATCTGGGTGAACTACCCCAACAGCCCCGCAGGCAGGGTTCCCCCGGACCACTTCTGGCCGCGCCTGGTCCGCTGGGCCTCGGACCGCGGGATCGTGGTGGCCAGCGACGAGGCCTACTCGGAGGTCTGGTTCGACCGCCCGCCCCGGTCGATCCTCGAGTTCGCCCGGGAGGGCGTGGTGGTCTTCCAGTCGCTTTCGAAACGCAGCAACATGACCGGGCACCGGGTCGGCTGGGTCTGCGGGGATCCGGAGGTGGTGGGCCTGTTCCAGCGCCTGAAGACCAACATCGACAGCGGCACCCCCACCTTCATCCAGGACGGCGCCATCGCGGCCCTGCGGGACGAGTCCCACGTGGACCGGATGCGGGAGATCTACCGCCGCAAGCGGGATCGGCTGGTGGGGGCCCTCCGGGACATCGGGTGCCAGGTCGATCCCCCCGAGGCGACGCTCTACCTCTGGCCCCGGGTGACCCCGGGCATGACCGGTCTGGACTTCGCCCGGAGGCTGCTGGACCCGTCGGTGGCGGTGGTCTGCACCCCCGGGCTGGCCCTGGGAGAACCCCCGGACGACGGCGGCCCGCACCCCGGGGAGCACCACGTCCGCTTCGCCCTGGTTCCATCTCTGGATCGCGTGGAGGAGGCGGCGGAACGACTCCGGCGCGTCTCGTTCTAGGGGTCCCTTCCGGTCTCCGTCGGCCACTGGCCAGCGGGGGATTCGCCGTGACCGGGAACCGGTTCCTGTCCGGATTCCGTCTTCGCGAAATCCTCGTGGATCTCGTGGAAGCGGGGGGCGATCCGCCGCAGGGCGTCCAGCAGTTCGGGGTCGAAGTGTTCCGGGGCCACGCGGCCGTCCCCCCGGAAGATCGCATCGAGGGCGTACCGGTGGGCCATCGATGGCTTGTACGGCCGGACGCTCCGCAGGGCGTCATAGACGTCCGCCAGCTTGGCGATGCGTCCCTCCAGGGGGATCTCCGCTCCCCGCAGGCCCCGGGGATAGCCGGTGCCGTCCCAGTGCTCGTGGTGGTTCAGGGCGATCGAGGCGGCCATCTGGAGGCGGGGATGGTCCCCCAGGATGTGGGCGCCGTGCCAGGTGTGGGCCTTCATCACCTCGTACTCGTCGGCATCCAGGCGACTGGGCTTCTTCAGGAGGTCCATGCTGATCTGGATCTTTCCCACGTCGTGCAGCTGGGCCTGGACCGCGATGGTCCGGACGAAGTGGGGGGGCATGCCGATGGCCTCGGCCAGTTCCCGGGAATAGGCGTTGACCCGCTTCAGGTGGGCCCCCACGGACGGGTCGTTGGCCTCGGCGGCCCGGGACAGGGCCGAGATGGTGTACTCGAAGGCCTCCTCGATCTCCCGGTTCAGGGCCGACATGCGCTTGACGAATTCCCAGTGCAGTGCGAACCCCCGGACCACCTCGGCATTCAGGGAATCGGGTTCCTCCGGGAAGTTGCCGCTGGCCAGGGCGATGCCGGGGGTGATGCAGTAACTGAGGTTCCTCAGTTCGGACACCGTCGGCTCCAGGGCCCGGACCAGGCAGGCGATCCACGGGGCCTCCCGGCTGTCCCCGGCCTTCCAGACCCCGATGATGGGCTGGGTGTAGGTCGGCACCCTCCCGCCCCGGGCCGCGCCGCAGTCCATGGAGATCTCGACCCGGGGACCGTTGGCCAGGAAGACCGATCCGCGGAACCCCGGTCCCACGCGTTCCATCGCCGCGATGAGGTCCGGGTCCCGTCCCGGGCGGGAGGCCGCGCGGAGCTGCTCCACCAGGGACGGCAGAGGGTCCGACAGCAGGATCCCCAGGGCGTTCAACTCGGCCAGGTGGACCTCCGAGGCCCGCCCCATCGCCGTCAGCTTGTTGAAGGCCTCGTCGAGGCGCTCCTGGAGGGTCTTCGCCCGGAGCAGGCCCGCAACCCGGGCCATCAACTCGGCTCTTCCCGCCGGACGCAGCAGGAAGTCCGAGGCCCCCAGGCGAAGGGCCCGGATCCGGGCCTCCTCGTCCCCCAGGGCGCTCATGACCAGAATCGGCATCTCGCCGGGACGGGACAGACCCCTCCAGGCCTCCAGCACCTCGAACCCGTCCATTTCGGGCAGCAGCAGGTCCAGGATCATCAGGTCGAAGGGCTGCCCCTGGAGGCGTTCGAGGGCCTCGGCCCCGGTGGTGGCCTCCTCCACCTCGTATCCCGCGGCCTCCAGCACCGTCCGTTGCAGCACACGGTTGGTGGCGGTGTCGTCCACCAGCAGGATTCGGTGTCTCGGCATCGGATCACTCCGGTGTCGCCGGGGGGGGCTTGGGTCCCTTCCGGGGAACGGCCAGGCGGAAGGTCCCGCCGTCGGGCGCCTCGAGGCGCTCCAGTCGGCCTCCTCCCACCTCGGCCAGCCGCTGGGCCAGGATCACGCCGAAGGAGGAGGATTTCAGGGACCCGGATCGTTCCGTGCCGCCCGGCGAAAGGGATCCCCGCTTCCAGACGACGTCGAACCAGACCTCGTCGCCGCTCCCGTCGGCGGCCAGGGAGACCTGGCCGTTCCGGCCCGCCGACCGGAGCGCATGGGAGGTCAGGTGGATCAGGGCCTGCCGGAGTTTCCGGGCGTCGGCCCGGATGCTCCCCTCGGCCCCGTGGCCCAGGGACCACGCCACGGCGACCCGGGCGGACCCGGCCAGGGTGCCCAGTTGCAGGGTCGCCGCCTCCAGGATCTGGGAGGGGAAGCAGTCCTCGAACTGGAGTTCCGCCCGTCCCGACTCGACCCGGGAGAGGTCCACGACGGTGTCGATGAGGTCCATCAACTGGTGGCCCGCCGCGACGCAGTGCCCCAGCAGTTCCTTCTGCTTGTCGTTCAGCGGCCCGGCCAGCTCGTCGGCGAGCACCTCGGCGAATCCCAGGATCGCGGTCAGGGGGGTCCGGAGTTCGTGGGAGAGGTGCGACAGGAACTCGGTCTTGTACCGGGAGGCCTCGACCAGTCGCTCGCAGCTCCGGGCCAGGGATTCCCGCTGCCTTGTCTCCTCTTCCAGGCGCCGCTGGAACCGGCCCTCCCGTTCCCGGGTCTGGACCGCCAGGTCCTCGGCCAGGGAGGCGTGTTCCACGGCCATCGACGCCACCTCGGCGAAGACCATCAGCAGCGACTGGCGCACGGGGGTGAAGAAGCCCTTCCGATCGCTGTAGGCGACCATCGCGCCCAGGATCTGGCCGTCGGGCATCCGGAGCGGCAGGGCCGCTACCGACTCGAACCCGCGACCCCTGGCGATATCCCTCCAGGGGGCCAGGGACGGGTCGTCGAGGTCCTGGGCCACGGCGATCCGGCCGGTCCGCAGGGCATTCCCCACCGGCCCCTGGCCCGTCGGGGTGTCGTCCCAGGTGACCTGGATCCGGGACAGGTACCCGGTCCGGTCCCCCCACGAGACCACGGGAACGACCCGCCGGGCCTCGGGGTCGATGAGCCCCACCCAGCCCATCACCAGGCCCGGGATGTCCTGGCCGATCTCGCAGAGGGCGGCGTAGACCCCCTGGAGGCTCTTCTCCCGGGCCAGCCGTGCCGAGGCACGGGCCAGCAGCATCGCCGCCCCGATGATCTCGTCGCGGTCCGCGCAAGGGTCGCCAGTCACCGGCATCGGGAACCTCGTCGCATGGCGAATCCTATCACGAAACCGGATCGTGGGAATCCTCGGGATGCGGGGCGGGAGCAGGCCTCGGGACGCGGGGGGTGGCTCGGGCCATCAAGCGTTCCGTCAGGGCCTCGGCCCGGGTGACCTGCCGGGAGATCTGCCGCTGGAAGGCATTGAAGGCGATCACGGCGGGGATCGCGACGAAGAGGCCGGCGGCGGTGGCCACCAGGGCCTCCGAGATGCCCGCCATCACGACGTTCGCCCCGCCCTTGGCGTCCAGCGACAGGTCGTGGAAGGCCCGGATGATTCCCAGGACCGTGCCGAAGAGGCCCAGGAAGGGCGCGTTGTTCCCGAGGGTTCCCAGGAAGGCCATCCGGCGGTCGAGGTGCTGCTGCCACGTCATCAGGGACGCCCGGGTCTCCCTCTCGGCCGTCGCGATGCCCCGGGCAAGGGACTCCACGCAGGCCCGGGGCACGTCGGCCTCCGTTCCCCGCCAGGCCCGGAGGACCTCCCGGATGCCGTCCAGATCCCCGGCGTGGATCAGCGGGTCCAGGCGATCCGCCAGGCGCTGCCAGCCCCGGCCCAGGTTCCAGAACAGGATCGCCCGCTCGACCATCAGGGCCACCGACACCACCGAGAGGCCGATCAGGAGCCAGAGGACCCACTCGGTCCCGAGAAGCGTCACCTGGAGCAGGCGTTCGGTCAGCATCGTTCCCCATCCCGGCGTACCCGGTGCGGATGCTAGAGGTTTCCCGGCGTGGGGTCAACGCCGGCGGCGGCGCCGTGGGAGCGCGTCGGGGGAGGGCCGGGTGGCGGGAGAAGGGCGCCGGGCGGGATCCGGGGGAGGGAAGGAGCAAAAAAGTGCTACTGCCTCGGGGGGAAGGCCCGGTATAATTCGCCCAATGGAGGTCCGGTTTCGCCGATTCATCCGGGGGGAAGAACGATGAACCTTCGCAAGGGTGGTCTGCTGGTCGCGGCCGCGAGCCTCGCCTGCCTGGCATGCACCGAGGACAGGACCTTCGGGCCCCGGGACCCGATTCCCGGATCCGGGGAACTGGGCGGACCGTGTGCAACCGGGCACATGGGTGACACAGTAGACCGGGCACATGCGTTACACCTGCTCCGTTGGGGAAGACAGGCTGCCCCCGCATGCGGGGGCAGCCTCGCGGTGATGGGACTCGAGGGGAGAGATG
>JAGOKF010000018.1 GCA_017994695.1 Myxococcota bacterium | reverse complement strand
TCCTCCCGTGGGGACCTGAAGGGGTCCGCCGCCCGCTTCCGTGCCTCGTCGGCCATCCGTTCCCACCCATCCGCCGCCCCGGCCGTCCCCCCGCCATCGCCCGCCGCCTTCCGGGACCGGACCCACCACGCACCGGCCCCCAGGGCCAGCAGCACCGCCAGCACCCACCATGCCGCCGTCATCTCGGGTTTCCTCGTGGACATCGACGATCAGGCTGCCACAATCCCCGGGCCACGGCAACGGCCCGTGTCATCGTTTTGTCACGAGTCTGTCACCAAAGTGGGCGACGGGCATGGTAGACCACGGCCAGGTTCCGGGCAGCGGTTCCCGGACCCCGGTTCCACCCTCAGGGAGGTCCTCGATGTGGGAGAAACTGGCACCCCGGGAGATCGGGTTCTTCGACCTCTTCATCCGGCACTCCAAGGCAGGCCTCGATGCGGGCAAGACGCTGGTGGAAGCCCTGGACCAGTGGCCCCGGGGGGCCGAGGGGATGGTCCGGCGCATCGAGGAGATCGAGCACGAGTGCGACACCATCGCCCACATGACCATCGACCTGCTGCACCGGACCTTCATCACGCCCCTGGACCGGGACGAGACGCTGAAATTGATCAGCAAGATGGACGACGTGGTGGACGGCATCGAGTCGGCCGCCCAGCGGATGCTGCTCTTCGACGTCCAGAAGGTGCCGGCCCGGCTGGTGGACCTGGCCCGGGTCGTGATGAAGGAGCAGGAGGTGCTGGTGGACCTGGTGCCCCTGCTCCACGGGTTCAAGCACCCGGAACGCATCCGGGCGCTGATCATCGAGGTCCAGCGCCTCGAGAACGAGGCCGACGGGATCCTCCGGGCCGGCCTGGGGGAGCTCTTCCGGGACTACCGGAGCGACCCCCTGGCGGTGATCCAGTTGAAGGAGCTCTACGAGCGCATCGAGGACGCCTCGGATCAGGCCGAGGACGTCGCCGAGATCATCGAGGGCATCACGCTGGAGCACCTCTGACACGCGGCGTCGCGGTCCGGGAGGTCCTCCCGAAGGAGCCAAGATGGACCTGGTCGGATTCCTGGTGGATCACCCGCTGATCCTCGCCACCTTCCTGGTGGCCCTGGCCTTCGATTTCGTCAACGGCTTCCACGACGCGGCGAACTCCATCGCCACCGTGGTGGCGACCCGGGTGCTCCATCCGAAACTGGCGGTGGGATGGGCGGCGTTCTTCAACTTCGTGGCCGCCTTCACCTTCGGGGTCGCCGTGGCCAAGACCGTGGGCAAGGGGGTGGTCGAGACCTCCCAGGTGACCGTTCCCGTGGTCCTGTCGGGGCTGGTGGGCGCCATCGCCTGGAACCTGATCACCTGGTGGCTGGGACTGCCTTCCTCGTCCTCTCACGCCCTGATCGGGGGGTATGCCGGCGGGGCCGTCGCCTACGGCGGATTCGACCTCCTGATCCCCTCGGGGCTGCTGAAGGTGGCCGCCTTCATCGTCGTGTCGCCCCTCGTGGGCCTGGCGATGGCCACGGCCCTCCAGCGGCTGGTCCGGTGGCTGGTGCGGGACCGGTCCCCCCGGCTGATGGGCCGCCTCTTCCGGCGCCTCCAGCTGGTCTCGGCGGCCATCTACTCCTTCAGCCACGGGACCAACGATGCCCAGAAGACCCTCGGGATCCTCTTCGCGCTGCTGGTCTCCGGCGGGTACTTCCAGTCCTCCCACGAGCCTCCCTTCGGGCTGCTGCTGCTCTGCCACCTCTTCATCGCCCTGGGGACTCTGTTCGGGGGGTTCCGGATCGTCCGGACCATGGGGATGAAACTGACGCGCCTGGACCCGATGCACGGATTCTGTGCCGAGACGGGAGGCGGCGTGACCATCCTGGCGGTGTCGGAACTGGGCATCCCCGTCTCGACGACCCACACGATCACCGGCGCCATTGTCGGAGTGGGCGTCACCGGCGGGCTGGGGTCCGTTCGCTGGCTGCTGGCGAGCCGGATCCTCTGGGCCTGGATCCTGACGATCCCCGTCTCGGCCTTCCTGGCGGGCGTCTTCTTCCTGCTGGTCGGGCAGTTCCTGTGACCGCCCCGCGGTGCTAGTCTAGCCCCCGATGGGACCGACGGCATCCCCCGGCAGGCGCATCCTCTTCGTGACGGACCTCGACGTCTGGCTGCTCCAGGAGGGGGCGCGGGCGGTCGAGAAGGCGGGCAACCAGAGCCTCTACAACACGCTGCTGGGGTACGCCCGGGCCGGCTGGCAGGTGGACGTGCTGACCCCCCGGGAGATCCACGGGGACCTGGACCGGCTCCCCGGGGGCATCCGGATCCACCGGGCCCCCCTGGCGCTCCAGGAGCCGGTGCGGGCCTTCCGGCGCTGGCGGGAACGCCTGCGGCCCCCGGGGCGGCCGCCTCCCGGGGGGCCCCGGACGCGGCTGGATCCCCGGGCGGTGGAGAACCGGGGACGGTTCCTGGCCTTCCAGGCCGAGATGACCCTGCGGACGCTCCGCCGGTGTTTTCCCCGGCCCCCGGACGTCCTCTACGGCTACGAGATCTACGGCGCCCCCGTGGCCGCCTTCCTGGGCCGCAGGCTCGGGATCGTCTCGGTGACCCGCTTCCAGGGCACCCTGCTGTCGGCCTGGATGGATGACCCCCAGGTCTTCCAGTCGCTCCGGATGAACCGGCTGGCCCTCTCGGCCCCCTCGGACCTGGTCGTGATGGCCGACGACGGCACCCGGGGGGACGAGGTGCTGGCCCGCCTGGGGGTCCCTAGGGACCGGGTGCGTTTCTGGATCAACGGCGTGGTGAAGGAGGACCTGGAGGCGGCCCGCAGGCGCATGGGAGAGGCCCCGGAGGACGACGGCGTGCTGCGGCTGCTGACCGCTTCCCGGCTGGTGGAGTGGAAGCGGGTGGACCGGGTGCTGCGGCTGGTGGCGGGCCTCCCCGGGGACCTGCCGCCCTGGCGGCTCCACGTCGCCGGAGACGGGCCGGAACGCCCGGCCCTGGAGCGGATGGCCTTGGACCTGGGCCTCGGGGACCGGGTGGTCTTCGAGGGAGCCCTCCCCCACGACCGGGTGCTGGACCTCCTGGTGCGATCGGGAGGATACCTGTCGCTCTACGACCTCTCGAACCTGTCCAACGGCGTGCTGGAGGCGATGGTGGCCGGGGTCCCGGTCTTCACGCTGGACGTCGGCGGGACCTCCCACGTGGTCCGCCACGGGGAGTCGGGGGTGCTGCTGGACCCCCGGGACCTGGATCGGGAGGGCCCCGGGATCCTGTCCCGGTGGATCCGCGATGCCGCCTGGCGCCGGACCCTGGCCGAGGGCGCCGCCCGGACCGGCCGCACCCTCCGGACCTGGGAGGAACGGATGCGCCAGGAGGTCGGGGAGGTCGAGGCCCTCGTCCGGATGCGATCCCGGGCGTGACCGGTCGCGGGAAGGGGTATCGGGAGGCGGTCCCCGGGGAGGCCCCAGAGGCGGGGCGTCAGGGGGCCAGGGACTCCAGTTCCCGGCGCCACCGCTGGGTGGGCCACCCGAAGTCCTGCCGGTCCAGGAGGTCCCGGGCCTGCCGCACCAGTTCGGCGACCCGATCCTCCCAGCCTTCCTCCTCGTTGTCCTTCAGGGCCTGGGCCAGGAACAGCAGGTTCAGGGGGTGTTCCGGGTGGGAGGAGGCCGCCTGCTCCAGCAGGGCCAGGCCCTTGTCCGGGTCCCCGATGCCCTGGGGCCAGGCGGGGGCCTTCAGGTACAGCATGCCCAGCACCCGCAGCGGCCCTCCCCCGTCCTCGTCGGGGGATCCCTGGACCGCCCGGCGGAGGTGACTCTCGATGGAGGACAGGGCCTTCATGGCCGCCAGCGGCCTCCGGGCCACCGCGAGTCCCCAGAGCATCCCCACGTAGTAGTGGGACACCGGCTGGTCCTCCAGGGCCAGGGCCCTCCGGGCGTGGTGGAGTCCCTCGTCGGCCAGTCCTTCGGCCCGCCGCGTGTCGGCCTCCCCGGCCGAGAGGTCCGATGCGGCCCGGGCGACCACCCGGTGCTGCCGGGCGCTCAGGGAAGGGGCCTTCCGGGCCACCTGGACGATGCAGGCCAGGTCCCGGTAGGAGGGATGGTCCGGGAGCAGGGAGGGGATGTCCTCGGGGCAGTCCTCGACTCCGTCCAGGCGCACCTGGGGGGATCCGCAGCCGATCCCGACCAGCGCGATCACGACCCAGCCGAAGGCCTTCCCGGGTCGGCGACGCGTCACTTCCACAGCGCCCTCGCCCCGTCGTAGACGCTGCCGTTGGCCGGCAGGAAGGCGTCGATCCCGAACAACTCGCAGAACCCCTTCCCGTCCGGGTGCCCGCAGAATCCCTGCATCGCCTTCTGGAGCCTCTTGCGCTCCTCGGGAGTGGTCCGCTGGGTGTGGGCGACCACCCCCATCAGCGGGATCGGGTCCGACGCGAAGATCGCCTCCAGTTCGGCCCCGAAGGGAAGGGAGTCAATCGACCGGAACTGCTGGTCGTTCAGGATCACCGCCTCCAGTTCCCGCTCGTTCAGGGCCCGGAGGGCCTTCAGGGCCTGGAGACCCGGGCGGACCTGGAAGTCCGACAGGCGGTAGCGTCCCTGGAAGATCACCCGCTCCACGAAGCGGGGCTCCTCCAGCGGGGTGCCGCCCAGGGATCGCCCCTTGAGGCCCTCCAGGTCCCGGTAGGTTCCCTTTCGGACCACGACCCGGAAGACCTCCGTGGTCTTCCCCTGGACCTTGGGCTGCACCAGGGGTTCCCATCCGTCGGACGATCCGTGGTCCAGCCAGTATCCCAGCGTCACGATGGCGAAGTCCGGCTTCTTCTCCGCCATCCATCGCTCGCACTCGTCCCCCTTGGCGGTGAAGAAGGACTCGAAGGTGCCCGCCTTCCAACCTCCCAGACGCTCCACCAGCCGGAGCATCTTCTCGGTGGAGGGCTGGGCGTCCCGGGCCTTCACTCCTCCTCCGGGGTAGCAGAGGACCAGGGATCGGGCCTGGAGGGAGGCCGGAAGCAGCAGGGCCAGGATCGCAACCAGGATGTCTCGTCGTCTCATCGGCGCCTCCGGAAACGGGAGAGGACCTGCACCAGGGCCGGGGCGATCACCAGGGCGCTGCCCAGGCAGAGGAAGAGGCCCAGGGTCACGTTGCGTCCCAGCGTCGATACGCCCCGGTACTCGGCGAAGGAGATGGCGCCGAGCCCCGCCAGCGTCGTCAGGGCCGCCATCAGGATGGGCCCCCCGGCGACCTGGAGCACCTGCCAGGGGCCCAGGCCATCCATCTCGTCGGTGCGGTGGGCGAACCAGACCCCGTAGTCCAGCGCCAGGGCCATCAGCAGCGGCAGGGCGATGATGTTGGCGTAGTTCCACTGGGCTCCGAACATCGCCAGCAGCAGCAGCATCAGGCCCTCCCCCACCAGCAGGGGCAGCGACGCCACGGCGAAGGCCGTGACCCGCCGCAGCAGCACCAGCAGGTAGACCATCGCCACCGCGAAGGCCAGCAGGGTGCCCCGGTAGAAGGAATGGAACGCCGCCCGGGACATCACCTGGTGGGTGCTGGGGAACCCGGTGATTTCCGGCGTGATCGCCTTCAGGTCGGCCATCAGCCGGTCCAGGAAGTCCAGGTCGTAGATGGACCCCTTCGGGTACACGTAGGTGGCCACCGACCCGTCGGACCCGAAGAAGCGGTGGGCGATGTCGGGAGGGAGGTCCTGCACCTGCAGGGGTCGGGCGTCCTTCCAGGAGATCAGGGCCCGGACCACCGACTGGGCGTCCCCCAGCAGGCGGTCCAGGAAGGCCTGGTTGGCCCGTGCCGCCCGCTCGGGGTCCGCCCGGAGACGGGCGCTGAGCCGGCGCAGCAGACCCCGCAGTTCCTCGATGTCCTTCACGAGGTCCTTGTGCCCGGCCGAGAAGGCCGCCTCCTGGAAGTCGTCCACCAGGTCCAGGGCCCGGTCCAGGATCGCCGCGATCCGGGCGGCCCCGTCGTCGGGCAGGGCGATCCGGGTCTGGTCCAGCACCCAGTGGGCCACCTCCGAGGCCTCCATCGCCTCCCCGATGCGCCGGGTCTTCCGGGCCCGCTCCTCGGCGTCCTCCGGGAACAGCGGCGCCACGGTCTGGACCTTCGCCACCGTGTCCTTCCCCTCGGCCGCCGCCGCCTGGTCCCGGGCCTGGGCGATGTCCTTCGCCAGCAGGATCGTCACCTCCGACTGGAAGTCGCTCCGCTCCGACATCAGGCGGGAGAGGCGGGCGGCCTCGGAGTCCTTCGGGAGCATCTCCAGCACGTCGTAGTTGAACGGGAGCTGCAGGCCCAGCGCGAACCCCGTCGCCCCCAGCAGCACGAAGACCGTCACGACCCCGACGGCGACCCGGTTGGGCATCTTCCAGGCCCTCCACCCCGTCTCCTCGGGGGTGCCCAGCAGCGAACTGCCCGAGGGGGTCGCCAGGGGCACGGTCCGGGGAGGCAGCAGCCGGTAGAGGGCCGGGAGGCCCAGGAAGGTCGCCAGCACGACCGTCACGATCCCCAGGGCCGCCACGATGCCCAGGTCGTGGAAGCCCCGGAACTCGGCCGTGGCCAGGGACAGGAACACGGCCACCGAGGCCCCGGCGGCCAGCAGGATGGCCCGGGCGGACCGGGCGGTCCCGGTGGCGATGGCCTCGGCCAGGGCGACGCCCTTCCGCTGTTCCTCGAAGATCCGGGAACTGACGAAGATCCCGTAGTCCACCCCCATCCCGAACAGGATCGCCGTGAAGGCCGTGGTGACCATGTTCATGTGCCCGAGGACCGGCAGCACCAGGCCGGTGCCCCAGAGGGCCCCCATGCCCATCGGCACGAAGACCACGACGGCCCGGCGCCAGGATCGCAGCCCGAACAGGATCACCAGCAGCACCAGCACCGCCGCGGTCCCGACGGTCCAGACGACGGCCCGCTGCAGGCCCATGAACTCCTCGTACACGATGGCGGGGTTGCCCCCGAGGCCCACGGTGGGCGCCCGGCGGCCCTCGGCGGCCCAGGCGCTCCGGACCTCCTCGGCCTTCTGGCGGACTCCCCGGTAGAAGGGACCCAGGTACCGGAAGTCCTCGGAGGGGTTCACCGGGCGCACGAAGACGAAGAGGACCTTGCCGTCCCGGGTGGCGTAGTACCCGTTGCCCGCGATCAGGTCCCGGGCCTCGGGCTGCCCACCCAGCAACTGTACCCAGGAGATGCGCCGTGGCGTGCTGTCCGATTCCACCCAGCGAAGCCACTCCAGCAGCAGGAACCGGGCGCTGTCCAGCATGCGCCGGGCATCCTGCAACTGGAAGGTCTTGTCGGCCAGGGAAGGGGGGTTCTCGAACCAGGTTTCCGCCATGTCCAGGGCCTGGGCCATCGTCCGGGGAACCCCGTCGGGGAACCGGACCAGGGAATGGATGAAGGACTCCGCCTGGTCCATCTGCTCCATCGGGGCCGACGTCCAGGCATGGCTCAGGAAGAAGGCCACGTCCACCCGGGCCTCGGCGGACTTCACCTCCGGGACCTCCCGCAGCCGTTCCGCCAGCAGCGACGAGAAGTCCTCCATCTCCTCCCGGGGGATCGGCATTCCCTCGGGGGATTCCAGGACCAGGATCAGGTCCGAGGCGGCTCCGTAGTGCTCCATGAAGCGATCGAAGCGGATCACCTCGGGACTTCCGGGGACCAGCAGCGCCCGGCGGGAGGTGAAGATCGGGGTCCGGGAGGTGGACCAGACCGCCAGGGCGCTGACCGCCGCCATCGACAGCAGGGCCCACCAGGGATGTCGCGAGACCCCGCGCGCCAGGCGTTCGAAAACCGTCTCCAGCATTCGGGACGCCTCCTTTCCCCGCGGGGCCTGTCGGCGCGGCGATTGTCGAACCCGCCCCGGACCCTGTCAAGGTGAACCGGCCGGCCGGGCCGTTTCCCCGGGGGACGGCCGCATCGGGCGGCCGGATCCAGGCCGGAGCCGTTGACAATGGACGTCGGAAGGACTACGAAGATTTTCGCAGTCACGAGACTGTCTGGAATTTCCTGCATGGAGGGAAGGGACCATGGCGCGCATTCCGTTGCTGGCGGTGGGAGTCGTCCTGATGCTGGGCCTCGCGGCCTGCGGTCCGGGCCTGAAGGCCCCGGTGCCCCCCGACGGGGCAAGGTGGTGGTCTCGGTCGTGTTCGACTACGGCATCACCGAGGACACCGATGCCGAGAAGGCGAAGCAGTTGACCCAGGTCGGAGAGTACTTCGCCGCGGACCTCAAGAAGCGCTTTGACAAGAACGGGTACGAGATCGAGACGCTGGAGGCCGCGGACCAGTTCACCCCAGGGCCCAACAAATTCCTGCTGACCGTGAAGGTCCTGTCGTACAACCCGGGCGCCAAGGGAGCCCGGGTGGCCGGGGCCCTGCTCGGGGGCTATGCAGGCATGGCGATGGCGAACGCCGCCGAGGCCCGCCTGGCGGCCTCCTACCGCCTCACCGGGGAGTCGGGGAAACTGGCCAGCGGGGAACTGAACGAGGGCAGCGGCAGCAGCGACTGGCCCGCGGCGGTCCAGAAGGTCAGCCTGCTGATCCTGAAGGGCAGCGCCAAGGCGATCCAGGGCGTCTACAAGAAGTGACGCGGGGTCAGGGGCCGGGAATCGCCACCCGGCAGGCATCCACCCCCATCTCCCACCGGTATCCCCCATCCACGTCGTGGAAGCGCACCCGGCGGGGAACCTCCGGGCACCCCGAGGCTCCGGACCAGTCCTCGAACTCGACCCGGATCGTCGATCCCCGGCGGCGGACCTCCCGGCGCACCGGGCGGCCTCCCTCGTCCCGGGCCTCGACCACCCGCCGCCCGCCCACCTCGCAGCGGACCTCGGGACCGGGCAGGCTCCCGGGACACCCGGCGAAGAGGGCCCAGCGGACGTCGTCCAGCAGCCGGGCCGGGTCCAGGCGTTCCAGGGCGGGGACCGTGGCCCGGGCCCGGACCGTTCGTCCCCGGGCCTCGACGGTCAGCAGGCGCTGGCCCGTGGGAGCCAGCAGCAGCAGGTCCAGGCGGTCCCCTCGGCGCTGCAACACCCCCCGGCCCAGGAAGGACTGGCCCCGGGCCTCCAGCCAGAGGGAGTGATCGATCCGGAGGTCCGGTCCGGCCCACCGGCCGACGTCGATGGCAACGGGGCTCCGGCAGGCGAGTCCGGCCAGCACCAGCACCAGGGCCCGGTGTCTCACGGGGGCCTCCCGTGCCCTGCCAGGGGCAGCACGGCCAGCGTCAACAGCAGCACCAGCAGCAGTCCCCCGCTCACGGTACCGCCCACGGCGACCAGGGCCCCGGTCCGGGCGAAGGCCATCCCCCCGAAGGAGGCCAGCGTGGTGGCGGCGGCCAGCAGCACGCTCCCGGAGGTCCGGGAGACCTCGCCGGAGGACGACGCGTCCAGCAGGAAGATGCCGTAGTCCACCCCCATGCCCAGCACCAGCAGCAGGGCGACCGCGTGGAGGAAGTTCAGGGGCTGCCCCAGGAGGACCAGCACGCCGGTCACCGAGGCCAGGGTCAGGGCCGAGGGGAGCAGCATCCACAGGCCTCGCCGGCCCCGGAGGCCGAGCATCCAGATCCCGTTGACCAGGACCCCCGCCCACAGCAGGCCGAATGTCTGGGCCTGGGAGGCGGTGATGAGGCGGGAGACCAGGGCCCCGGGATCCAGCACCACCACTTCCGGGTCCTCGGCCAGGTCGGCCACCGGATCCGGGGTCGCCTCGGGGGGAGGCCCCGCCAGGGTCACGGCGGCCCATCCGTCGGGTCGGGGGAACAGCAGGCCGTCCCGGGCCTCCCCGAGGGGGGTGCCGTCCAGGTCTTGCGGGAGCAGGGGAGTCACCCCGCCGCCGCGGGCCTCCGCGAGGGCCTCGAAGAAGGGCCCGAAGCGGTCGGGGCGGAAGCCCGCCCCGGCCAGGGCCCCCCGGAGGTCGTCCTCCAGGGAGCCGGGCAGGGCCGCCAGGGCGGCCAGGGTCCGCCGCTGGTGGTCCTCGGAGGGGATCAGTCCGTGGAGGGACGCGAAGGGGATGCCTCCATTCCCGGCCCGGAAGGCCGCCAGGTGTCGGTGGACCCGGTCGTTGCACCGGAGCACCTGCTGGACGTCGGGGCCCGAGCAGACGACCTGGCGGGGGAGGGCCGAGGAGGGCAGCAGCGAACGGACATGGGCGTCGTCGGCCAGGGTCGCCGGGTCGGCGTCGTCCAGGGCCCGGGCATCCGATTCCAGGCGCAGGGCCGGGACGGCCAGCACCGGCAGGGCGGCCAGGACCAGCAGGGGGATCGCCAGGGGCCGCGGAAGGCGGATGTCCACGCGCCGGGGGAGTCGCCGGGCCGGGAACCGCCGGACCACCGGGGGCACGAAGGCGAGGGAGCAGGCGAAGGCCCCCGAGAGGGCCGTCGCGCAGAAGAGGGCGATTTCCCGCAGCCCGGGGTAGGTGGAGAAGGCCAGCAGGCCGAAGGCCGACAGGGTGGTGAGGAACCCCGCCCACAGGCTCTTCTGGAGGGGACCCGGGAGGCGTCCCGACTCCCGGAACGCCGGGTCCTGGGAGAGGTGGTGGACCAGGTGGACGGGGTAGTCGATGGCGGCCCCGATCAGGACGCCGCCGAAGGCGAGCGTCAGGCCGTGGATCCGGCCGTGGACCAGGGACAGGATCCCCGTGGCCAGGGCGAGGCCGCCGGCCACGGGCAGGAGCACCAGCGGGAGGTGGCGGATCCCCCGGAAGAACAGCAGGAACAGCAGCACCGACGCCGCCGAGGCCACCAGGGAGACCCGGGTGATGTCCCCCCGGGCCCGCTGCTCCGATTCCACCACGAACCGCGGGAGGCCCGTCAGGCGGAGCGAGGCCCCGGGACAGAGTTCGGACTGGAGCCTCCCGAAGACCTGCCGGACCCGGTCCAGCACCTCGCCCTGGCGGACGGTGTCGAAGGCCGGGGCCTCCGTCTCGGCCAGCAGGAGGGCGGTCCGGAGGTCCCGGGAGAACCACTGGCCCTGCCAGGTCCTGGGGGAGAGGTGCGAAAGTTCCCGGTCCAGGCGGTCCAGCAGGTCCCGGGAGAGGAGCAGGGGGTCTTCGGGGGCCAGGGCGCGGTCCATCGCCCCGGAGGGGGAGGCCAGGGCCTGCCGGAGGGCTTCCAGGGACTTCCGGACCCCCTCGGGGGAGAACCGGGCAGGGACGTCCGACTCGGGGTTGTCGGCGAAGAGGGCGAACCGCCGGGGCCACAGGATTTCCCGGAAGGCCTCGACGGTCCCCTCGGGCGGGCCGCCCCGGACGTGCCGGAAGAGCCCCGTGTCCTCCAGGGAGGTTCGGAAGGCCGCCACGAGGACCCGGAAGGCCTCGTCGGGAGCCTCCCGGTCCCCCGGGACCTCGACGGCGAGGACCAGCCCCCGCTGGAATCCCGAGGCCCGGACCAGTTGCAGGAGGGCCAGGCGGTCCCGGTCCTCGCCCTCGGGAAGGAACCGCGTGATGTCCGTTTCCAGCCGCAGCAACCGGGACTGCCACAGGGAGAGGCCCAGCAGCAGGACCAGGCCCAGGCGGAGGACGGTCTTCTGGTCAGGGCGTGAAATAGGCCTTTTCCTCCTCGGCGCTGAAGGGGACGTTGACCTGGACGTCCTCGAGGGTCATCCGGGAGGAATCCCCGGTGGCCTCCCGGACCCGGACCTCCCGGAGGCTCCCGTCGCCGGCGATCCGTGCCTCGATGCCCCGGACGGCACGGTCCAGCGGCGGTCCCCGGGGCGCCAGGCGGACCTCCCACCCGTCGGCCATCCGGAGGGATCGGCAGAGGTAGTCCGCCTCGAGGCGGTCCAGGCGGCCCCCGAGGACCTGGATCAGGCTCGACACCACCGCCCGGGCGGTGTCCGATGCCTGGAGGTCGAGGGACCTCGACCGGCCCAGGTCCCGCTGGGAGACCCGCACCTGCGATCCGGCCACGACGATCTCCTGGCGTCCCGGGGACTCGACGGCGTAGTGGAGCCGGTCGGGCCGCTGGTAGTGCAGGCGGCCCCGGGAGACCAGGGGCTCGTCCAGCAGGTCCACCTCCCGGCGGTCGGTGAAGGCGGCCCGGAGCGTGCGGACCTCCTGGAAGGAACGCACCAGCGCCTCGTCCTGGCGGCAGGGGATTTCCTCCGGGGGGCGGGCGCCGGGAACGACCGGCGGATCAGCGGCCCGCGCCGACCCGGTCCAGAGCAGGCAGGCCAGCCACAGTCCGCGCCCGGTCCACGATGTCATCGGGCAACTCCATCACCAGTTCAAAGGTGTCGGCGGCCAGGGCGACCTGGACGGTGTAGCCCTCGGCCGCCTTCCGGCGCGTCGTGTCGTTCAGCACCTCGTAGGCGATCCAGAGGGTCCGATCGGCCTCCACGATGAAGGCCCGGACCCGTCCCTCGTGACCCATCCGGAGCGGGGAGAGGTAGCGGCACTGGAGGTCCACCACCGGGCAGATCAGGTTCCGGGCCAGCAGGTCCTGGTGTCCCAGCCCCATCACCCGTTCCAGTTCGGTCCGGGCCAGTTCGAAGTACTTCACGTAGTGGCCGTGCCAGACCACCTGCATCGCGTCCACGTCGTGGAAGGGGACCCGGAAGGGGACCTCCACCACCCGGGCCCCGGGGTTCGGGGCCAGGCGCGGGGGTCTCGGGGGCCGGATCCGGGGGGTCATGGGGCGCTCCATGATCTAAGGATCCCAGAAGGGGAAGAAATTATACCACTGGGTCGGGAAGCGCCGGGCGGCCTCCTCGAGGCCCCGGACGTACCTCGAGGCCAGTGCAGCCACCCGGGCGTTCCGGTCCCGGGTGTCGGATCCCGCCTCGCCGGCCTCCAGGGGATGGAGCACCAGGCGGTAGTCCCTCGGCCCGGTCTTCACCAGGAAGGCCATCAGCACCGGGGCCTTCAGGGCCACGGCGGCCTTGAAGGGGCCCAGGGGGAACTGGCGGTCCCTTCCCAGGAAGGGCAGGGTGATGCGAGGACCCGTGGCCCAGACCCGGTCCGCCAGGACCCCGACGTACTGGCCCGCGCCGATCCGGTCCCGGACGACCAGCAGGGCCTCGACCGCCTCTCCACCGGAACCCATCGGGATCAGCGACTCGTGGAAGGAGGGGTCCAGGCGCCGCAGTTCCCGGTAGAGTCCGGAGGACGGGGCGGCGTGCATCCACATCGAGAAGGAGACCCGCTCGGTGACGGCGAAGGCCCGGGCCATCTCCAGGGTTCCCAGGTGGGCCCCCAGGACCAGGCGACCCCTCGGGGGCGACCCCGGATCCAGCAGTCCTGCGGGGGCCTCCACCTCCAGGCGGAAGATTCCCGATCGGCCCATGGCCACGAAGGCCCGATCGAGGATCGACTCGGCAAACGAGAAGATCGTCCTCCAGGCGAGGCCGAAGGAGGCCCGCCCGAGAGCGCGGCGATGGAATTCCGCCAGGGCCCGTCGGGGTCCGGGGGCGAAGAGGGCGTACCAGGTCGCCACGGCGGCCGTCAGGGCCCTGGCCGCCCGGTAGCCCGCCAGGCGTCCCAGGGCCAGCACGATGCGGATGCCTGTCCGGGACCCGGCCTCCCGGGCCCGGAGCCACCGGGGCGAACCGGAAGGGGGATCGGGGGGGCGGGCGCGGCCCGTCCAGCGTTCGAGGCAGAGCCGGGTGTGCATGGAGGTCATCCGCAGGTTGTCCCGGAACGGCCGGAAATGGCTCCGGTGGGTTCCGGGACCCCCGTAGCGGACGCGGGTCGGGAGGCCCCGGACCGGGGTTCCCCTCCAGGTCGCCCGGACCAGGATCTCCACGTCGAAGTCCATCCGGTCGCCGAGGCGTTCCAGGGGCGGCAGGCCGTCCAGGGGATAGAGGCGGTAGCCGCACTGGGTGTCCGTCAGCGTGCGGTCCCCGGTCTCGACCCGCCACCAGAACATCCCGAACCGCCGCCCGAACCGGGACCGGCCCGGGGCGTCCTCCTCGAAGATCCGCTCGCCGGTCCAGAGCGTTCCCGGTTCCCGTTCCCCGGCCTCGAGGAAGCGGGGGATGTCGTCCGGGTCGTGCTGGGCATCGGCGTCCATCTGAAGGACATGGGTGCATCCCAGGGACCGGGCCGCCCGGAGGCCCTCCTTCACGGCCGCTCCCTTCCCCCCGTTCCGGGGCCTCCGGATCACGACCAGACCCGGGTCGCCGGCCGGCAGGCGATCGGCGCCGCCGTCGGTGGACCCGTCATCGACCACCAGCACGAGGTCCAGGTGTCGCCGGAGGGCCTCCGCGACGCCCGTCACCGTCTCGCCGTGGTTGAACAGGGGGATCAGGCCGCAGACCCGGAGGGGTTTCACGGATCCTCCCGATGCACGAGGATCTCGCCGGAGGACACCTCCCCCTGGGGTCCCGCCAGTCGCCAGAGGACCTTCGGTCCCTCCAGGACCAGGCGGAGGGCCAGGTCCATGCCCGGCCGGACCGGGGAGGTGAACTTGACCCGGCGGATCGCCTGGACCCGGAGAGGGCCGCCGGCCACCCTCCGCAGCACCGAGGTCACCAGGACCACCTGGGCCACGCCCGGGAGGATCGGCTCCTCCGGGAAGTGCCCCCGGAAGAAGAGGCAGTCGACGGGGACGTGCACCCGGGCCTCGACCTGCCGGTCGTCCTGGTCCAGGTGATCCAGGCGGAAGGGCTCGTTCATCCGGCCCGCTCCGGTTCCGGGGGGCCCAGCAAGACGGCCCAATGGGCCCCCAGGGGGGACGATCCGAAGACCATCACCGGCCCCGGGAGGGCCTCCCCCGGGGCCTCTGCCAGCAGCGCCACCAGGGCCAGCAGCGCCGAGGTGGCGTCGGCGTACCCCGCCAGGTCCACGGTGTCCAGGCAGCGGGGCGGGGCCGCCCCGAAGACCGCCTCGATGGCCTCCCGGTCCTTCCGGCCCGGTGTGCCTCCCGCCGGCGCCCAGGCCACGGCCCGGATGTCCCCGGGCCCCAGGCCGGTCCCCTCCAGGGATCGGCGCAGGACCTCGATCCGTCCCCCGGCGTCCTCCGCGGGGCCCCGGATCGATCCCGGGTCCGTGGCGCCGGCCAGTCCCAGGACCTCCGCCAGGGGCCGGGCACCCCGGGCCCTGGCCGTGCCGGCCTCCTCCAGCAGCAGGGCCGCGGATCCCTCCCCCGGCAGGCGTCCTCGCCAGCCCCGGCCTCCCTCGGAATCGGGGTCCGGAGGCAGCCACCCGGCGGCGTCCTCGTCCCGGTAGCGGGCCTCGAAGATCTCGTCGGCCGCCGCGGCGACAATCCCGCTCCCGTGGCCCAGCAGGATGGCCTGGGCCGCGTGGGCCAGGGCGGCCACTCCCGACTGGGGCCCCGTGGCCAGCGTCGTGGAGTGGCCCCGGAGGTAGAGGGCCTGGGAGACGTATCCCCCCACGCTGTTGGCGACGCTCTCGGCGAAACCGGTGGGATCGGCCAGGCGGTTCGGGGTGCTCCAGACCCGCCGGAGCAGCGGCTCCTCCGAGGGGCCCACGTGGACTCCCATCACCAGGCCGTAGGGTTCGAGCGTCCGGGGACGGAGGGCCAGCCCCGCCCCCTCCAGGGCCTCCTTCACGGCCAGGGCGGCCATCCGGCTGATGGGGTTCATCGCCCGGAGATCGATGCGCCGGTCGGCGGCCCGCCAGTCCACTTCCGGGACCACGGCCGCCCGTCGGCAGCGGCACCGGGACACGTCGAACCGGTCCACCTCCCGGACCGCGGTCCGTCCGGCCCGCAATCCGTCCCGGATCGCCGCGGTGCCGATGCCGAAGGGGCTCACGGCCCCGAGGCCGGTCACCACCGCCCGGTACCGGGGCCGGGGCGGGGGTGCCCGGTCGGGCCGCGGCGGGGCCTCGATGGCCAGGGCGGCGTTGTTCCCGCTGAAGGCGAGGTTCAGTTTCAGGAAGACGCTCTTCCGGGAGGGCCGGGAATCGGGTCCCACCACGTCCAGGCGGATGCCGGTCCGGGGTCCGTCGTAGTGGAGCGTCGGCGGGATGAAGCCCCGGCGCAGGCCCACCAGGGAGGCCGTGGCCTCCAGGACCCCTGCGGCCCCGAGAGTGTGTCCCAGGAAGGACTTCAGGGAGGTCACCGGCAGCACCCGGCCCTCCATCAGGCGCAGCAGCGCCCGGGCCTCGGACCGATCGTTGGACTCGGTGCCGGTGCCGTGGGCGTGGACGTGGTCCAGGTCGTCCGGGGAGAGGCCGGCCCGCTCCATGGCCCTCCGGAGGGCCCGGAAGGCCCCTTCCCCCTGGGGCTCAGGGGCCGTGAGGTGGTGCGCGTCGGCCGACAGGCCGTAGGACAGCACCTCTCCCAGGCACCGGGCGCCCCGCCGGAGGGCGTGATCCCGGGACTCCACGACCCAGAAGCCCGATCCCTCCCCGAGGTTCATGCCCGCCTCGGCGGGGCCCCCGGAAAAGGGGCGGCAGGGCCCGGGTTCGGCCATCGCCTTCACCGACGAGAATCCGGCGAAGGTGGTCAGGCAGAGGGAGTCGGACCCTCCGGCCAGCACCACGTCGGCCTGGCCGCTCTGGACCAGGTCCAGTGCCAGGCCCAGGGCGTTGGTGGAGGAGGAGCAGGCCGTCGTGACGACCGCCAGGGGCCCCCGGACCCCGAAGGTGCCGCTCAGGGCCTGGCCCAGGGCCGCGTACCGCATCCGGATCGCGTCCGCCTCCTCCAGGGGAGCCTCGGGGTCGGCCAGGCGGTCCTGCCACCGCTTCTCGACGGTCCGGAGACCCCCGTTGCAGGTTCCCACCGAGATGGCGGCCCGGAAGGCCGAGAGGTCCGGCGGCAGGCCCGCGTGATGGAGGGCCTGCCGGGCCGCCGCCAGGGCCAGCAGCAGGTACCGGTCCTGCCACGCCTCGGCCAGTCCCGGTGGCAGCACCTGCCAGGCGTCGAACCCCTGCACCTCTCCCGCCAGGTGGCTCCGGAAGGGGGAGGTGTCGAAGGCCTGGACCGGCTGGATGCCGCAGCGATGCTCCACCAGGGACTGCTCGAATTCGGCCAGGCCGGTCCCGATGGGGCAGACGACCCCGATCCCGGTCACGACGGCCCTGGGGTCCCCGGAAGTCACCGGCACAGCCACTCCCACATCGGCCCGGCCCGGCCCCGGGCGTGGGCCCGGGCCACCAGGGCCGCCAGTTCCTCGGAGGCGTCGTCCAGCACGAAGTTGGGGCGTTCCTCCGCCTCCCTCCCGAGGCGGTCCCGGAGCCATTCCGGGTCCACCTGGGGGGAACAATAGAACACCGGGTGGAAGAGGTCATCCTCCTCCCGGACGACTCCCTCGGCCAGGGCCCTCCGGTGCAGAGGGGTGCCGGGGAAGATCCGCATCGTGCGGTAGGGGAAGAAGACCGTGTCCTGCAGTTCCCGGCTGCGCCTCAGTGTCTCCTCGACCGTCTCCGGCGTCTCCCCGGGCCCTCCGAACAACAGGAAGTGGGCCCGGTGGATGCCCGCCCGTCCCAGGGCCTCGTGGGCGGTTCGCACGTCGTCCCACCGGAAGGGCTTCCCGTAGGCCCGGAGCACCGAGTCGCTCAGGGACTCGGTTCCCAGTTCCGCGTGGGTCATCCCCGCCTCCCGGAGTGCCGCGGCCAGGTCGTCGTGGATGCCGAAGGGGGCCAGGTAGGCCGAGAAGGGGATGTTGACTCCCGCGGTGGCGAAGGCCCTGCAGGTCGCCAGCAGGTCCTCGGCGGCGAGGTTCAGGACCGAGTCCACCAGGAAGAGATGCCGGGCCCCCAGGGCCTTCAGCCGGAGGGCCTCGCCGACAAGGTCCCCGGGGGGGCGGTGGCGCAGCCGCCGGCCCTCGACGGCGGGGTAGGTGCAGTAGACGCACCGGAAGTTGCAGCCCCGCCTGGTCTGGAGGTTCAGGACGCCCCCGCAGGCCCGGCCGTGGCGGATCGCCAGGTCCTCGACGGCGAGGGCGTGTCCGATGGAGCCCGTCCAGTTCCAGGTCCGTCCGGGCTCCCTCCCGGGCAGGACCAGTCCCGAGACACGCCACTCCCGCGGGTCCTGGCCGGCCTCCAGGGCGTCGGCCAGGTCCCGGAGGTGCTCCCCCTCCCCGGCGATCCCGTAGTCCGCTCCCAGGGCCTCCAGGTACTGCCTCGGGAAGAGCGTGAAGGCCGCTCCGCCCAGGACCAGGGGCGCCGGGTGGGCCTGCCGGATCCTCCGGGCCAGGTCCCGGTAGTGGTCCAGGTAGAACCGGCCGTCGGGCCGGGTGCCGTCGACGTTCCGGAGGGAGAGGCCCACCAGGTGGGGATCGAATGCCTGAAGCGCCCCCGGAAGGCCCTCCTCCCCGTCCGCCAGGAAGTCCCACAGGCGCACCTCGTGGCGGTCCTCCAGGGCCCGCGCCACGTAGGAGATGCCGATGGGGAACACGGGAAACGGCGTCCGTTCCGGGTTGGCCGAGATCAGGAAGACCCGCACGATGCCCTCACTCGGAAACGGCCGCCAGGGAGACTCGCCACCGACCCCCCTCCAGGAGGACTTCCCGTTGCCAGGGGCCCCGTTCCCCGAGGGATCCGAGCAGGTCCCGCAGGTCCGCCCCCGGCCCGGGATCCCCTGCCCCGAGATACCGGCATTCCAGCAGGCGCCCCGGGGAGTCGCAGGATACCGCAACCAGCAGGGCCAGCACCACCCATGGGGCCGTTCCGTCGGCCGGGGGTACGTGGTATTCCCCGCAGATCACGGCGTCGCAGGCCCCCGAGGCCGCCTCCTGCCAGGCGGTCACCAGGGCCTGGTACCCCGGCGAGGTCTCCTGGACCACCGCCAGGCCGGGCCCCCGCAGACCAAGGGCCCGGGAGAGTTCGGCCCCGGCCGTGGTGGGGAGGGTCCGGGCATAGAGGGACGGCTGGGGGCGCAGGGCGAGGGTCGCCGCGAAGTCCCGGTCCACGGCCAGGCACCCGGTGGCGGTCCCCAGCACGACTCCGGTGGCATCCCTCAGGGCCTTGGGCAGGGGCGGGATGAGCCCTCCGGCGGCCAGCACGAAGCGGCTCGGAAGGTCCATCCGGGCCGGGCGGTCCAGGTCGGGGAAGAACTCCCGGGGATCGGGAGCGGCCCGGGTCCCGTCCTCGTTCCACCGGCAGGTCCCGCCGGGTCCGGTCCGGTCGCGGAGGTCCACCATCACCGTCGATGCCAGCCTCACTTCCCTCACCGGGACGCCTCCAGGATCAGGGCCACGTTGAGCCCCCCGAAGCCCGAGTTCACCGACAGGATTCTCCCCTCGGGCAGCGCCCGGGGGGAGAGGGTGACGTCGAGGCCCAGGCTCCCGGCGCGGTGCCCGGCGGTCGGGGGCAGCAGACCTTCCCGCAGCGCGATGACCGAGACCAGGGCCTCCAGGGTCCCGCAGGCGCCCAGGGTGTGTCCGGTGGCGCCCTTGATCCCGAAGACCGGCGGCGGGGACGTTCCGAACACGGCCCGGAAGGCCTCGGCCTCCATCGCGTCGTTGGCCTCGGTGGCCGTCCCGTGGCCGCAGATCGCCCCCGTCGTCTTGCCTCCGGCCTCGGCCAGGGCCCGGCGGATGGCCAGGGCCAGGCCCCCTCCCGAGGGGTCGGGCCGGACCATGCCCGCGGCGTCCTGGGACTGGCCGGTCCCCGCCAGGCGCACCCCGGGACCCGGGCCTCCCTCGATCCAGAGGGCCGCCACCGCCTCCCCGAGGGAGAGGCCCTCCCGTTCGTCGTCGTAGGGGCGGCATGGGCCGGGCGCCATCGCTCCCAGGCAGCGGAATCCCTCGACCAGGAAGGGGTCCAGGCGGTCCGCGCCGATCACCAGCACCCGCCGACAGACCCGCCCCCGGACCAGCCGGTCCGCCCGGACCAGCGCCGCGGATCCCGAGGCGCAGGCGGCGGAGACGAGTTCGGCGGGTCCCTGATGACCCAGGGCCTTCCTCACCCGCCGGAGGAACGGGCCCAGGGAGTCGGGCCGTCCCGGGCACCGCAACCCCTCGATGTCCCCCTTGGTGGTGGCGACCACCAGGCCGGTGGCGGGGTTGGCCAGGGCCCGGGCGGGGTCCTCCCCCGCGTCGCCGATGGCCTCCCGGGCCACGCGGGCGATGCAGGCGGCCCAGGGATCGCCCTCCCCCTCCCAGGGGGGATGGGGCATCGTGCCGGTGACCGTGCCGGTTCCGTCGGGCCGCAGGCCGGTGGCTCCCGCCAGGAGGTTTCGCCAGGCGGTCCGGGCGTCCCCGCCCAGGGCGCAGCAGGCCGCCATGCCGGTGATCCGGGGATCCTCGCCGACCAACCGGGCCTCCCGTCCGACCGCGGGGAGCATCTTCCCCGGGAAGGGCTCGCCGGGCAAGTCCGCCGGGGAGCGGGGTCGGCCCCGTCGAGCGCCCCGCCGGTTGATGATACACTTCCGCTGCCGGGAGACCGGGACCGAAGGAGAGAGACGATGCCCGTGGAGCCGAGGTTGCTGAAGGGGTTCCGGGACTTCCTGCCCGGGGAGCAGGCGGGCCGGCAGGCGATGATCGACCGCATCACCCGGGCCTTCGAGGCCTGCGGCTTCTCCCCGCTCTCGACTCCGGCCATCGAGTACGCCGACGTCCTGCTGGGGAAGTACGGCGACGAGGGGGAGAAGCTCCTCTATCGGTTCCAGGACAACGGGGGCCGGGACGTGGCCCTCCGCTACGACCTGACGGTGCCCCTGGCCCGGGTCGTGGCCCAGTACCGGGACCTGCCCCGGCCCTTCCGGCGCTACCAGGTCGGGACGGTCTGGCGGGCAGAGAAGCCCGCCCACGGGAGGTTCCGGGAGTTCCTGCAGTACGATGCCGACATCGTCGGCAGCGCGTCGCCGCTGGCCGATGCCGACTGTCTGGCGGCCGGGATCCTGGCCCTCCAGAGCCTCGGCCTGGATCGCTTCCGGGTGCGGATCGGCCACCGGGGGGTGCTCGATGCGATGCTGGACGGGGCCGGGCTGCCCCGGGGGCCGGTGCGGGTCGAGGTGCTCCGGGTGCTGGACAAGTGGGAGAAGGTCGGGCGGGAGGCCGTCGCCGGGATGCTGGCGGGCCTGCCGGGCATGGACCCCGGGGCGGCGGAACGGGTGCTGGAGGCCCTGGGAGACGGCACCGACGAGGGCCGGGTCGAGATCCTGGCGGCCCGGGCGCCCGAGGCCGTCGGCCACCTCCGGGGGGTCCTCGGGGCGGTCCGGGCGATGGGGTTCGGGGAGGTGGTCGGGATGGATCTCCGGATCGCCCGGGGCCTGGACTACTACACCGGCACCGTCTACGAGACGACCCTGCTGGACCTGCCCGGCGTGGGCTCCGTGATGAGCGGCGGGCGCTACGACGGGCTGCTCCAGACCTACGGGGTCCCGAGCGTGCCCTCGGTGGGGATCAGCATCGGGGTGGACCGGCTCTTCGCGGCGCTGACCGAACTGGGGTGCGCCCCGAAGGGGGCCTCCGGCCCCCAGGTGGTCGTGTGCCTGCTGGGGGAGGGGGTGCTCCGGCCGGGGATGGCGCTGCTGACGGATCTCCGGCGCCTCGGGGTCCGGGCCGAGACGGCACCGGACCCCGCCGCCCGGCTGAAGAAGCAGTTCGAGCACGCCGTGCGCCGCCAGGCCCGCTACGCGGTCATCCTCGGCGACGCGGAGGTCCGGGAGGGCCGGGGGGCCGTGAAGGACCTGGCCTCGGGGGACCAGCAGGACGTGCCGATTCCCGACCTGCCGCAGTGGGTCCGGCGTCGGCTGGCGGAGGAGTGACGCGGTGGCCGGCGACCGGGAATACGACGCCGAACTGGCGGACCTGGCGACCCGGATCGAGAAGCTGCGGATCCACTACCAGGGGTATTTCCTGGGCCTGGAGAAGGTGCCTCCCCTGTTCGAGCGGGACCAGCTGGAGCGGGCCATCCGCCTGAGCCCTCTCCACGAGGCCCGGAGGGCCGTGTACAAGTTCCGGTTCCAGTCCCTCTGCCAGCGGTTCCGGACCCTGGCCGTGTACTGGGACCGGGTGATGCGGGACCTGGAGGAGGGGAAGGTCACCCGGGAGTCCATGCGCCGGGAGGCGGGCTACGCCCCGATGGCCCCGGCGCCCGGATCCGGGGAGAGGGAGGCGGGTCCCGAACCGGGTGCGGCGCCCGGGTCGGCGGATTCCGGCCCTGGGGCCGGCCTGGCCGGAGATGCAACGCCGTCCTCGGACCCGGTGGAGGGGCTCTGGCGAGACTACCTGTCCGCCAGGACGGCCCTGGGCCTTTCCAACGAGGGAATCACGGAGACGGCCTTCCGGGCAGGGCTCGAGAAGGCCCGCCAGGTCCAGAGGGAGCGCCTGGGGGTGCCGGACGTCCGGTTCTCGGTCGCCGTGAAGGACGGGAAGGTGGTGCTGCTCGCCCGTCCGGAAGAGGCACCCCCCGGTGCCCGGGAGGCTTGACGATGCTGATGACCGAGGTGATTCGCCGGAAGCGGGACGGCGGGCGGCTGGACGAGGCCACGATCCGGACCCTGATTCGGGAGATCGCCACCGGCGGCGTTCCCGACTACCAGGTGGCCGCGCTGCTGATGGCGATCTACTTCCAGGGGCTGGACGGGGAGGAACTGGCGGCCTGGACCGACGCGATGCTCCGGTCCGGCGACGTCTTCGACCTGTCGGACATCCCCGGGCCGAAGGTGGACAAGCACAGCACCGGGGGGGTGGGGGACAAGATCAGCATCCCCCTGGCTCCGCTGGTGGCGGCCTGCGGAGTCCGGGTGCCGATGATCTCGGGCCGGGGCCTCGGGCACACCGGCGGCACGCTGGACAAGCTGGAGTCGATGCCCGGGTTCCGCACCGACCTGCCTCCGGAGCGGTTCGTCCAGGGGGTCCGGGAGGTGGGGGTCTGCATGATCGGGCAGACTGATCGGATCGTGCCCGCCGACCGGCGGCTCTATGCCCTGCGGGACGTCACCGGGACCGTGGAGTCCATCCCCCTGATCGCCGCGTCGATCCTCAGCAAGAAACTGGCCGAGGGCATTTCGGGCCTGGTGCTGGACGTCAAGGTGGGGACCGGCGCCTTCATGAAGACCGAGGACCGGGCGCGGCTGCTCGCCGAGACCCTCGCGGACCTGGGGGAGCGGTCCGGGGTTCGGACGGTGGCCTGCCTGACGGACATGGACGACCCCATCGGGTGGGCGGTGGGCAACGCCCTGGAAATCGAGGAGACCCTGGAGGTGCTCCAGGGGAAGGGCCCGGCGGACACCGTGGAACTGGTGGAGGTCCTGGGAGGCCAGATGCTGGCCCTCGGCGGAGTCGTCCCGGAACCGGAGGAGGGGGCCCGGCGGATCCGGGCCGCCCGGCATGACGGGTCGGGCCTGGAGGTCTTCCGTCACATGGTGGCGTTCCAGGGGGGCGATCCCCGGCTCGTCGAGGATCCGGGACGGCTTCCCCGGGCCCGGTTCGCGAAGGAGTTCCGAGCGGAGGCCGAGGGGGTGGTCGAGTCGGTGGATTGCGAGGCGGTGGGTCTGGCGGCCCTGGTCCTGGGAGGAGGCCGTCGCCGCAAGGAGGACCCGGTGGACCCGGCCGTGGGACTGCGGGTCCTGGTGCACCGGGGCGACCGGGTCCGGCCGGGGGACCCTTTGGCCATCCTCTGCTACAACGACCCAGACCGGGTCCCGGAGGCCGAGAGACTGCTCCGGGGGGCGTGGCGGGCCGGCCCGGGGCCCGTGGTCCGCCGTCCCCGGCTGATGGGCCTCGCCGGGAAGGCCTCGTCCCCGCCCGCGGACGCCCGGGGCCCTTCGTCCAAAAAAACCGCTTGACACGACTGCCTTGTTTTCCTACCATCCGCCCCGTTTGAAAAGGTGACGTGGAGGATCGGAATGCCCCTGGCCCCCGAGCAGAAGCTGGCTCTCGTCGAAAAACATCGCGTCCACGAGACCGATACCGGCTCGCCGGAGGTGCAGGTGGCGCTGTTGACCGAGCGGATCCGGTACCTGACGGAGCACTTCAAGACACACCAGAAGGACCACCACTCCCGGCGAGGCCTGCTGAAACTGGTCAGCCAGAGGCGGCGCCTGCTGGAGTACGTGAAGCGGTCCGACGTCAGCCGGTACCAGAAGATCATCGCCCTGCTGGGCCTCCGCCGCTAGGCGGATCCGGACAGGACGAGGCTCGGGTTCTCGTCTCCCCCACCCACCGGTGTCCGGCAGCAGCGCGGAAGAGGGACTTCCGCCGGGGCCGCCGGCCTGCCTGGAGAGGAGCCCATGATGCATCGAGAGGTCTTCGACTGGTTCGGGAAGAAACTGTCCATTGAGACTGGTCGGCTGGCCAAGCAGGCCCACGGAGCGGCCCTGGTCTCCCTGGAGGACACCGTGGTGCTGGTCACGGCGGTGGCCGCCCCGACCGCCCGGGAAGGCACGGACTTCGTGCCCCTGACGGTGGAGTACATGGAGCGGACCTACTCCGCCGGTCGGATTCCCGGCGGCTACTTCAAGCGGGAGGGGCGGCCCACCGAGGTGGAGATCCTGAATTCCCGGCTGATCGACCGGCCCATCCGCCCGCTGTTCCCGAAGGGATGGCGCTACGAGACCCAGGTGATCGCCCTGGTCCTGTCGGCCGACAAGGAGAACGACCCGGGCATCCCGGCGATGATCGGCGCCTCGGCCGCGCTGATGTTGTCGGACATCCCCTTCGAGGGCCCCATCGCCGGCCTCCGGGTCGGGCGGCTGGACGGCCAGTTCGTCGTGAACCCCACCTACGCCGAGCGGGAGGAGTGCGACCTGGACCTGGCCGTCGCGGTGGGCCCCCAGGGCCTCACGATGGTGGAGGGCGGGGCGAAGTTCGTCTCCGAGAAGGCGATGGTCGATGCCCTGCTCTTCGCCGAGAAGGCTGCCCAGCCCGTGCTGGAGATGCAGCGTCGCCTCCAGGGGCTGGCGGGGAAGCCCAAGCGGCCGACCCCCGTGGCCCCGAAGGACGAGGCGCTCCGGGCCGAGGTCCGGCGCCTGGCCTGGGAGCCGATGTGTCAGGCCCTCTCGATCCAGGAGAAGCATCCCCGCCACGAGGCGGTCACGAAGGTCCTGGAGGACACGAAGGCGGCGCTGGCGGAGCGGTTTCCCGGGCGGGAGGCCGAGATCGCCGACGCGGTGGGCGCCCTGGAGCGCGAGCGGCTCCGGGGCATGATCGTGAACGAGGGGAGGCGCCTGGACGGCCGGGACCTGGTCACGGTCCGGCCGATCTCCTGCGAGGTCGGGGTCCTGCCCCGGACCCACGGATCGGCCCTCTTCACCCGGGGTGAGACCCAGGTCATCGTCTCGGTGACCCTGGGGACCTCCGAGGACGAGCAGCGGATGGACCTGCTCCGGGGCGAGTTCTTCCGCAGTTTCATGCTGCACTACAACTTCCCGCCCTTCAGCGTGGGCGAGGTGAAGCGCCTCGGGGGGCCGTCCCGGCGGGACACCGGCCACGGCCATCTGGCCGAGCGGGGGGTCCAGGCGGTGCTCCCGGCGAAGGACCAGGGGTTCCCCTACACGATCCGGGTGGTGTCCGAGGTGCTGGAGTCCAACGGGTCCTCCTCGATGGCCACCGTCTGCGGGGCCTCGATGGCCCTGATGGACGCCGGCGTCCCGATCCGCTGCCATGTGGGCGGCGTGGCGATGGGCCTGATCAAGGAAGGGGACCGGGTGGCGGTGCTGACGGACATCCTGGGGGACGAGGATCACCTGGGCGACATGGACTTCAAGGTGGTCGGCACCCGGGAGGGCATCACCTCGGTGCAGATGGACATCAAGGTGGACGGCCTCGACGAGGCCATCCTGACCCGGGCCCTGGAGCAGGCCCGCCTGGGGCGACTCCACATCCTGGATCACCTGGAGCGGGCCATCCCGAAGGCCCGGGACGACTACTCCCCCAACGCGCCCCGGATTCAGCTGCTGAAGATCAAGACCGACCGAATCCGGGACCTGATCGGCCCCGGGGGACGGAACATCCGCCAGTGCCAGGCCGACTCGGGGGCCCGGATCGAGGTCGAGGACGACGGCACCGTCACGATCGCCGCGACGTCCGCCGAGTCGATGAACAAGGCCATCGCCCTGGTGAAGGGCCTCACCGACGACGCCGAGGTCGGACAGACCTACCTCGGGGAGGTCGTGAAGGTGACCGACTTCGGGGCCTTCGTCCGCATCCTGCCCGGTGTCGAGGGGCTGGTCCACATCAGCGAACTCTCCAGCCAGCGGGTCAAGCGGGTCGAGGACGTGGTCCGGGAGGGCGACGAGGTGCTGGTGAAGTGCATCGGCATCGACCCGAAGAGCGGCAAGATCCGGCTCTCCCGCCGCGAGGCGATGGAGGATCGCGCGGCCGCGGACCAGGGCCGCGGCGAGGCCGGCGATCCCCAGGATTGATCGGGTTCCACGACGCCGGAGGCCCCATGTCCGGTGACCCCCTGCCCCGCCTCCGGTTCCTGCGGCTGTCCCGGCGGCAGCCCCCCCTGCCTCTTCCGAGGTACGCCACCGAGGGATCCTCCGGCATGGACCTCGCCTCGGACGAGGACCTGGAACTCCAGCCGGGGCAGCGGGCCCTGGTGTCCACGGGGTTCGCCGTGGCGGTTCCCCCGGGACTGGAACTGCAGGTCCGGCCCCGGAGCGGCCTCGCTGCCCGCCACGGGGTCACGGTGCTGAACGCCCCGGGAACCGTGGACAGCGACTACCGGGGCGAGGTGAAGGTGGTGCTGGTGAACCTGGGCGAGGCCCCCTTCCCGGTGCATCGGGGGGACCGGATCGCCCAGGCGGTCCTCTGCCCGGTGGTCCGGGCGGATCCCGAGGAAGTCCTCGACCTGGACCGGACCGACCGGGACGACGGAGGGTTCGGCTCGACGGGCCGGTAGCAGATCGCCACCCGGGCTCCGGTGTCCCCCGGCGGCCGCTAGGTTCCCACCAGCGGGAGTTCCGGCTCCACCTCCCCCGGGGGGGGGGCCGGAGCCTGGATGCCGGGGATCGGGGCCCGGCTGCGCTGGGGCCGGATGCGCGCCCGCCGGATCCCGTAGCGGAGGATCATCGCGATCAGGTCGTCGTACGAGATCCCCACCGCCTTGGCGATCAGACACATGTCGCTGAAGTCGGGGGTCAGCCCCGGCAGCGGGTTCACTTCCAGCACGTAGGGGACCTGGTTCTGGTCCCCCAGCCGGATGTCCACCCGGGCGTAGTCCCGGCATCCCAGGGCCAGGAAGGCCCGGCGGGCCGTCGTCCCCAGCAGGCGCTCCAGGCGGCGGTCGATCCGGGCCGGGCAGTCGTAGCGGACCTGCTTGTCCCAGTCCTGCTTGATCTCGTAGGAGTAGACGGGGTATGGGCGGGTGGGGTCCAGGAAGACCACCTCCAGGGGCGGGAGGATCCGGAATCCCCCGTCGGTCTGGAACAGCGCCACGGTGAACTCCCGCCCCCGGACGTACTGCTCCACCAGCACCGGCTGCTGGTAGCGGGCGATGGCGGCCTGCACGGTGGTCCGGAGCGATCCCTCGTCGGTCACGACGGCGTTGGACAGGATCCCCTTGGAGGACCCCTCGGCGTTGGGCTTCACGATGAGCGGGAAGGCCATCCGGGGGTCCAGGCGGTCCCGGGCGGTCTGGAACAGCTGGCTCGCGGGGGTCGGGATGCCGTTGCGGAGGAACAGTTCCTTCGCCAGGGCCTTGTCCATCGCCACCGAGAGGGCCGTGCCGTCGGACCCGGTGTGGGGAATGCCCAGCATGTCGCAGAGCACCGGGACCTGGGCCTCCCGGGTCCGGCCGCGCCAGCCCTCGGCGATGTTGAAGACCACGTCCACCCGGGCATCGGCCAGCCGGGCCGCGAGGGTGTCGTTGGCCTCGAGCATCACCACCGTGTGTCCCAGGCGCTCCAGGGCCTCCCGGATGGCCTGGATCGTCTTCGGCGGGTCGTACTCCGCCTCGGCGTCGTGGTCCATCGTGGGGTTCTGCCGCTTCAGGTTGTAGGTGAAGCCGACCCGGAGGCCCTTGCGGTCCTTCGTGGCCGGGATTCCCCCGAAGGACAGGAACGACCGGCGCCGGCGGGAGGCGGCGTCCACCAGGCGCTGGATCACGTACTCGACCGACAGTCCCCGACGATCGGCGGCGACCAGGAAGGGCGCGTGGGGACGCAGCTGGGGCAGGGCGTTCACCTCCAGCAGGTAGGGGACCCCGTCGGGGGTCAGGCGGAAGTCGAACTGGGCCCAGTCCCGGAGGTTCAGGACCCGGACCAGGCGTTTCACGTAGGCCCGCAGCAGCCCCAGCACCGACTCCGGGAGGACCGCGGGACAGCGGAGGGCCGGGCCCGAGGTCTGGCTCCAGGGGAGGTGGCGGAAGGTCAGGCCCCCGGGGAAGAGCACCTCGCAGGGGGGGAGGACCCCGTCCCCCACGCCCTCCAGGAATCCCACGGCCAGGTCGGTTCCCGGGAGGTAGTCCTCGACCAGCACCGCCTCGTAGCGCGTCAGGGATGCCCGGACCTTCTCCTCGACCTCCCGGGCGGTCCGACAGAGGGCGTCGGGGCCGATGCCCCGGGTCTGGTCCTCGTGGGCGGGCTTCACGAAGGCCGGCAGGTGCAGCGACGACCAGGGGATGGATCCCACCATGGAGGCGGTGACCAGGATTCCCGGCGCCACCGGGACGCCGTTCTCCCGGGCCATCACCTTGGTCAGGTGCTTGTCCGCGGTGAGCATCAGCGCCGGCGGCGCGGACCCGGTGTAGGAAAGACGCAGTTCCGCCAGCAGGGCGGGGTAGGGAGTCTCCCGTCCGGGACCCCGCTGCCGGTCCACCAGCGAGAACACGACATCCGGGGCGAAGGACCGCAACTGGATCAGCACGGCCTCCAGCCCCTCCTCCGCCGAGAGGGCCTGGACCTGGTGGCCCTTGCGCTGCAGGGCCCCGGCGACCAGTTCCACCTCGGGAGGATCCCGTCCGTCCCAGGCCTCCTCCTCCTGCCCTCCGTACAGCACCCCGACCTTCATCGTCCCCTCCCATTCCCTCGTGGTTTCGACACGGGAAGAACGCCCGGTCCCCGCCCCCCGGAGGGAGCGGGTCAGGCCCGGCGAGGCCGGCCTCCGGGACCCGGCATTGCCCGGACTCGCCAGCAGTGGAAGGGCATCGGCTGCTCTCTGGCAATCCTGCCGGACTTCTACAACAATTCCCCCCCATGGACAAGTCCCTGGCGGTCCCTCCCTTGACCCTCCTGCTGGTGCTGGCGGCGGGGGTCCGCGAGGCCGCGGCGACCCCCTCCGTCGAGGCCGGTCTCGCCGGCTCCTACGTCCTCGGCCACCGGCCCGGCGCCGGGGACCTCCAGGGACCGGAGCCTCAGGTGACCGTACGCCTCGGGGTCGCGCCGGACTGGGACCTCTTCCTCCGGGCCTCCCTGGCCCTGTTCCCCCAGGACGGGGGCACCGACCTCCTCTCGGTGCTGGCCGGCACGGCGCTCGTGATCGATGATGCCGCCTGGATCCCCGCGGTCTTCGTCGGGATCGGGTACCACGGGGCGATGGTCCGGGGCGACCTGGGTCCGAACGGGGTGGTCGCGGGGGGCTTCCACCTGGACCGGCGGGTCCTGCCGTCGTTCCGGGTCGGACTCGGGGCCGAGGTCCGGCTGCCGTTCCTGCAGCGTTCCCGTCTTCCCTGGCTGGCGGCGATTTCCCTGCGCGTCCTCTGGGGACCGGCAGGCGCCTCCCGTTGACAGGGGCGCCGGGAAACCTCATCTTGCCGAGGCCCCCGGCGGACGGGGATCGACCAGGAGGAAATGCCATGTTCTTCGACCCCCTCTACCTGCTGATGATCGCTCCCGCGCTGCTGCTGTCGATATGGGCGCAGTTCAAGGTCAAGCGGAACTTCGCCCGGTACCAGCAGGTCCCGTCCTCTTCGGGCCTGTCGGGCGCCCAGGTGGCCCAGCGGATTCTCCGGGGCAACGGGATCCACGACGTGACCGTCGAGGAGGTCCAGGGCTTCCTGTCGGACCACTACGACCCGGCCCACCGGGTGCTCCGCCTCTCCCCGGCGGTCTACCGGGGCCTGTCGGTGGCCGCCGCGGGGATTGCCGCCCACGAGGCCGGCCATGCCATCCAGCACGCCCGGGCCTACGGGCCCCTGCGCCTGAGGAGCGCCCTGGTCCCCGTGGCCTCCCTCGGGTCGAACCTCTCGTGGATCCTGATCATGGCAGGCCTGATCATCCAGTGGACCACGCTGGCCTGGGCGGGGATCGCCCTCTTCTCGGCCGCCGTGCTCTTCAGCCTCGTCACGCTGCCCGTGGAGTTCGATGCCTCCCGGAGGGCCAAGGACGTGCTGCCGGCCCTGGGCCTGGTCTCCCCGGCGGACCAGAAGGGGGTCTCGGCGGTGCTGGACGCCGCGGCGATGACCTACGTGGCCGCGGCCGCCGCGGCGATCCTCCAGCTCCTCTACTTCGTCCTCCGGGTGACCGGATCGTCCCGCGATTGACAAACCCGCTCCCCGGGATATCATTCGCCGCTCTTTTCCTCGGTGGAGGCAGAAGATGGCGTCTCCGACGAACAAGGTGGACAAGATCCGGAAGAACAAGAGGGCGGCCCTGGGCCAGCGGCGGAAGCGGGAGATCCGGAAGGAGATCCGGCAGCGGACCGCCGAGGTCGGGCGGATGCTGGGCCTGGGGCCCGGCGCCCTGGAGGCCCCCTCGGCCGACCGGAAGGACTGATTCGACTCCTCCCCCCGGCGGCGCCGGAGGAGCCGCCCGCCCGGGGGAGCAGAAAGGAGCATAACCATGGCGCAAGTGCTGAAATCCCTGGATCCGGCGGTCCTCGCGAAACTGCCCCCGACCCTTTCGGGGAATCCCCCCCACCGGATCGTGGACGCCTGCGTCGGCTGCGCCCACATCCAGGACATCGCGGATCAGCGGTACTGCAAGGCCTTCGCGGACCCCGCGGCGAAGTGGCAGTTCGGGCCCTGCAACCTGGGAACGCACGTGGTGCGCAAGATCGCCACCGAGACCCGCAAGGTGAACCCCCTGAAGGCCTCCAAGAAGGCCATGAAGGGCGGTGGCGGCAAGTAGGCGGCCGGTTTCCCCTTCCGGGCTCATCCGTCCGGGGCGCGGCCCCGGACCCTCCCGACCGCACCACCCGTCGCGGCGCACGCAGGGCACATCCGCCGGCCAGATTCCCGATTCCGAGGAAGAGCGTCAGTTCCCGGCGGGAGCCGGCGACGGGGCAGAGGGTTGTGGCGCGGCCTTCGGGAAGGTGATCTTCTTCTCGACTCTCCAGACCTTCTCCTTCTTCCCGATGGAGGCCAGTTTCCATTCCGAGGGCTCGATGCGGAACTGGACCCGGGCCAGGTTCGGGTAGATGGGCGTCAGGGTGATCTCGTGCTCGACGGTCCGGGGCAGCAGGTGGATGATCAGCAGCCTCCCGTCGTCCTCGAAGACCGCCTCGTCCCAGGCCTCGCCGTCCACCAGCAGTTTCGCGTAGTCCGAACTGAGGTGGATCCGGACCTCCCCGGTCGTCACCTCGTCCGGGCTGGCGGGAGCCGGTTCCCCCTGGGCCCGGGCCGCGCAGGGAACCAGCAGGAAGACCGTCAAAAGCCACGATCCGATCGAACCACGCATGGCAGACCTCCACGGTGACCACCCAGCCCGAATGCTAGGACTTCCGGGACTTGCTGGCAAGCGGCCAGGCGGTGCGGACCGGGGGAGGGTGCCCGGGAGGACCGCCCGGGAGGGAACCGGGGCCCGCGCCGGGGGGCCGGCCCATTCTACCAGTTGCCCTCCACGACGCTGGAAGATTTCCTTGCAACGGGATACTTTGATATCATCTGCTCGTTCACTGCGCCCCAGGATTCCCGGCTCGTCCGGTAAGGAGGGGAATCGGGCAACGTCCCTGAAGGCCGAGGAGGTTCCCATGGAGCCACGCTGTCGCCGGTACGCGTTGACGGTCCTGCTGACTCTCTCGATGGCCGCCTGCGGCGGGGGAGGGGGGCAACGGCCGGACTTCGGCTTCGAGGACACCCCGGACGAGGGGGCGGACCTGGTGACGCCCGATGCGCCCCGGGATCTCCCCGAGGACGGCACCCGGGACCTGCCGGGAGACGAGGGCAAGGACACGCCCGACGTCCGCGACGTGCCCGAGGTCCCCGGGGACCCGGGGGACCAGGGGCCCGACGTGATCTCCTGCGAGACGGACAGGGACTGCCCCGACGACCCGGTGAACCAGTGCCTCGTCGGACACTGCGAGGGCCAGCGGTGCACGCTGGTTCCCCGGGACTGCAACGACGGCCTCGACTGCACCTACGACGAGGTCTGCGACCCCGATCGTCCGGGCGGATGCAACCACATCTTCCTGCCGAACGTGCCCTGCCTGCCCTGCTCGGCCGACGACCAGTGCCGGAGCGCCAGTTCCTGCGACCAGAACACCTGCGTGGAGTGCCCGAAACCCGGATCGACGCTGGACCAGTTCGACTGCCCGGAAACGGGGAAGGTCTGCCGGCACCTGCCCTGCGCCGGCTGCGAGGACAACAATCCCTGCACGATCGACTCGTGCGATTCCCGAGGGGTCGTGCACAACGACCCGAAGCCCTGCACCGACTACAACCCCTGCACCGCGGATTCCTGCAACCTCCAGACGGGCGAGTGCGTCTTCACGCCCATCCCGGACTGCATCCTGTGCCAGATCGGCGACAACACCTGCAACTCCCCGGAGAACAACCCCAGCCCGAAGTGCCTGATCGGGACCTGCACCGGCATCCCCCTGGAGAACGGGTCGGTTCCCTGCGGGGCCGGGTGTCCCGGGGGATCGGTCTGCGACCGGGCCAGCGGGTTGTGCCAGGTGAACATCTGCCGCTACACCCGGAATTCCTGCCAGGACGGGGACCTCTGCACGTCGGATCGCTGCGACGACGCCCTGGGCTGCCTCCACGAGTGCGTCTGCCCCGGGTGCACGGAACCCGGCGAGGACTCCCCCGAGTGCAACGACGGCAACCTCTGCACGCTGGACGCCTGCATCGCCGTGGCCCCGGGGAGCACCTGCGCCGAGGGCGCCAACTACTGCGCCTACCGGCCCCTGTCCTGCGACGACGGTAACCCCTTCACCTGGGACACCTGCGATCCGGCCCTGGGGTGTCTGCACAACCTGCTGCCCCAGGAGTGCCTCTTCGACCAGGACTGCCAGCAGGTGGTGGGGCTCTGCGGCGACGGCATCTGCGAGGGGGGGACCTGCCGCCTCGAGCCGAGGTCCTGCGATGACGGGGACCCCTGCACGATGGACGACTGCGCGCCGGACCGGGGCTGCGTCTACTCCCCGATCCCGGGCGGCTGCGGCGAGATCGTCTGCCGGAGCGAGCGGGACTGTGACGACGGGGACCCCTGCACGATCGACTCTTGCACGGCGGACCCCCTGGACCCGGGGAAGTCCTACTGCCACCACCGGGTGGATCCCTGCAACGACAGCAACCCCTGCACGACGGACTACTGCCAGGCCGGCAGCGGGTGCGTGCACATCACGATCCCCCAATGCATCGGGCCGGTCTGCCGAACCGACGGCGACTGCGAGGACGCCTCCCTCTGCTCCTTCGGGAAGTGCAACCGCCAGACCGGCGTCTGCTTCCAGGTCCCGAAGAACTGCGACGACGGGGACTCCTGCACGATCGACGAGTGCAGCCTGGCGAACGGCCAGTGCCGCCACTCCCTGGACGAGACGAAGCCGAACTGCGTCGGGTGCAGCACCGACAAGGAGTGCGAGGCGGCCAACACGAATCCCTGCCGAACGGCCACCTGCAACCGGGACACAGGCTACTGCCGCTTTGAGGAAAAGGCCTGCAACGACGGGGACGAGTGTACGGCGGATTCCTGCGACCCGGCCAACGGGAACTGCAGGTTCCAGCGCATCCCGGGGTGCTTCCACTGCCCCAACGGCGTGCTGGACTGCCCGGAGCCCCCGGACTGCTGCCGGTATGCCGTCTGCGACAAGAGCCGGGACCCCCAGGGCGTCTGCGTCTACGAGGCGCTGATCTGCAACAGCGGGAACCTGTGCCAGACCGGCCAGTGCAACCCCGCGACCTGCAAGTGCGAGTTCGGCCCCCGGGACTGCGATGACCGCGACCCCTGCACGAACGACGAGTGCCGCATCGCCGTGGGCTGCGTGAACACCCCGGTGGTCTGCAACGACAACGACAAGTGCACGAACGACAGCTGCAACCCGGCGACCGGCCAGTGCGTCTTCACCCCGAGGGTCTGCGACGACGGCGACCCCTGCACCGAGGATTTCTGCAGCCCCACCTCGGGGACCTGCGAGATCCGGCCCTTCAGCTGCGACGACGGGAACCAGTGCACCAACGACTCCTGCATCCAGGGCGTGGGGTGCGTCCACACGCTGAACCCCTTCCCGCCCTGCGGCACCGGGTGCGCGAAGGACAGCGACTGCAACGATTCGAACTCCTGCACGACGGACCGGTGCGACCAGACCCAGACCCCGAGCCGATGCCTCTTCACGGTGAAGAACTGCGAGGACGCGGACCCCTGTACGCTGGACTACTGCAATCCGGCCACGGGGCAGTGCGAGCACCGGGGGCAGCTCTGCGACGACCAGGACCCCTGCACGATCGACTGGTGCGACCAGTCGGGCAACTGCCGGCACACCAGCGCGTTCCCCTCGGACGGGAACCGGTGCACCCAGGATTCCTGCGACGAGAACTGCGGCGGGGCCATCTTCCTGCCCTACAAGAACCCCGACGAGCCGGCCTGCGCGAACTTCCGGTGTACCAGGGATGCCGACTGCACGATCCAGGGCAACCTCTGCGCCACGGGCAGGTGCAACACCGCCACGGGGGTCTGCTCGGCCCAGTGCGTCGCCTGCGATGACAACAATTCTTGCACGGTGGACCGGTGCAACCCGGTCACGGGCCAGTGCCAGCATCTGCCGACGGTCTGCGATGACGGCAACCTCTGCACGCGGGACACCTGCGACCGGGCCACGGGACGCTGCCTCTTCACCCCGACCGACTGCGACGACGGCAATCCCTGCACCATCGACTTCTGCAACAGCATGACCGGCGCGTGCCAGCACGAACTGGTCCTTTGCAACGACAACGACCCCTGCACGAAGGACCAGTGCGACCGGACCACCGGGCAGTGTACCTACACACTGACATCCTACGACGACAACGATCGTTGCACCGAGGACTACTGCGACCGGTCCACGGGCCAGTGGATCAGCGTGCCGATCGACTGCGACGACGGCAATCCCTGCACCGAGGACCTCTGCGATCCGAGGACCGGCCTGTGCTCCTACAAGGTGAAGGCCTGCGACGACGGCAACGCCTGCACCGAGGACGCCTGCTCGCCGCTGACCGGCCAGTGCGTCTTCCTGGCGAAGGACTGCGGAGAGGCGCCCCCCTGCGCCACGCTGGCCTGCGACCCCCAGACCGGCCTCTGCACCGCCCGTCCCCGGAACTGCGACGACGGCAACGCCTGCACCGACGACTTCTGCGACCCGAACACGAACCAGTGCGGCCACCGGGTGATCGACTGCTCCGACGACAATCTCTGCACCGAGGACACCTGCGATCCGGCCCGGGGCTGCCGGCACGCGGACAAGAGCCTGCTGTGCAACGACGCGGATCCGTGCACGACGGACACCTGCGACCCGATGGTCGGGTGTCGCCATGCCCGGATCACGGCGCCGCCCCAGTGCCCCGCCTGCACCCGGGACATGGAGTGCTTCGACGGCAACCTCTGCGTCTTTGCCCGGTGCGAGGGCGGCGCCTGCGTCTACACCCCGACCACCGCCTGCGAGGACCAGGACCTCTGCACGACGAACCTGTGCGACGGGCGGACCGGGTCCTGCCAGGCCATCCGGAAGGACTGCAACGACCTGCTGAAGTGCACCCAGGACCTCTGCAACCCCGTCACGGGGGCCTGCTTCCAGCAGCCGGTGGTCTGCGACGACCAGAATCCCTGCACGGTGGACGAGTGCGACATGGGCACCGGCGCCTGCGGCTTCGTCGAGGCCACCTGCTCCGACGGCAACCCCTGCACGCTGGACTTCTGCGACCCGGTGCTCGGCTGCGTGCACGCGGATGCCTCGGCGGCCTGCGACGACGGGAATCCCTGCACCCAGGATTCCTGCGACCTGCGGACCGGGGCCTGCGTGCACATGGCGAAGACCTGCACCTCCGCGGACAAGTGCCGGGACTCCTACTGCTCCCCGATCACCGGGGAATGCGAGACGGCCCCGAAGGACTGCGATGACCGCAATGCCTGCACGGCGGATTCCTGTGATTCGGCCACCGGCAAGTGCCTCCACGTGGCGAAGTCCTGCGACGACGGCAATTGCTGCACCCGGGACCTCTGCGAGGCCTCGACCGGCGTCTGCACCCACTCGCCCGAGACCTGCAACGACCAGAACCCCTGCACGCTGGACACCTGCAGCCCGCTGACCTGCGGCTGCGAGTACCGGGCGGTGAACTGCGACGACGGGAACCCCTGCACGCTGGACCGCTGCTCCCCGTCCTCCGGGGGATGCGTCCACGACCCGATGACCTGCAACGACGACAACCCCGCCACGCTGGACCTCTGCGTGCCGGAGGTCGGGTGCGTCTACCGCCCGACGGGCACCTGCACGAAGAACAGCGACTGCAACGACCAGAACGCCTGCACGACCGACACCTGCTCGGGCAGCCGGTGCTCCTGGACCAACAAGGCGTGCAACGACAACAACCCCTGCACGGTGGACTGGTGCTCGGCGGTGACGGGGGCCTGCCAGAACACCCTGGTGAACTGCGACGACGGGGACTTCTGCACGGTCGATTCCTGCGACCCGGCGACGGGCGCCTGCCGCCATGTCCCGAGGTCCTGCGACGACGGGACGAAGTGCACCACCGACGCCTGCGACCCCGCCACCGGGGCCTGCGTCTTCACCCCGGTGAACTGCAACGACAACGACCCCTGCACCCGGGACGAGTGCTGGACGGCCTCGGGATGCGTGCATCTCCCGGTGGAGACCGACGACGGCAACCTGTGCACCACCGACGCCTGCGACCCGGTCTCCGGGCGGGTCACCCACGCGCCGGTGAACTGCAACGACAACGACCCCTGCACCGTGGACCTCTGCCTGGCCTTCAACGGGCAGTGCAGCAACGTGCCCAAGGACGTGGACGACGGGAACGCCTGCACGGTGGACCTCTGCGACCCGCAGACCGGCATCGTCCGGCACTTCGCGAAGAACTGCAGCGACGGGGACCCCTGCACGGTGGACACCTGCGAGCCGGGGAGCGCCCGGTGCATCAACACCCCGAAGCCTCTGGATGACGGCAATCTCTGCACGATCGACTACTGCGACCCGGTGTCGGGCATCGTCCGCCACGACCTGAAGCCCTGCAACGACAACAACCCCTGCACGCAGGACCTCTGCGACGAGCAGACCGGGAACTGCTACTTCCCGGACGTGCCGGTGGACGATTTCAACCCGTGCACGATCGATTCGTGCGACCGGGCGACGGGCCTCATCCGCCACGACCCGGTCACCTGCCCGGCCGACGACGACCCCTGCACCGACGACATCTGCATCCCGGGCCTGGGAGGATGCGGGAACGTCCCGAAGGTGGTGGACGACCGGAACTTCTGCACGATGGACTGGTGCGACCCGGTGACGGGGGTGGTGCACCACGACCCCGTGGACTGCTTCGACGAGAACCCCTGCACCCGGGACGAGTGCGACCCGGCCCGGGGGTGCGTGCACCCGGAGGTCCAGTGCGACGACGGGCTCGGCTGCACCTACGACCTGTGCAATCCCCTGACGGGGGCTTGCATCCACCGCCAGAAGCCCTGCGACGACGGCAACGAGTGCACCAGCACCGAGTGCGTCGAGCCGGAAGGCGTCTGCACCTTCGCCCCGAAGGACTGCAACGACGACGACCCCTGCACCATCGTGGACGTCTGCAACACCGGGACCGGGGCCTGCCAGTACATCGTCCGGGACTGCACCGACGAGGACGCCTGCACGGTGGACTTCTGCGACCCGGCGAGCGGGGCCTGCCGCCACACGCCGCGCCAGTGTCCGGGGGACCCCAACGACCAGTGCCTGGTGGGCTGGTGCAACCCGCCCGACGGCGAGTGCCGGATCGTCGCGAAGACCGACGTGGGCCGGGAGTGCGACGACCGGAATCCCTGCACGGTGGATTCCTGCGACCCGGCGACCGGGGCCTGCACCAACACGCCCACGGGCAACTGCACGCCGTGCTCCTTCGAGGAGGACCCGGTCTGCGATGACGGGAGCGCCTGCACGCTGGACCGGTGCGACATGGTGCTGGGGATCTGCTACTCGGTGCCGGTGGTCTGCGACGACGGCAATCTCTGCACCTCCGAGACCTGCGACCCGTCCGTCGGCTGCGTCTACGTCGAGAAGGACTGCTCCGACGGCAACCTCTGCACGGTGGACCTGTGCGACATCTACTCGGGCAACTGCTACCACCCGCCGGTGAACTGCGATGACGGGTCGGTCTGCACGACCGACTCCTGCCATCCCGCCACCGGGTGCCAGCACGTGATCCGCTGCCAGGACACGGACCCCTGCACCGAGGACACCTGCGACTTCGCCACCGGGGAGTGCCTCTACCCGGTCAAGTCCTGCGACGACAACAATGCCTGCACCCGGGACTACTGCGTGGTCGAAAGCGGCGTGCCGGTCTGCCACAACGACGTCATCTCGACCTGCGGGGACGGCGACCCCTGCACCATCGATTACTGCAACCCCGGGACCGGGCGGTGCGAGAACCCGCCCGAGTGCGAGGACCTGGATGCCTGCACGCTGGACGTCTGCGTCACCGAAGCGGGACAGTTCCTCCGGTGCGAATTCCAGCAGAAGGACTGCGACGACGGCAGCCTCTGCACGCTGGACCTCTGCGATCCGGCCAGCGGGGCCTGCCTGCACGTCCCCGTCGACTGCGACGACGCCAACCTCTGCACGTTGGACTCCTGCGATCTGGCCACCGGCGAGTGCGTGAACGAGCCCCGGTCCTGCAACGACGGGGAACCCTGCACCGACGACTACTGCTATCCCCTGGACGGGAGCTGCCGGACCCGCCCGACGGTCTGCGACGACCACGATCCCTGCACCGACGACGCCTGCGTTCCGGGCCAGGGCTGCGTGTTCACTCCGGTGGAGCCCTGCACGCCGTGCACCGAGGACGCCGAGTGCGCCGACACGAACCCGTGCACCGACGACGTCTGCAACCTGGGGCTCGGCGGCCGGTGCACGAACGAGCCGAAGAACTGCTCGGACCTGAACCCCTGCACCGGGGACCTCTGCGACCCGGCCACGGGCCAGTGCCGGAATCCCGCGCTGTGCGTGGACGGCCTGAACTGCACGGTGGACGGGTGCCTCCCGGACGGCGGCGGCATCGTCTGCGTCTTTTCGCCCATCGACTGCAACGACGACAACCTGTGCACGCTGGACGCCTGCGTGGAGGCCACGGGCAAGTGCGTCCGGGAGCCGGTGGTCTGCAACGACTTCCTGCCCTGCACGGTGGACGCCTGCAGCCCGATCCTCGGGTGCTACGTCACCGACGTGACCTGCAACGACGGGGACCCCTGCACCGCCGACTCCTGCAACCCGGCCAACGGCCAGTGCGTCTTCACGCCGTTGACCTGCGACGACCAGAATGCCTGCACGGTGGATTCCTGCAACGAGAACGGGTGCCAGCACCAGCCCGTCACGTGCAGCGACGACAACCGGTGCACGATCGATTCCTGCGAGCCCGGGTTCGGGTGCGTCTTCACACCGAAGGTCTGCGACGACGGCGACCCGTGCAGCATCGACTACTGCGATCTGGCCGACGGGGGATGCCACGTCCGGAACAAGTGCGACGACCGCGACGCGTGCACGCAGGACCTCTGCGACTCGAACACCGGGGCCTGCGTCCACCTGCCGCCGCCCTCCTGCGACGACCGGATCGCCTGCACGGTGGATTCCTGCGACCCGGCGACCGGGGTCTGCCGGCACGACGACTCGGCCTGCATCCGGTGCTCCGCCACGAACCCCTGCCCCTCGGACGGGAACGCCTGCACCGAGGACTCCTGCAACCTGGCCCTGGGCTACTGCACCTACGGCCTGAACCGTTGCGAGGACCCGGCCGACCCCGACAACTTCTGCCGCCAGGGAACCTGCAACCCGGCGACCGGGGAATGCAGCGCCCCGGTCGACGTGGTCTGCCCCGACGACGGCAATCCCTGCACGATCGAGACCTGCGAGCGGGCGACGGGCTTCTGCCGGAGCACCTACAAGGACTGCGACGACGGGAACCCGTGCACCCGGGATTCCTGCAGCCTCGTGACAGGCCAGTGCGTCCACGACGCCATCACCTGCCCGGCGAGCGAGGACCCCTGCATGGAGAACCGGTGCGACCCGGTCAATGGGGCCTGTCGGCCCTTCGACCGGAACTGCGACGACGGGGTCCTGTGCACGATCGATTCCTGCTCGCCGGGCGTCGGCTGCGTGCACGACGACAGCACCTGCACCACCTGCGGGCCGACGAGGCCCTGCCAGGGAGGCAACGGCTGCGTGGACGTCCAGTGCATCGCGGGCTACTGCGAGGCGCGGCCCAAGGTCTGCGACGACGGCGACGCCTGCACGGTGGACGAGTGCGACGGTACCACCGGGAACTGCGTGATCGGGCCCTACCCGGTGGACTGCGACGACGGAGACCCCTGCACGGTCGATACCTGCGACCCGATCGACGGGTGCCGTCACAACGCGGTGAACTGCGACGACGGCAACCAGTGCACCCAGGACGTCTGCGACGCCCAGGGGCTCTGCCAGCACCCGGCCGTGGTCTGCTCCGACGGGCTGGGCTGCACCGACGACTCCTGCGACCCGGCGGTCGGGTGCGTCTTCGCGGAGAAGCAGTGCCCGGACCCCCCGAACCCGCTGAACCTGTGCCGGATCTACGTCTGCCGGGAGCCCGCCGGCCAGTGCGTGCTGGTGGACAACGACTGCGACGACGGGAATGCCTGCACGAACGACTCCTGCGTGGCCCTGACCGGGGAATGCCGCTACACCCTGAACACCTTGAGGTGCCAGGCCTGCACCTCCGACGCCCAGTGCAACGACGGCAACCTCTGCACCGGCGACTTCTGCGTCACGGTCAGCGGGGTGCAGTTCTGCGACTTCCTGCCCCGGAACTGCGACGACGGGGTCACCTGCACGATCGACGCCTGCAACCCCGCCACGGGGCAGTGCACCTACACCCCGGACTGCCCGGACGACGGGAACAAGTGCACGATCGAGGAGTGCAACCCCATCAGCAACGCCTGTTTCAGCACGCCGAGGGTCTGCGACGACAACAACCCCTGCACGGTCGATTCCTGCGACCCGGACACGGGCCTCTGCGTCTTCCAGGCCATTCCGGGGTGCTGCCAGGTGGCCGCGGACTGCAACGACGGCTTCGCCTGCACGATCGACGACTGTATCGCCGGGCAATGCCGCAATGACCCGAAGGTCTGCAATGACGTGAATCCCTGCACGACCGACTCCTGCAATCCCGCGAACGGGCAGTGCGTCTTCACGCCGATCCCCTACTGCTGCAACAGTCCGCTGGACTGCGACGACCGGGACCCCTGCTCGATGGACGACTGCAACCCGGAGACGAGGACCTGCTTCTACGAGCCGGTGTCCTGCCTGGACTTCAACCCCTGCACGGAGGATTCCTGCGATAGCGCCACGGGGAACTGCCGGCACGAGGAGATCCCCGGGTGCTGCATCTTCGACGCCCAGTGCGACGACGGGAACTACTGCACCCGGGACTTCTGCAACGACGGGAACTTCTGCTCCCACGACCCCATCCCGGGATGCACCTGACCCGGGGGCGGGGCTCCCGGCCCGGGAATCCCGGAGTCGATTGACGACATCGCGGCGCGGGAGTATATAGCCCGCGCCCGTCCTGCACCGGGAGGCCCGGATGAATGCCGAACTGATCCTCTTCTCCGGTTCCTCTCACCCGGAACTGGCCCAGCGGATCGCCGACCAGATGGGCCTTCCCCTGGGAAGGAGCAACAGCCACCGGTTCTCCAACGAGAACGTGATGGTCCGGCTGGAGGACAACGTCCGGGAGAAGGACGTGTTCGTGATCCAGACCTCCAGCAGCCCCGTGAACGATCATCTGGTGGAACTGCTCATCTTCATCGACGCCATCAAGTACGCCAGCGCGGCGCGGATCACCGCGGTGCTCCCCTACTATCCCTACTGCCGGTCGGACAAGAAGGACGAGCCCCGGATCTCGGTGGCCGCCCGCCTGGTCGCGGATCTGCTCCAGACCGCCGGGGCCGACCGGGTCCTGTCGATGAACCTTCACTCGCCCCAGATCATGGGGTTCTTCCACATCCCGGTGGACCAGTTGCTGGCGGCCCCGATCTTCTTCGACTACTTCGACCGGACCCTCTTCCGCCAGAAGAGCCGGAAGGCGGACTGGGTGCTGGTGTTCGGGGACGCCGGGGCGGCCAAGGCGTTCGCCTACTATGCCGACGAACTGGGCCTCCCGGTGGCGATCATGGACAAGGCCCGGACCGACCACTCGGAGCGACCAGTGGTGCGGCAGGTCATCGGGGACGTCCGGAACAAGGCCTGCCTGATCGTGGATGACGAGATCACCTCCGGCGGCACGCTGGTGGAGGCGGCGATCCGACTGAAGGAGGAGGGGGCCCGGCGCATCCTGGCGGCCGCCGTCCACCCGGTCCTGTCGGGCAACGCCGTCGAGAAACTGGTCAAGTCGCCCATCGAGCGGGTGATCGTCGGCAACACGCTGCCGGTCCAGCACAAGATCCAGGCCCACCGGAAGCGCTTCGAGGTGCTGGACCTGTCGCCGCTGTTCGCGAAGGCCATCCGATGCATCCATGACGGCACGTCGATGTCGGCCCTCTTCCCGCCCTCGGTGAGGCGGCGAGGCTAAGGGCCGGCCCCGGGGGCGCATCCAGGCCATGACCACCAACGTGATCGCCGTCCGCTTCGGAGAGGTGTTCCTGAAGGGGGGCAAGCGGGCGTGGTTCACCCGGCGGCTCCGGGAATCGCTGGAACGGCAGGTCCGGCAGGCCGGGAACTGGCAGGTCCGGGAACTGCACGACCAGTTCCTGCTGGTTCACGGGGATTCCCGGGGCCTGTCGGGGCTCCGGGACTTCGAGGTCACGGAGCCGCTCCGGCAGGCCCTCCAGAGGACCTTCGGCGTGGCCTCCCTGCACCCGGGCCGCCTGGTTTCGAGGGACATCGAGACGCTGGAACGGGAGGTCGCCTCCCTGGTGGAGGACCACGTGGCCGGACGGGCCTCCTTCAAGGTGGAGTCCAGCCGGGCGGACAAGGAATACCCCCTGGATTCGATGGCCCTGAACCGGCGCCTGGGGGCGGTGGTCTTCGAGCGGTGCCGGGTGCCGGTCCGCCTGGAAGACCCGGAGGTGGTGATCCGGGTCCACATCCTGCCCCAGGGTGCGCTGATCTCCGTCGGATCCGAGAAGGGTCCCGGGGGACTGCCGGTGGGGACCGCCGGGAGGGTGCTGCTACTCCTGTCGGGGGGGATCGATTCCCCGGTGGCCGGGTGGCAGATGATGCGCCGGGGATGCGACCTGGACGCGGTGCATTTCGAGGCGGCTCCCTGGACCCGCCCCGAGGCCCGGGACAAGGTCCGGGTCCTGTCGGAGTTCCTGGCGTCGTTCCAGGCGGGGATGCGCCTGTTCGTGGTCCCCTTCGGGGCGATCCAGGCCCACCTGCGGGACCATGCCCCGGGGCCGCTGCTGGTGGTGCTCTACCGGCGCATGATGATGCGGATCGCCAGCCGGCTGGCCCGCCGGACCGGTGCCCTGGCCCTGGCCACCGGGGAGAACCTGGCCCAGGTGGCCAGCCAGACCCTGCCGAACCTGGCGGTGATCGAGGAGGCGGCGGAGATGCCGGTCCTCCGACCGCTGCTGGCCTTCGACAAGCAGGAGACGATGGCGCTGGCCCGGCGGATCGGGACCTACGAGACCTCGATCCTGCCCTACGAGGACTGCTGCAGCCTCTTCGTCCCCCCGCACCCCGAGACGGCCGCGAGCCTGGATCGGGTCCGGGCGGTGGAGGAACGGGTGGACCCGCCGATCCTGGTGGACCAGGCCGTGGGAGCCGCCGAGGAGATCCGGCTGGGGGAGGCGGTCACGGCTCGATGATCGCGATGCCGTCCTTCGGCACCGAGGCGGCCGATCCCGGCACCACGGCCTCGCACCGCGTGGCGGAGACCTTCCGGACCCGGAAGGTCACCCCGCCGATCCGACCCGTGGAATTGGCCCGGACTCCGTCCTCCGATCCGACGTTCAGCAGGATCACCGTACCGCTGTCCTGCTCGATCACCGACAGGACCCGGGCCCGGATGCCCTGGGGAGGGGCCTCCTTCGCCTCGCAGCGCCCCGTGGACTCGTTGCACTGCTGGCCCGCGGGACAGCGCCTGGGACAGGCGGGGCGGGGATCGGTCCGGGGCGGCGGGGCCTGGCGGGAGACCCGCACGCACTGGCGGGACTCCTCGTCGCATACGGTCCCGGATCGGCATCCCCCGGGGCAGGCCTCGACGCACCGCCCGTCCTCGCAGACCCGTCCACGGTCGCACCGGGGACGGCATTCCAGGCTCACGCAGGCGCCTCCCCGGCAGACCTGCCCGGGGGCGCAGCACCCCGCGGGGGGGCAGCAGGTGGAACCCGGACCGCAGGCGGCGCAGGGATCCAGGGGATCCACCCGGGCCTCGACCAGGTAGCCGGCCCTGCCCTTCCGGGCGGCGATGCGGAAGAAGTAGTGCTGTTCGGCGACGATGTCGAAGGTGAAGGCGTAGTCCCGCTGGCCCGGCACGACCTGGCGGCTCTGGAGGGTGTTGCCGGCGAAGTCGAAGAGGGTGAGGTCCCCCTGGACCCCGTGGGGCTTGTAGGGATCGCCGATGCTGATCGTGACGGTGGCCCGCCCGGCCTGGAAGTGGCTGAAGTCCTTCCAGTCCACCGGGTCGCCGCCGGCGTCGATGGTGTCCTTCACCAGCACGCCGGTGCTGATCCGGAACGCGCCTGGCCGCTCCCCGTCCACGTCCGGCGCGGCGTTTCCGCAGGACGCCGCCAGGCATCCGATTCCCAGGGCGACTGCCAGCATGCGGGTCTTCATGTCTCCTCCATCGCGGGCGTGGGAAGGCCGGTGCCCTGGGCCCGCTGCATCGCGGCCCGGACGAACGCCGCGAACAGGGGGTGGGGGCTCAGGGGTCGGGACTTGTACTCGGGGTGGAACTGGCAGGCCGCGAAGAACGGGTGATCGGGGATCTCCACGAATTCCACCAGGCCCCGGCGACCGTCGGGCAGCGGGTCGGTACCCTCGGAGAGGGGGCCCCGGTGGATCCCGCTGACCCGGAATCCCCGTTCCAGCAAAGGACCGATCCGGGGATTCATCACCTCGTACCGGTGGCGGTGGCGCTCGTGGATCACCGGCGATCCATAGATGCGGCGGGCGAGGCTTCCGTCCTCGATCTCGCACTCGTAGGACCCCAGACGCATCGTGGCACCCTTCCGGTCCTGGTCCCGCTGGCCCGGCAGGAAATCCACCACCGGGTGGGGCGTGTCCGGGTCGAACTCGGTGCTGTTGGCCCCCTCCATCCCGCAGACGTTGCGGGCGAACTCGATCGTGGCCAGCTGGAGGCCCAGGCAGATGCCCAGGAAGGGGATGCCCTGGGTCCGGGCGCAGTGGATCCCCCGGATCTTGCCCTCGACGCCCCGGCGCCCGAAGCCGCCCGGGACCAGCACGCCGTGCATGCCCGCCAGCAGGGCCCCCGGATCCCCGCTCTTCTCCAGGTCCTCGGCCTCCAGGAAGTGGAGCCGCACGCGGCAGCCCGCCGCGAGTCCGCCGTGGAAGAGCGCCTCGTTCAGCGACTTGTAGGACTCCTGGAGGTCCACGTACTTGCCGATGATCGCGATGATGACCTCGGGACCCGGGGCCTTCATCCGCTCCTGGAGGCGCTGCCAGGGCGAGAGGTCCGCGTCCCGGGACCAGATGTTCATCTGGTCCACCAGGCGCTGATCCAGCCCCTCGTGGTGGAAGCGCAGGGGGATCTCGTAGACCGAGTCGGCGTCCTCGGCGGCGATGACGTTCTCCGGGGGCACGTTGCAGAAGAGGCTGATCTTCCGCTTGACCTCCGGGGGCATGGGCCGCTCGGAACGGCAGATCAGCAGGTCCGGCTGGATGCCGATGGTCCGCAATGCCATCACGCTGTGCTGGGTGGGCTTCGTCTTCAGTTCCCCGGCGGTCCGGATGTAGGGGACGTAGGTCACGTGGACGCAGGCGACGTGCTCCCGGCCCATCTCCAGGCGGATCTGGCGGACGGTCTCCAGGAAGGGCTGGCTCTCGATGTCCCCGACGGTCCCGCCAACCTCCACGATGCAGAGGTCCGTGTGCTCCGAGGCCATCTGGATCCGGCGGCGGATCTCGTCGGTGATGTGGGGGATCACCTGGACGGTTCCCCCTAGGAAGTCGCCCCGGCGCTCCTGCTCCAGCACGTGGGCATAGATCTGTCCCGAGGTGACGTTGTTCTGGCGCGTCATCGTCGCCCCGGTGAAGCGCTCGTAGTGACCCAGGTCCAGGTCGGTCTCGGCCCCGTCGTCGGTGACGAAGACCTCGCCGTGCTGGAAGGGGTTCATGGTCCCGGGGTCCACGTTCAGGTAGGGATCCAGTTTCAGCAGGGTGACCTTCAGGCCCCTCGATTCCATCAGGGCCGCGATGGAGGCCGCGCTGATCCCTTTCCCGATGGAGGAGACGACTCCGCCCGTGACGAAGATGTACTTGGTGTGCCGTCGGCGAGGGCCCATGATGCTCCTTTTCAAGAGGTGATGTGGCCGGATTGGTCCGTCGGCCACGCTATGCTAGGCCGGATCGGCCCCGGGTGTCAAAGGCTCCCGGGGGCGACCACCCGGTTCTCCAGGCGGCCGACGCCCTCCACCTCGATGACCACCCGGTCCCCGGCGGCCAGGAACGCCGGAGGCTTGCGGAAGACCCCCACCCCCGCCGGGGTGCCCGTGCTGAGGATGTCCCCGGCGCTCAGCGTGATGGCCTCCGAGAGACGGGAGACCAGCAGGGCCACGGGAAACACCATCTCCTCCGTCGAGGAATCCTGCCGCAGATCGCCATTGACCCAGGTCCGGATTCCCAGGCGCTGGGGATCCGGGATCTCGTCCCGGGAGACCCACCAGGGCCCGCAGGGCCCGAAGCCGTCGAGGCCCTTGGCCCGGGTCCACTGCCGCTCCTGTCGCTGGAGATCGCGGGCGGTGACGTCGTTCAGGACCGTGTAGCCCGCGACGTGGTCCATCGCCCGGTCGAGGGGGATGTCCCGTCCCGGGCGGCCGATCACCACCGCCAGTTCCGCCTCGTAGTCCATCTGGGAGGTCAGGGGCCAGGCCGGGATCGGGTCCCGGTGGCCGGCGAGGCAGGAGGGGATCTTCGCGAAGAAGAGGGGCGATGCCGGGACCTCCCGGTCCTGCTCCCGGCAGTGGCTCCGGTAGTTCAGCCCGACGGCGATCACTAGTTTCGGATCCGGCACCGGTGGCAGGAAGGCGCAGGCACGATCGGGGATCACCGCGAGGGGTGCTTCCAGGGCCCGGTGCACCAGGTCCCGAAGCGGGGGATCCCCGGCGGCCCAGGCCGTCACGAAGTCCCGGCCGGCCCGGGGCGGGGGCGGGAGCCCCCTCCGGGCCGCCTCCTCCTCCAGGTCCACGGCCCCGAAGGGACCGAAGAGGGCCGGGATGTCCCGTCCGGCGACCAGTCGAAGCGTTCCGAAGCGCATGGTGCCTCCTGGGGGTTCAGGCGGTGGGGTCGGCGTGGACGATCTGCCGGGCCAGGGTCTCGGCCTCGCGACAGCAGTCCCCCAGGGCGATGCCCCGGTAGGCGTTGGAGCACAGGTGGAGCCCGGGCCACCGGGACAGGCGCTGGTCCAACTGGCGCAGGATGCTTGGATGTCCTCGAAGATACTGCGGAATACCGCGCTCATGGCGGAAGATCCAGACACGTTCCGGGTCCCCCCGGACTCCCAGAATCTCCCGGAGGTCCCGGACCACCCGTTCCAGCAGCGCCTCGTCCGGGAGGCCGGCGCCTTCGGGATCCCGGGCGCCGCCGACCATCGTCCGCAGCAGCACCCGTCCCTCGGGAGCCCGGTTCGGGAAGACCAGCGAGTCGCAGAGGGTTCCCAGGGACCCCCGGCGTTCGACCCGCGGGTGGAGCACGCCGAAGCCCCGGGGACTGTCCCCCAGGGCCCGGTCTTCGAAGGCGGTTCCGACCACCGAGATGGGGGCATAGGGGATCCGGTCCAGCAGCGCTGCCAGGTCCGGGGCTTCCCGCCGGAGGATTCGCGCCGCCTCGTAGGAGGGGCAGGCCAGGACCACCCGGTCCGCGGCCAGCCACTGGACGCCCCCCCCGGCGTCCCGGACCTCCACCAGGGACCCGCCGGGCGTCCGGTGCACCTCCCGGACCCTGGCCCCGCAGGCCAGCGTGCCCGGGGCCAGGGAGGCGGCCAGGGCCTCCACCAGGAACTGGCTTCCCTCCCGGAAGGAGGTCAACACCCCCGTCGGCTGCCCCATGCCCCCCGAGGCGGGATTCCGCCGGGCCCTGCGCTTCTCCCGTCCCAGGTGCCAGAGGGCCCGGAAGAGCCCGCCGTAATCCCGCTCCAGTTCGACCATGCGGGGGAAGACGGCCGCGAGGCTCAGCGCCTCCGGATCCCCGGCGAAGACCCCCGAGACCATCGGGTCGATCAGGAAGGCCAGGGCCTCGGGGCCGATCCGGCGCCGCACGAACTCGGCCACCGTCTCGTCCCGGCCCGGAGGCGGAGGCGGGGCGAAGGGCTCCCCCAGCAGGCGGATCTTCCCGGGAAGGGAGAGGAGGGGACTGCGGAGGAACGCGGGGGGCGACTCGGGGACCGGCACCGGCCGGCCCCCCCGGGTGATGTACCGGGTTCGGGACCGGAGGGATGCCTGGAGGACCTGGCCGCCCGCCCCGAGGGCCTCGACCAGACGCACCGCGTGGACCTTGCTGTCCAGGAAGCCGTTGGGCCCCCACTCCACCCGGTAGGGGCCGTCCCGCTCGGTCCGCATCCGGCCGCCCGGGGTGTCCTCTGCCTCCAGCACCGTCACCCGGATCTCCCGTCCGGTCCCGGCGGCCAGGCGCTGCAGCCAGAAGGCCAGCGCCAGTCCCGAGACCCCGCCGCCCACGATGACCACCCGTTCCATCGGCGATTCCCCAACCAGGCGCCTGAATGTATCACGGCGAAGGCCGGGAGCCGGCGGAAACGACCCGGGTCCGGCCCGGTGACGGGCTGCCCGGCCGGGAGGACTTTGCTACACTATTCCCGGCCCTGCGCGGGACGGGAGGTTCGCCGGATGAGATGGCTTCGATGGCCCCTGTGGGCCCTTCCGTGCCTGGTCTGGGCATGCACCCGGTTCGTGGACCCCGCCCCTTCCGATGTTCCCCAAGATCGAGGCGCCGATGCGGGTGCCGACATCGCAGACGTCTTGGCCACCGATGACGGCATTCTCCTCGACGGGGAGGAGGATCCCGGGGATCTCGCCGAGACGGAGGCATCCGACGACGGGGACCTGTCCGACGTCCCCTTCCGGGAAGTGGCCCCGGGGGCGCCGGGGTGGCCCTGCGCAGGGCCGGGGGAATGCCTGTCGGCCCTGTGCCTGCCCTGGCCGGGGATCGAGGGAGGAACGGCCGGCGTCTGCGCAGGGCCCTGCGACGGGGGATGCCCCCAGGGCCTCTGGTGCCTTCCCCTCGGCGGGCCCGAGGACCTGGTCTGCCAGCCGATGCCGGTGGGGCTGTGCGCCCCCTGCCGCCAGGATGCCGACTGTCCGGCCCCCGGCGCCGCCTGCCTGGAAGGGGTCGGAGGGCGCTTCTGCGGGGCTCCCTGCGGGGCCGGCACCCCGTGTCCCGGAGGGTTCACGTGCCAGACGGTCCCCCGGGAGGACCTGCCGGCGGTGCTCCGGTCCCAGTGCGTCCCCGACGCGGGGGGATGCCGGTGCGGCGCGGACCTCGAGGGCGCCGTGCTGCCCTGCCAGGTGGCCGTCCCGGCGGGAACCTGCCCGGGCCGGGTGACCTGCCAGGGGGAAGGCGGATGGGGGGCCTGCGATGCCCGGTACCCCTCCGCCGAGCGGTGCAACGGGGTCGATGACGACTGCAACGGCCGGACCGACGAGGGGTTGTGGTTCCGGGACTTCGACGGGGCTCTCCGGCGACTGGGCCAGTCCTGCGGGACGGGGCGGTGCGAAGGCGGGCAGGTGGTCTGCAAGCCGGACGGCCAGCCCGGGTGCTCGACCGGCGGCCAGGCCCAGGCCCTGGAGGACTGCGGCGTGTTCGGGGGGAACGGACAGGACGACGACTGCAACGGGGAAACCGACGAGACCTGCGGATCCCCGGACCGGGACGGCGACGGCGTGCCCAACGATCAGGACTGCGCCCCCGACGACCCGGCGAGACGGCCGGGAGCCTTCGAGCCCTGCTGTTCGCTGGACACCCCTCCGGAGGTCCTGGGACCCCGGTGCGACTTCGACTGCGACGGGCGGGTCGCCTGGTGCTCCCTGGACGATCGGGATCAGGACGGGTACGCGCCTCCGGCGGACTGCAACGATTCGGATCCGACGGTCCACCCGGGAGCGCCGGAGCGGTGCAACGACGGCATCGACCAGGACTGCCAGCAGGGCGACCTGCAATGCTGCGCGGTCGGGGAGTCGGGATGCGTCGGCCCGTTGGACGAGGACGGGGACGGCCATGCCGGCCGGTTCGACTGCGACGACGCGGATCCCCTGGTGCATCCCGGGGCGATGGAACGATGCAACGGCCGCGATGACGACTGCAACGGGGTGATCGACGACGGGGCCGCCGTCGGGCCATCGGTTTTCGGGGACCCGGGTTCGGCCCCGGTCCGTGCCGGGGACTCCTGCGGGTCCTCGGAGGGGGCCTGTCGCCCGGGACGATGGGCCTGCGTCCACTACGGCACCCTGGGGCAGCGGATGGAGTGCCTGGGTGGCGTCGGGCCCCGGGTCGAGCGGTGCAACGGTGTCGACGACGACTGCGACGGGCAGACCGACGAGGACTTCGTCCTACCGGCAGGACCGTGCGACGGTGAGGATGCCGACCTGTGCCCGAACGGCCGGTTCGCCTGCCATCCCGACGGGCGGGGGGTCCTTTGCCAGGAGCCGCCGGACCGGCGGGACCTGCCGGAACTGTGCGGGAACGGCCCGGACGACGACTGCGACGGGCAGACCGACGAGGACTGCCTGCCCGACGACCTGGACGGGGACGGCTTCCTTCGGCCCGAGGACTGCGACGACCACCGGGCGGAGGTCCATCCGGGCGCCTCGGAACCCTGCTGCCTGGCGTCCCGGAAGGGGACCGATGCCCTGAAAATCTGCGACTGGAACTGCGACGGCCGGATCACCTGGTGCGACCCGGCGGACCTGGACGGGGACGGCTTCGTCCCTCCCCAGGACTGCGGGGAGGGGGACCCGGCGATCCACCCGGGAGCCCCGGAGAAGTGTGGGGACGGGGTGGACCAGGACTGCAACGGGGCGGACCTGTCCTGTTTCGGGTTGACGGACCAGGACCGGGACGGCTACCCGCCCCCCTTCGACTGCGACGACCGGAACCCGGCGATCCACCCTGGCGCTCCGGAGATCTGCAACGGCCTCGACGACGACTGCGACGGGATCGTGGACGACGGCAATCCGGGCAGCGACGGGCTGCCCTGCGGGTCGTCGGTCGGGGAGTGCCGTCCGGGGGTCACGGTCTGCGTCCACGAGGGACTCCAGGCCTTCCTGGCCTGCCACCCGGAGCGGGGGCCGTCGGCCGAGCGATGCAACGGGCTGGACGACAACTGCAACGGGCTGACCGACGAGGTCTTCCCGGAACTGGGGCTGTCCTGCGACGGGCCCGATTCGGACGTTTGCCGTCGCGGGGTGATGGAGTGCACCGGGGACGGTGCCGGGACGGTCTGCGGTCCCGAGGATCCGGCCGGGATCCCGGAACGGTGCAACGGCCTGGACGACGACTGCGACGGTGTGACGGACAACGGCATGGTCTGGAAGGGGGCGACCCTGGGCGCGGCCTGCACCGGGGAGGGCCTCTGCGGATCCGGCATCGTGCAGTGCTCGGTGGACCGGGCCCGGGCGACGTGCAGTTCCAACGCCGACGGGACCGCTTCCCAGGCGGTGCCGGAACTCTGCGACGGCCTGGACAACGACTGCGACGGCGTGGCGGACAACGGCCTGCTCTACCAGGGCCAGGCCCTGGGCACGGCTTGCACGGGCATCGGGGCCTGCGGGCCCGGGGTCGTGGAGTGCAATCGGGTCAGCCTCCAGGTGACTTGCAGCAGCAACCCGGACGGGTCCGCTCCGGGGGTCCGGCCCGAGACCTGCAACGGCCAGGACGATGACTGCGACGGGCAGACCGACGAGGACGTGACGCCGGGGCCCGACGCCTGCCGACACGGGGGAATCTGTGCCGGGAAGGTCATCCCGGCAGCCTGTGTCGGGGGACGGTGGGTCTGCGACTACTCGGGGGTGCCGGGCTTCCGGGAGACCGAGGACCGCTGCGACGGCATCGACGAGGACTGCGACGGAACGCCCGACGACGACTTCCTGGTCGGCCTCCCCTGCGACGGACCGGACACGGACTTCTGCAAGAACGGGGTCTTCGTCTGCCGGGCGGACGGGAGGGGTTCCGAGTGCGGCCCCGAGTCCATCACCGACATCGCCGCGGTCTGCAACGGGCGGGACGACGACTGCGACGGCCTGACCGACGAGAACTTCCCGGTCGGGGAACTCTGCGACGGCCCGGATCCC
>JAGOKF010000101.1 GCA_017994695.1 Myxococcota bacterium | reverse complement strand
GGACCGGGCGGGCAGGGGGTTCTGGGAGGGGTAGAGGCGGCGGACCGACTGGGGCAGGGGATAGCCCCGCTGGAATGGGAGGCTCGCCAGAGCCACCACCCGGCCTTGGGCCCCGGCGACCGGCCGGGCCTTGTCGTTCTGGACGGCGATCACGATCCCCTCGGGACCCGAGGCCCAGACGGTCCCCACCTCGTCCACCGCGACGGCCCACAGGTCCCGGGAGGTGCCGCTGGCGATGTGGCGGCACTCCGGGTCGCAGACCCACAGGGAGCCGCGGTCGCCGGCGATCCAGACCCCCCGGGGACCGGCGGCCACCGATCGCAGCGTTTCGCCGCCCATCGACAGATCCTCGGGGGATCCGTTCCTCGGAAGGCGCAGCACCCGTCCCTCTTGTCCCACGGCCCAGAAGGTCCCGGCGGCATCGGCGGTGCAGGACAGCCAGTCTGGTCCGCCGGTCCGGGCCTCCATCACCGTCCGGCCGCCCTTCGGGGAGACCTGGACCACGATGCCGTCGTCGCCGCAGGCGAGAAACCCCCGGTTCCGGACGAAGGCGGCTCCCCGGAGGGTCAGATGGGTTCCGGAGTCCACGGGCCGCCATTCCCCCTTTTCCCGGAGGGCGGCCGTTCCCTGGTCGCCCACGGCCAGGGCCAGGTCCTCCCGGGGGTGGAGGGCCACGGCGTGGAGATCCCGGTCCACTCCGGTCGTCTCCCGGCGCCAGGAGCCCCCCTCCCGGAGGAACGCCCCTCCCCGGGGACCGACCGCCAGCCAGGACTCCTCGGTCCAGGCGGCGACCGCTGCAAGGCCCGCCGCCCGGGCTTCCTCGGCTCCGGGTTCCTCCACGGGGGTGCACCGGTCCGGGCCCACTCGGAACAGTCGTCCCGACGAGGAGGCCGCCACGGCCCCCTCGGGGAGGCGCTTCCAGAGCACGTCCCGGAGGGGCAGGTAGGAGGACTCGGGCCAGACCAGCAGGTCGGGGTGCTCGGCGGCCTCCAGGGAGGCCGAGAGGACCTGGTGCTTCAGGAGGTTCCGGTAGAGGACCCGGACCTGCTCCTGGAATGGCAGGGGGCTGCCGTCAGGGGACTTGGCCTCCTTCTCCCAGATTCCCACGTCGGCCTCCACGACGCCGACCCGGAAGGAGGCGGCCTCGGCCACGGCGGCATCGATCTCCCGGATCCGGAGGAACCCGTAGGACAGGTCGCCGCCCAGGGCTGCCAGGGCCAGCACCACCGTGACCCAGGGGAAGGGACCGCCGTCCAGGCGCCTGGCGAACACGGTCCCCAGGGCCCCGCCGAAGAGGGCCACCACCAGGGAGACTCCCGGGACGCCCAGCACGTCGGCCACCTGGATGGCCGGCAGGAAGCGCAGCTGACCGTTGCCGAACTGCCAGGGGAAGAGGAAGGGCACCACCTGTTCCGAGGCCACCACGAAGAGAGGCAGCCACAGGCCCAGGGGAATCCGGCCGAAGCGTCGGGCCGCGGCGGCCCCGAACCCGCCCGCCAAGGCCATCCGGAGCCCCTGCCACAGCGCCATCAGCCCCGTGATGGCCCAGGCCGGGCCGGGACTCATGTGCCCGAACTCCTTCAGCAGCTCCGAGATCCAGTGGAAGCCGCCGAAATTGGTGACGACCCCCGACAGGAATCCCAGCCAGAACCCCCCCCGGAACGACCGTCCCCGGAGGGCGACGACCAGCGGCGCCAGGGCGAACCACTGGAGAGGGAAGAGGTCGAAGTCGGGGAAGGACAGGAAGACCATCGTCCCGGACAGGATGGCCAGCAATATCGCCAGCGGCAGCGGGGTGACCCCCGGGGTTCTCGTCATCGCCGTCTTCCCTCCAGGGCCTGTTCCAGGAGGGGCCGGACCTCGTCAGGTGTCATCCCGGCGACCAGGACGTCCTTGTGGCGGTTCCGGGCTCCCCGGAGCAGGCGAATCGCGCGGGCCGGCACGCGGAGGGCCTCGGCCAGCGTCGCCTGGGCCTGGTCGGTGGCCTCGCCTCCCTCCGGGGCCGAGGTGACCTCGATCCGGAGACGGTCCCCCGAGACCCCGGCGATCCGGCACCGGCCGGCCCGGGGCCGGACAGCGATCCGGATCACGCATCCTTCGGGATGGGGTTCCACCACCGCGGGACCTCCTCTCCGGGGCCGATGATATCCGAGGAGACCCCCGGCTGGCGACCTGCCGGCCGTTCCTGGAACCGCTCTCGGACCGGCGCCGCTGCCGGAATTCCTGCGATCTCGCGGTCGTGTGGCGCAGGCGGCGTTCGCCGGAGGTCACGGAGAGTCTTGGGAGGCCGGTCGCCGCAGAACGGCCGATCCCCGGTCAACGGGGAAGGCGCGGCCGCCGCCGGAGGAACGCCGGAAGGGCCAGTCCCAGGGCGAGAATCCACCAGGGACCGGAGGCGGAAGACCCCGTGGAGCAGCCGCTGCTCTTCTTCTGGGGGGTGGTGTCCTCGCCGCCGGGCCCGGGGTCCACGGGGGCCGGCCCGTCCGCCGGGACATCCCTCAGGGACGGCACGTCGGCCCCGTGGTCCGCCGGGGAGGCCTGGTCCCCAGGAAGGTCGGGTCGGGGCGTTGAATCCTCCACGGGACCCGTCTCCTCGCCGCTCCCCGGGTCGGCGGACGGCACGTCCTCCGTCCCTCCGGGGTCCGTTCCCCCGAGGTCCTCGCCGCAGCCGGGGATGGGGGTGCCGGAGCAGGTGCCATCCCCGGCGCACCGATCATCGGCAGTGCAGGGATCCCCGTCGTCGCAGGGGGAGGCCGGCGGCTTCCAGTCATACCGGCACAGGCCTTCGACGCAGATGCCATCGGGCTGTTGGCAGGGATCCTCCGGGGAGTCGCAGACGATCGGGGTGCCCAGGCAGGTCCCGTCCTCGTCGCAGGAGTCCCCGAGGGTGCAGGGATCGCCGTCGTCGCAGGGGTCCCCGGCATCCCGGAGGATGTAGGAACAGGTTCCCTGGGAGCAGAGTCCCGGGGACCGGTGGCACTGGGATGGCGGGGCGTCGCAGACCACGCCGGTGCACGGGTCGCCCAGGCAGAGGCCCGTGGTCTGGTCGCACCCGAAGGGGCACTCGGTGTCCACGTGGGGATTCACGCACTCCCCGGTGGTCCGGGAGCATTCGCCGGCGGCATAGTTCCGGGAAACGGTCGTGGAGAGACACTGGGGGCTCGGTGTGGGGCATTCCAAGGGGATCCCCGTGCAGTTTCCCGCGTCGTTGCACTGGTCCTCGGTGGTGCAGGGGTTCCCATCATCGCAGGAGCGGTGGAGATCCTCCAGGGGCTCGTAGGCGCAGGTACCCTGGATGCAGGTCCCCGGGACCTGGTAGCAGTAGGGGTTCGGCGGGGTGTCGCAGACCACCCCCTCGCAGGGGTCCGGCAGGCAGAGGCCGTCCCGGCACCCGAAGGGGCAGGTCTCCTGGTGTTCCGGGTAGTCGCAGAAACCCTCCTGGCAGGCTCCCTCGTCGTGGAACACCCGGGTCGACCCGTCGGCGCATCGATCCGCGGGTCGCAGGACGCAGGGCAGGCCCGCGCACTCCAGCCGGCAGGACCGGGAGTTGCGCGGCAGGAAGTCGGTGACCCGGACGAAGTCCGTGGCGTTGTCGTCCAGGTCCCGATCGGGCCCGCAGCGCAGGGTCTTCCGCTGGTACGCCTGGCGCAGGTTCTGGGTGGTGGGCGCCAGGGGGGTCCCTTCCAGGTAGGCGCTCCCGGGGTCCATGCCCACCGCGTCGACCACCTGCCCGTCGTTCCGGACCAGGGCGATCCCGCCGGTGTCGGTGATGCCGGTGCTGTAGGTGTAGTCCGGCGGGGTCGCCTCGGAGTAGCCGTTGGAGGAGGGATTCGCCAGCAGCACGAAGGTGCCGGGTCCCATCACGGTCTCCGCCGGGAAGGTGAACCGGACGCCGGTCAGCCCGCTCTGGTTGCTGGCGTTGATCGTCCAGGACCCGATGTCCACCGGGTCCTCCCCGGGGTTGTGGATCTCGATGAACTCGTCGTTGCCTCCGCCGGGACCCCGGGTGCGGAACAGGGAGATCACCGGGTGGGGGGCGCACAGGCCGGTGGCCTCCCGGCATCCCGCGGCCTTGCAGTCGATGTCCCGGCTGGTCACCGCGCAGGTCCCGTCGGCCGGATCGCAGGCCGCCTCGAGGCCCACTCGCGCCGTGGCGGCGTCCAGGCAGAAGGGCGCCGGCACCTCGCAGACCCGGGGGCTGCCGGCGCAGGTCCCCTCGGTGCAGGCATCGCCGTCCGTGCACAGGTCGCCGTCGTCGCAGGGGGTTCCGGGATCCCGGAGGGTGTAGCGGCAGGTCCCGTCCACGCAGGATCCCGTCGCCTGGTAGCACTGGGCGTTCGGGGGCGTGGCGCAGACCCGGGGCGTTCCGGCGCAGTGGCCGGCGCCGTCGCAGCGGTCCTCGTCGGTGCACGGGTCGCCGTCGTTGCAGGGCTCCGTGGCGGCCAGGGGGCTGTAGAGGCAGGTTCCGTCCACGCAGGATCCCGTCGCCTGGTAGCACTGGGCGTCTGGGGGGGTGTTGCAGACCACTCCGGCGCAGGGGTCGTTCTGGCAGAAGCCGGTGCTCGGATCGCATCCGAAGGCGCAGACCGTGTCCTGCCAGGTGGCCTCGCAGGTCCCCGTGGAGGACTGGCAGGCCACCGTGAGGTAGGTCCGGGACACGGTGCCACCGTCCCGGCACTCGGGTTCCGGCAGGGGGCAGATCCGCAGCGTGCCGGCGCAGGTCCCCTGGTCGTCGCAGGCATCGTTCTCAGAGCAGAGGTCCCCGTCGTCGCAAGCGGTCGCCGGGGGCAGCATCTCGTAGTCGCAGGATCCCCCGGAGCAGGTCCCAGTGGCCTCGAAGCACTGGTCGTTGGGGGGCGTGTCGCAGACCACCCCCTCGCAGGGGTCCGGCAGGCAGTGGGCGGGCTCCGGCGACGAGGCGCATCCGAAGGCGCAGGTCGAGGGGGTCAGCGGGTATTCACAGAACCCGTTGATCAGGCAGGTCCCGTCCCCGGCGGTCTGGAGGGTCGATTCGTCCAGGCAGGTGGGGGCCGGGGGAGCGATGCAGGGGTCTCCGGCGCAGGCCAGGCGGCACGACCAGGAATTCTGGGGGTAGGAGATGCCGTCGTGGTACTCGAAATCAGTGGCGTTGTCCCCGGTGTCCTGGTCGGGTCCGCACGCGGAGGATTTCCGTTCGTAGGACTGGTCCTTGTTGGTCGAGGAGAAGGCCGTCAGCGTGGTCCCTTCCTTGTAGGCGCTTCCGCTGGCCAGGCCCACCTGGTCCACCAGGTTGCCCGCGGCATCGGTGAGGGCGATCCCGCCGTTGTCGGCAATGCCGGTCGTGTAGGGCACGTCCCCGGCCACGGCCCCCGAGTAGCCTCCGGAGGCCTTGTTGACGAACAGCAGGAAGGTCCGGGGCGGCATCGTGGTCTCCGGGGGGATCGTCGCCCGCAGGCCCACCGTTCCCGAGGAGTTGCTGCCCATCAGTCTCCATCCGCCGACGTCGACCGTCTCGGTCCCGGCGTTGTAGATCTCCACGAACTCGTCGTTTCCCCCGGCGGGTCCCCGGCACCGGAACTCGGAGATCACCACCTGGGCGGACCCCGTGACCGGAACGGCCAGCACGGCCATCCATGCCAGAGCCTTCACCAGACGTTTCATGGGCTTCCTCCGGGCAAAGGACACTTCCTCCATTGAAACAGAACCTTCGGGGGACTTCAACCCTCGGGACAGGCCCGGGATGGTCATCCGGAAAGGAAGGGGGATGCCCGACTATCGCACGGGGCCGAACATCCGGCCACGGACCGAAAACGAGCCCGATTCGTGGACCACCCACACCGCGAAGAGGCCTCCCCGGGGATGGGGTGCGATGTCGATTCCGTACCGGAAGGCCGGGGAAGGGCCGTGGAGCCGGATGGCCGTTCCCTGGGCCATGAGGCCAATCGTCAAGCGCTGGATCTTCAGGTCGATGTCTCCGAGATCGACCACCGAGGCAAAGGCGGTCGCGAAGGAGTCGGCACCGGCCGGGAAGGTGAAGAAGGCCAGCGACGGGCTCCGTTCGACGAAGACCATCCGCCCGGTATCGAGGGGATCCAGCGCGGTGGTGTACAGGTTTGCGCGGACCTCGACCAGGCCTTCCTCCGGTTTCGCCACGGGGCTTGTGGTCGCGAACATCCCCAGCGGGGGGATGTGGACGCCGGAGACGGACGGGATCGTTCCGGAGTCCGAGTATTCCCGGACCAGGATCTCCCGCAGGACGGACCCGTCCGGGCGGACCAGGGCCGCCCGCTGCTCCCAGTGACGGGGGTTGGCCGGATCCCGGGCGGTCCAGAGCAGCAGGAAGTTGCCGGCCTGGTCGGAAACGACCTGGGGATTCACCTTCCAGAAGGAGTCGTTCGCCGACGCGAGGGGTCGGGGGTACCCCTCGAGGGGAATCCAGGTTCCCTCGGGGTCCTCCTGGAGGATCGCGTAGTGGATCCGATGGTTCCCTCCCCGGGGCTGGTTCTCGGGACTCTCGTCCTGCATCCAGGCCAGCAGGGCCACCCGTTCCCGGGACCCCGCGGGGCGGAAGGCGTGCAGCGCGACGACCCGGAGTTCCTGGGACGCCAGGGCATCGTCGATCGGCACGTCCCGAAGGGCCTCGGTGGCCAGGGTCCGCTCGGGACCGACGGGAAATCCCTCGGCGTCCACCCGCCGGAACCGGGTGACCCCGGCATCCCGCCAGGCGACCAGGAAGCCCCGGTCCCCGATGGAGGTCACCGCTGGCCACCGGAGCGTCAGGCTCAGGTTCCCCTCGATCCGGAACGGTTCAGACAGAAACTGCCCGTCGAGGCCCACCAGGCGGCCCCAGATCCCCGACCCGCTGGTCAGCGTCGGATGCCAGTTGTGGAAGACCACCAGGAAGCGGTCGTGATCCTCCGACAGGGCCACCGCGGCCCGGGTGGGGCTCGTGAGGGGGGGCTGGCTCCCCGCGACCTCGAATTCCAGGAACTCGCACCGGCGGGAACACCCGTCCCCGTCGTCCCGGTTGCTGTCGTCGCACTCCTCCCCAGCCTCCACCTGGCCATTGCCGCAGCACGGGGTGACCGGCGCGAAGACGCACCGGTGGGTCTCGGGATCGCAGGAGCCGGCCATGCACGGGTCGCCGGCGCCGCAGTCGCCGTCCTGGCGGCAGCACTCGGGAACCGGGGTTCCGCCCCCGCAGAGGCCGCCGGAGCACGTCTCGTTCGCGGTGCAGGGGTCGCCGTCGTCGCAGGTTGGGCCCGTGAGGCCAGGATGTCCGCAGGTCCCGTCCGAGGGGTCGCAGAGGTCCCCGGTGCAGGGGTCGCCGTCGTCGCAGGATCGGGGCGTGCCCTGGCAGGTGCCCCCGAGGCAGGCGTCTCCCTCGGTGCAGGGGTCGCCGTCGTCGCAGAGGAGGTCGTCGCCCGCGGCCTGGGGCCGGCAGGTCCCGTCCGCGGGGTCGCACCGGAGGACCTGGCAGGGATCGGCGCTGGCGGGACACCGGACCTCGGTCCCGGGGTCCGGCACGCAGGCGTTCTGGACGCACCGGAAGCGGGCCGTGCAGCGATCCCCCGGGACGGGGCAGTCGCCGTCGGAGAGGCAGGGGCAGGCGAGCCGCCCTCCCTGGCAGAACCCCTGGACGCAGGTGTCGTCCTCGGTGCAGGCATTCCCGTCGTCACAGGGGGTTTCGTCTCTGGGGACCCGGACGCAGGACCCGGTCCGGTCATCGCAGGAGTCGTCGGTGCAGGGGTTTTCGTCGTCGCAGGTCTTTCTGGACTCCGGGTCGGTGACGCACCGGCCCTCGGGGTCGCAGATGGCGCTGCCGTAGCAGGGGCTTAGGGGCGTGCAGGGGAACGGCCGTCCCGGGGAGAAGACCGGGGTGTACCGGCACTGGCCGGCGACGCACCCTGCCACCACCAGGCATTCCCGGTCGGGGCAGTCCAGCGGCGTGGCGCACTGGACCGGCTCCCCGTCGTCCCCGGGGCCGGAAACGTCCGCTGGGCCGGCCTGGGGGGAATCGCCCGAGCAGCCCAGCAGGGCCCACAGCAGCCACGCCCCGAGAACCGATTCAGCGATAGCCCGGACCGATGCAGGTCTTGCCGGCGGCATGCCAACCCTCCTTGCAGGCGCTGCTGACGAGGTCCATGCGGACCTTCCCGGACAGGTCCAGGAAGCCGACCCGGAGCAGGAAGGAGTCCGCGCGGATCAGGTGGCAGGGACCGTAGGCCCAGTCGGGGGACTGCAGGAATTGCCTCCCGTCCACGGATCCGCGGTCGTTGACCCCCACCACCCAGACGTCGCTGGTGGCGTCGTTGGCGAAGGACACCAGGAAGCCGTCACCGGTCGGCGCGACCTCCGGCAATCGCTGATCGCCCCGCAGGTCATCCTGGAAGTCGATCAGGGAGGGGTCCACCAGACCGTCCCGGAGGACCCGGCCGAAGACCCCCGTGCCGTCGTTCCCGGCGACCCCGGTCCCCTCGAAGACCACCATCGCGGTGGGGCCCGAGATGGCCACCCGGGGCCGGGAGAAGGTCGCGCCGAGCACCGTGGGCTGGATCGGGAACTCCCCCCGTTCCCCGTCCTCGAGGATGCGTCCCCGGACGGCCCCTTCGTCGTCGCTCCAGACCACCAGGGCCCGACCGTCGGGGAACAGGGCCACGTCGGGCTGGGACTGGTCCCCGAAGGTCCGCTGGTTGATGGCGGCCCAGGGCCCGGTCCCCTGCTGGCAGGCGATCCCCAGCCCCGAGGCGTCGATGTCGTGGGAGGTGTAGCAGGCCGTCAGGCGCCAGGGAGCCCGGGCCAGGGCCGGCTCGAACTGGTTGTCCGGCCGGTCCGACAGGAATCCCAGGGCCAGCACCTGGCCGTCCCGGAACTCCACCCGGCGGATGCGGCTGGCGCCCCCGACCTCCACCGCCCCGTACACCAGCACGAAGCGGTCCCCGGCCCAGTAGGCCTGGACCCGGAACCGGGGATGGGCCACCGGGTACTCCTCGGGGACCTGGATGAAGGTCCCCAGGGGACGCCCCTCCTCGTCGAAGGACTGGAGGGCGAACCGGTACCGGCCCCCCGACCGGAACAGATACCCCGCGACCAGTTCCCCCCGGCCGTTGTCCGCCAGGGCGAAGTCCACCACCGCGGTGTCGGCCACGACCGGTGCCGTGGCGCCGCAGGACTCCCCGGGGAAGTGGAGGACCTGCACCCGGGCAAGGCGGGTCCCCGGGGGCACCTCCAGGGCCACGTCCTGGATGCCGGTCTCCAGAGGGGCCATCGCCAGGGACGCGTCCTGGTAGTCCCAGGGGACGAGGGTCTGCCGGACCAGGGCCCGGACCCGCCCCGGGCCCGGTTGCTGGTAGGCCGCCAGGTAGGTCAGGCCGGTTCCGGTCCGGAAGGGAGGCAGGTGGACCCGGCCGGCGCTGGCCCCGGCCGGGCGGGAGAGTCCGTTTTCGTCCAGGTCCCAGCCATCGGGGGGATCGAGGCGGGCCCCTGGGGGCAGGGACCCGGCGAAGGGGAGGTCCAGCACCCGCTGCCGCCGGAACAGGGGGGCCTCCTCGCACCGGTCGGTCCGGCAGAGGTTCGGCCGGCAGGCATCCCCCTCCGAGGGACACTCCAGGGCCTGGAAGATGCATCGGTGGTCCGTGCAGGTCTCCAGGGAGCATCCGAAGCCGTCGTCGCAGTCGGCGTCCTCGTGGCAGCAGTCGAAGACCCGGGCTCCCCCGCCGCAATGCCCTTCCCGGCAGGTCTCTCCCGTCGTGCAGAGGTCCCCGTCGTCGCATGGAACGTCCGAGAGGTCCACCCGGGAGCACTCCCCGGTTTCCGGATCGCAGAGGTCCTCGGTGCAGGCGTTGCCGTCGTTGCAGTCCCGGTCACGGCCGCGGCAGGCCCCCTGGAGGCACGCGTCGTCGAGGGTGCAGGGATTGCCGTCATCGCACGGGGTGGTGTCCTCCCGGTCGCGGGTCCGGCACTGCCCGTCCGCGGGGTCGCAGAAGGCTTCCTGGCAGGGGTTCCCGGGGACCTCGCAGGTCACCGCGGTCCCGGGCAGCACCTCGCAGACCCTGGCCTCGGTGTTGCAGAAATAGCGCCCCAGGCAGGGGTTCTCGGGAGTCGGGCAGTCGTCGTCCCGGGTGCACTGGCAGATCCGGGTGCCCGACGTGCAGGTTCCCTCCCGGCAGCGATCGTCGTCCGTGCAGGCGTCTCCATCGTCGCAGGGCGTCCGATCGAGGGGCAGGTGGTCGCAGGCGCCGGTGGCGGGGTTGCAGGAGTCCCCGGTGCACGGGTCGTGGTCGTCGCAGTCCTTCACGGTGGCCGGCACGCAGGCGCCCTCCTTGCACCGGCCGTCCCCCACGGCGCAGAGGTTGTCGGAGGGGACGCAGAGGGCGCCCTCCAGGTCCGGGTCCGGGAGGATCACGCAGGTCCCGGTGCCGTGGTCGCAGGAGGCCTTCCGGCACAGGGGGGTCTGGATCCCGGCGCAGTCCAGGTCCCGATGGCATGGGACCCCGGAGAGGTCGGTCATGGCATCCCGGGGCCCGGGGTCCCCGGGCAGCGTGTCGGGGACGCCTCCCCCGCCGCCGCCGCAGCCCGGGAGGACGGCCAGTACCCATACCAGTCGGAACCGCAGGGAGATGTGCATCACGACCTCCTTGTCATGGACCGCTCATCCGGTTGGCCTCGTCGCCGAGGGGCCGGGACCAGGGCCCAGGGTCGGGCCCCTCCGGGGACACCAGCCCCAGGACGTGCCCCGTGTCCAGGGCCAGCACGATCCGCCGGTCCACCAGGACCGGGACGACCTGCCGACCGTCGACGGCGTAGGAGAATCCCTCGGAAAAGACCAGTCCTCCGCCCTCCTCCCGGACCAGCAGGGAACGGAGCCGGCCGTCCCGGAAATGGACGATGCGTCCCGCCCCGGTGATTAGCAGGGCCGGCGAAGCCCCGGCCTCGGGAAGGGCGACGCTGCCGGCGACCACCCCCTGTCCCCGGACCTCCCGGACGACGAACAGGGTGCCGTCCTCCCGGATCACCAGGATGCGACCCCGGGAGTCCACCAGGGGCGCCACGGGCGACGGCCCCCCGAGATTCGTCTCCCAGGCCCGGTGCCAGGGCGTCTTGGCCAGGGAGACCGCGATCAGCGTTCCCGACTCCGTCACCACCAGTGCCCGTTCGCCCGCGATGACCGGGGGCGCCGCGATCCTCGTTCCCAGGTCCAGGGTGGCCGTGATCGCGTCGGCGGCGGACGTCGCCTCGGGAGAGAGGCCCCGGAGGGACCCGTCGGAACGGGCGACCAGGAAGGCATCGGCCTGCCGGGAATGGACCGGCGGCAGCCCGTCGCCCTCCCCGGGCAGCACGACGCGACGGCCCGATCCGGGATGGAAGAGGTGGATCGACCCGTCCCGGTCCACCCAGGCCAGGGCGTCGTCGGTGGCGCAGAGGGGCCCGGCCGGCGGGGCCGGGGAGGGAATCAGGTCGATGGCCTGCCGCCGGGCCACGTCCACGATCTGGATTCCCTTCGGGACCGGACTGAGGACCGTGTCGTCGTCCCGGAGCACCGGCGGCAGCAGGATCTCCGCGGTCCCCAGGGGCAGGTCCCAGACCGGGTCTCCCCGGGAGGTGACCTGCAGCAGGTGGACCCTCCCGTCCCGGGAGGACCGGCCATGGAAGAACAGCGTCCCGTCGGACGTCCGGACCGCCGGCTGGGAGAACTCGGACATCTCCAGGGCGAGGTCGAAGGTCCGGCAATCCCCGTCCGGGCTCCGGTCGGCCTCCCACCCCGAGCAGCAGCCGTCCCCGGAGACGGGTCCGGCCTCCTCACACCCCGTGTTGCGGAAGAAGCAGAGGGAATGGAGGCAGGCGGTGTAGTCCGCCGGGCAGTCCCCCGGGGTGCGGCACGACGGGACCGTGAGGTCCGTGAAGCATCCGCCCAGGGAGAGGCCCAACAGGGCGGAAATCCATTCGAGGATTCCGGCCGCACGCACTGGGTGGGCCGCCCACTTTCTGCCGGCCGGTGCAGCGTTTCCGATCATGCTCCGAACCGCATCTCCCTTCCCGTCCGGTTTCGGCAGAGTCCGTCCGGCATTTTAGGCCCGGTCCTTCCGGGGTGCCAAGAAACCGGGACCCATTCTCCTTCCAGGGCAAGGCACCTCTCCGTCCTGTTCCTGGACGGATGCCGAGGCGGCCCGAGGACCGGCGGGGAGCACCCGGGCGTCGGGTGTCGTCCCGCCTGCGGGGCGGCCCCAGGTGGCCGGATGTCCGGGGTGGTCGCGGGACGGGAAGACGCATCCGGCAGGGACCGGGTGGGCGGGTTGCGGGCAAAGGGCCGGACCGGGAACCGGGGGGAT
>JAGOKF010000100.1 GCA_017994695.1 Myxococcota bacterium | reverse complement strand
CCATCTGCCGGGCCCGGCGCCGCTGTGTTTCCTCGATGGCCCGCTGCATCGATCCGGTCACCCGGTCGGCATAGAGGATCACGGTCCCGTGGACGTTCCGGGCCGCCCTTCCGAAGGTCTGGATCAGCGAGCGGTCGCTCCGGAGGTAGCCCTCCTTGTCGGCATCGAGGATGGCCACCAGGGAGACCTCCGGCAGGTCCAGCCCCTCCCGGAGCAGGTTGATGCCCACCAGCACGTCGAAGACCCCCATGCGCAGGTCCCGGATGATCTCCACCCGTTCCAGGGTGTCGATGTCGCTGTGGAGATAGCGCACCCGGATTCCTGCCTCCGCCAGGTACTCGGTCAGGTGCTCGGCCATGCGCTTGGTCAGGGTGGTCACCAGCACACGCTCCTTCGCCTCGACCCGCGCCCGGACCTCCTCCAGCAGGTCGTCCACCTGGAAGGTCGCGGGACGGACGTGGATCTCCGGGTCCACGAGCCCCGTGGGTCGCACGATCATCTCGACCACCCGGCCCCCGGCGGCCTGGACCTCGAAGTCCCCCGGCGTCGCCGACACGAACAGCGTCCGCCCCCGCCGTTCCAGGAACTCCTCGAACCGGAGGGGCCGGTTGTCCAGGGCCGAGGGCAGCCGGAAGCCGTACTCCACCAGGGTCTCCTTGCGGGACCGGTCCCCCCGGTACATCCCGATCAACTGGGGCACCGACAGGTGCGATTCGTCCAGTACCACCAGGAAATCCTTCGGGAAGTAGTCCAGGAGGGTCGGGGGCGGGTCCCCCGGGGCCCTCCCGGTCAGGTGGCGGGAGTAGTTCTCGATCCCCGGGCAGCGGCCGAACTGCTCCAGGGACTCGACGTCGGCCATGGTCCGCTGCTCCAGCCGGGCCGCCTCCAGCACCCGGCCTTCCGCCTTCAGTTGCGAAAGGCGCTGCTCCAGTTCGTCGAGGATGGTCCCGATGGCCTTCCGCATGCGTTCCGGGGTCGTCACGTAGTGGCTGTTGGGGAGGACGGCGACCTTGCGCACCTGCCGTTCCACCTGTCCCGTCAGGGGGTCGAACCAGGCCAGGCGATCCACGGTGTCCCCGAAGAACTCCACCCGGATGGCCCGCTGTTCCTCCGACGGCGGGAAGACCTCCACCACGTCCCCCCGGACCCGGAAGGTGCCCCGCTCGAAGGCGAGGTCGTTCCGGTCGTACTGGAGGTCCACCAGTCGCCGAAGGAAGCCCTCCCGATCCAGTTCCTTGCCGGTCTCCAGGAACTCCACCAGGCCGTAGTAGGCCTCGGCGGATCCCAGTCCGTAGATGCAGGAAACCGACGCCACGATCAGCACGTCGTCGCGCTCGAAGAGGGACCGGGTCGCGGCGTGGCGCATCCGGTCGATCTCCTCGTTGATGCGGCTGTCCTTCTCGATGTAGGTGTCCGACGCCGGGACGTAGGCCTCGGGCTGGTAGTAGTCGTAGTAGGAAACGAAGTACTCGACGGCGTTGTCCGGGAAGAAGGCCTTGAACTCCCCGTGGAGCTGGGCCGCCAGGGTCTTGTTGGGGGCGATGACCAGGGTGGGCCTCTGGATCCGTTGCACCAGGTTCGCCACGGCGAAGGTCTTGCCGCTCCCGGTGACCCCCAGCAGCACCTGGTCCCGGGCCCCCTCCCGGAAGCCCCGCTCCAGGGCGTCGATGGCCGGTCCCTGGTCCCCCGCCGGCTGGTAGTCGCTGACCAGTCGAAACATGGCCCAAGGATCGGGCCCGAATCCCGTTCCGTCAATGGCGGCCGGTGTCCCCGTCCGCCACGGGTCCCCGGAAGCGCGGCGGACGTGATAGCCTTGCGGGCGTCTGGGTGGAGGAACCTCCGATGCTGTCGATTCGCAGAGAGGGGAGCGTGGCGGTGCTGTCGATGGACGCCGGGGAGAACCGGCACAACCGGGACTTCGTCCGGGCGATGCTGGGTGCCCTGGACCAGGTGGAGGCCGACCCCGGGGCCCAGGCACTCGTCGTTGCCTCCTCGGATCCCAAGAACTGGTCCCAGGGGATCGACCTTCCCTGGGTGATGGAATGCCTGCAGGATCCGTCGCGGCACCAGGAGGTCCGGGACTTCCTGAAGGGGCTCGACGACGTCTTCGAGCGCCTGCTGACCTATCCCATGCCGGCCATCGCCGCCATCAACGGCCACTGCTTCGGGGACGGCGCGATCCTGGCCTGCGCCTGCGACTTCCGCTTCATGCGCGGGGACCGGGGCTTCTTCTGCTTCCCGGAGGTGGACCTGGGAATCCCCTTCCTCCCGGGCATGATCCAGGTGGTCCGCAAGGCGGTCCCGGAACCGGCCTTCACGCGGTGGATCCTGGAGGGACGCCGGGTCACCGGACCCGAGATGGTGGCGGCCGGGGTGGCCCTGGGGGCCCCCGAGGGAGCCGAGGGGGTCCTCCGGGAGGCGATGGCCTACGGGGCGACCTTCCAGAAGGGCCGGGCGGGGGTGGCGGCCCTGAAGCGCCGGATGCACGAGGGCATCCTCCGGGTCTTCCGCGAGGAGGACCCCGAAGTCATCCGTTCCCTGGACCTGATTCCGGGATCCCGGTAGGACGGGGGGCGGGGCGGGTCAGGGGTTCTCGTCCTCGTCGTCGGACCGCCAGAAGCCCCCCGGGGGCATGTGGTCCTTTTCCACCTGGTCGTAGAAGTCGATGATCTTCCGGACGTAGTTGCGCTTCTCGGTGTAGGACCCCGGGTAGAAGGACCGCTTGAAGCCGTAGATGATGATGTTCCGCAGTTCCCGGCTGGTCAGGCCGAAATGCTCGACCGCCAGGCGGACCTCCTTCGAGACCGTGGTGTTGGACACCAGCCGGTTGTCCGTGCACAGCGTCGTCGAAAGGCGGGCCTCCCGCATCTTCCGGAAGGCGTGCCGGCTCAGGTCCCCGATCCGGGGATTGGTCTGGAGGTTGCTGGTCAGGCAGACCTCGATGGTGATCCGGCGGTCCGCGATGTACTCGGCGAGCCTCCGGACGTACTCCTGCCGGTCCGCGACGTGGGCCGAGGTCACCATGTTGGGGGACAGCAGGTAGTAGCCGTGGCCGATGCGGTCCGCGTGGAGGTCCGTGATGGCCTGGAAGATGGACTCGGGGCCGTAGGCCTCCCCGGCGTGGACGGTCTTCTTCAGGAAGTTCTTGTGGGCGTAGTCGTAGGCCTCCCGGTGCGTCTCGGCGGGGTAGCCCTTCTCGCGGCCCGCCAGGTCGAACCCGCTGATGGGGATGCCGTGCCGGTCCCGGATGGCCACCGCGGCCTGGGCCAGTTCCAGGGAGGCCAGGCCGAAGATCTGGGGCTCCGGCGTGTAAGGGTGCACCCGTCCCCAGTCTCGGTAGTACTCGCTCATGTGCGAATTGAAGTACCGCAGGGCGCAGACGGTGATGGCATAGACGTACTCGGGCTCCGTGGGCCGACCGGCCCCCCCCTCCAGCAGTTTCCGGTTCCATTTCCGGGTCGCCCGCTGCAGCCCCCGGTTGACCGCCTTCAACACCTCATCCATCCCCATGCGGGAGTTGCAGTGCAACTGGGGGGCGAACCGAACCTCGAAGTAGCGGACCCCCTCGGCGTAGTTGTCCTCGGCCAGTTCGTACGCGACCCGTTCCAGGGCCTCGGGGTCCTGCATCACGGCGGTGGTGTAGTTGAACCCGGCCAGGTACTCCACCAGGTTCGCGTAGCGGTCCTTGAAGACCAGTTCCCGCAGGCCGTCCTCCGTTTCGCTGGGGAGCGTGACGCCCCGCTGGCGCGCCAGTTCGATCAGGGTCGGGATGCGCAGGGACCCGTCCAGGTGGACATGGAGGTCCGTCTTGGGAAGGGCCCGGATCAGGGCATCGGACCCGGGAAAGGGGGGGCGTTTCCGGGGGGGATCCCGGCGGGATGCGATGCGTTCAGAAGTCATCTTGCTTCAATCCTCGAAAGAGTTTTCCCGCGTGGCGGCACTCGGCCTCTGCGGCGTCCACCAGGTGATCCATCGAGATGGGCCGACCGTCCCGGGCCGCGCGGTAGGCGGCCCGGAGGATCGCGTTCTTGATGTGGCCTCCCGAGAGTTCGAAGGACTCGCCTACCAGTTCCCAGTCGATGTCCGGGGAGACCGGGCACTCCCGGGGAATCAGGGACCGCCAGATCAGCGTCCGGTGCTTCCGGTCCGGGAAGGGAAACCGGATCTTGAACTGGATGCGGCGCTCGAAGGCCTTGTCCAGGTTCTTTTCCAGGTTCGTGGTGAGGATCACGATCCCGTCGAACCGCTCGATTTCCTGGAGCAGCAGGTTGATTTCCATGTTGCTGAAGCGATCCACCGAGGTCTCGACCTTGACCCGGCTGGTGAAGAGGGCGTCGGCCTCGTCGAAGAGCAGGATGCTGTTGTTCGCCCGGGCGGTCTGGAAGATCCGCTCGATGTTCTTCTCGGTCTCCCCGATGTACTTGGACATCACCCGGGGGATGCTGATCTGGTACAGGTTCTGGCCCAGTTCCTCGGCGAGGATCTCGGCGCAGAGGGTCTTGCCGGTTCCCGGCTCCCCGACGAAGAGGCAGCAGAGGCCGCGCCCCGTGGGCATCCGTGCCCCGAAGCCCCAGTGGGTCAGGATGAAGGTCCGGTGCCGGGCGGCGTCCAGGACCTCCCGGACGGACTTCTTCTCCTCGTCGGGGAGGATCAGGTCTTCCAGGGTCAGCCGGACCTTGCTGCGGCGGGCGTATTCCTCCATGTCGGCCCGGACCTGGGTCCAGGCGCCGTCCAGGAGGTGCCGCTGGCCCACCCGCTCCCTGCCGGCCGGGTCCGCCAGCCGCTGGGCCACCATCACGGCGTTCCGGATCTGCCCCCCGGTGAACTCGAAGGTCTGGGCCAGGACCGGCAGGTCCACGTCGGGGCCCCGCCGGTCTCCGGGAAGGACCGTGTCCCACAAGCGGAGGCGCCCCTGGACGTCTGGGGCCTCCAGGGCCATCTGGAAGGCGACGTGGCGCTCCACCGAGGGGTCCATCTGGCGGGTGTCCGTGGCGCAGAGGATCGAGACGCCGGGATGGCGGTCCAGGCGGTCCAGGAGTCCCGGGACCCGGTTCGTCCGCTGGGAGAGCAAGGACTCGCAGCCCTCGATCAGCAGCAGCGCCCGGCGCATCGCCGCCTCCTGGAAGAGGGCGTCCAGGAGGTCCTCGGGAAGGGGGTCCAGGGCGGCCAGGCGCTGGCCGTCCACCTGCACCACGGGGCGTTCGGCCTCGGCCGCCAGGGCCATCGAGATGAAGGTCTTTCCGGTCCCCGGGGGACCCGAAAGGCCCAGCACCACGCCGGATCCCTTGGGATGAAGATCCCGCAGCACGGGAAGCGCGAGGTCCGCCAGTCGTCCCAGGGCCTCGGGATCGGCGACCACCTGGGACAGCCGGGCCTCGGGTCGGACGATCCGGGCATAGGGCGCCACGGTCCGGTCCAGGTGGTCGTAGTTCATCAGGAAGTTCACGATCCGGTCCGGGAGGCGCACCTCCTGGACCAGCAGGGAATCGCTGGACAGGTCCCGGGGCTGGACCAGGGAAACGAGGCGCGCCCGGAGGAGGGCCCCGCCAGGAAGGAAGCGTTCCCGGAGCCGGAGGCGCTCCGTGCGGGACCGGGAGATCATCTGGAGCAAGAAGTCCACGTCGGGATAGTCCAGCAGGACGTTGTCCCGGAAGCGGGCGATCCGGCGCCGGAACGAGGAGTCCAGCACGGGAGCCAGGGCCAGACGCAGGATCGCCTGGTCCGTCGCGTCCAGGTCCCAGACGGTCGCCAGGGAGTCGAAGGGGTCCTGGGCGCCGGCGGACCGCAATTCCTCCCGGGCCTGCACCAGGCCCTCCTCCGCCGCGGCCAGGGACCGGGCGATTTCCGCCGGGTCCTGCTGGTCGATGGGCCCCCACACATCGACGATGCGCTGTTCGACCAGGGCCTCGGACCACCGGAGGGAGGCCTCCAGGTAGCGGATCAGGGCATCGCGGCGAAGGGCCTCGGGGTCGGAAGGAGTGGATGGGCGGGACCTTCCCTTCATGGAGGAATCCTGGCCTCTTGCGCCCTTTCGGTCAAGGCCCCGGGTGTTTGTGGCATAATGCCGGCGACCGGAGGGGGCCGTGGCGGGGAACCTGCGCAAGGGGTCGGTGCTGGTCGTGGACGACGACCGATCCGCCCTGGAATCCATCCAGGAGATCCTACTCCGGGAGGACCACCAGGTCTCCGTCGCCCACAGCGCCGAGGAGGCCCTGGAGATGATCCGGGCCGAGGACTACGGGGTCGTCCTCACCGACCTCCGGATGCCCGGCATGGACGGGATGGACCTCCTGCGGACCATCAAGGCCCTGCGGCCCGAGACGGAGGTCGTGATCATGACGGCCTTCGGCACCATCGAGCGGGCCGTCGAGGCGATGCGCGAGGGGGCCTACGACTTCGTCACGAAGCCCCTGAAGCGCCCGCTGCTGGTCCGCAGCGTGGGGCGGGCGCTGGAAAAGGCCTCCCTCCAGGCGGAAAACCAGCAGTTGCGGGCGGAACTGGACGCCATTTCCGGCGAGCGGACCCTGATCGGGACGTCCCCCGCCATGCGCAAGGTGCTGGACACCCTGAACCAGGTGGCCCCGGCCAACACCACCGTGCTGATCCTCGGGGAGTCGGGCACCGGGAAGGAACTGGCCGCCCGGGCGATCCACCAGCGGAGCCGCCGGAACCGGGGGCCGTTCGTGGCGCTGAACTGCGCGGCGATCCCGGTCACGCTGCTCGAAAGCGAACTCTTCGGCCATGAGCGCGGCGCGTTCACCGGGGCCTTCGCGCGCCGGGAGGGCAGGTTCCAGATGGCCCACGGGGGCACGCTGTTCCTGGACGAGGTGGGGGAACTGGATCCGATGATCCAGGCGAAACTGCTCCGGGTGCTCCAGGAGGGGGAGTTCGAGCGCCTGGGGGGCACCCAGACGCTGCGGGTGGACGTCCGGGTGCTGGCCAGCACGAACCGGAACCTCCTGGACATGGTCCGGGAGGGGCGTTTCCGGGAGGATCTCTACTATCGGCTCCACGTGATCCAGCTGACGATGCCGCCGCTGCGGGAACGGCTGGAGGACGTGCCCCTGCTGGCCCAGCACTTCCTGGCCCGCTACGCCAGCCGGAACCAGAAGGACGTCCGGTCCATCAGCCGGGAGGCGATGGACGTCCTGGCGACCCACGATTGGCCGGGGAACGTCCGGGAACTGGAGAACACCATCGAGCACGCGGTGGTGCTGTGCCGGGGGGACACGATCCGGCTGGAGGACCTCCCGGACCTGGCGGAATCGGAGCGGCAGGACATGCAGTACATGACCATCCAGCTGGGGACGCCCCTGAATGAAATCGAGCAGCAGGTGATCCAGCAGACGCTCCGCCTGACCCGGGGAAACAAGCGCCTGGCGGCGCAACTGCTGGGGATCGCCACCCGAACCATCTACCGGAAACTGTGAGGAGGCCATGCAGAGGAACTTCGGCAGCCGGTCGCCCCGGATCGATCCCGAGGCGATGCTCCTGGAACCCTGCACCGTGGCGGGAGACGTGGAGATCGGGCCCGGGACGTCGGTCTGGTTCGGGGCCGTGATCCGCGGCGACGTCGGGGCGGTGCGGATCGGGGCCCGGAGCAACATCCAGGACAACTGCGTGCTCCACGAGTCCACGGGGCGGACCCCCCTGGTGATCGAGGACGAGGTCACCGTGGGCCACGGGGCCATCCTCCACGGCTGCCACCTGAAGAGGCGCTGCCTGGTGGGGATGGGGGCGGTGGTGCTCGACGAGGCGGTGGTCGGGGAGGAGGCGATGGTGGGCGCCGGGGCGCTGGTCCCGGAGGGGATGGTGATCCCGGACCGCCACCTGGCCGTGGGGGTGCCGGCCAAGGTGCGGAGGCCCCTGACCGACGCCGAGATCGCGGCCCTGAAGGAGTCCGCGGATCATTACGTGGAGGCGGCCCGGGAATACCGCAACGGAATGGAGGGTTGAGCCGGTGTCGAACGGCGGACCCCCGGAGAAAGGAGGAGGATCGATGCGCAGGTTGATCATCGGGATGGCACTGGTTGCGCTGGCGAGTACCGGCTGCCAGAAGAAGGCCCCAGGGCAGGCCCCGGCAGGGAAGGCCGAGGCGCGGCCGGCGGGAGTCGTGCTGGACGACGTCCAGAAGTCCGTGCTGGAGGCCTTCGACAAGGCCCGCAAGGCCGCGGGCGAGGAGGCCACCGAGGAACTGGTCCGCTGCTGGACCGCGGCCCTGGACAACTGCCAGGCCCAGGTCGTCCGGTCCCGGGCCTACTCCCAGAAGGACGAGGCGATCTGCGATGGCATCCCGAACGAGGCGATCCGGTCCAACTGCCGGGACGGGGTGCTGATGGCGAAGGCTCTGCAGGCCAAGGACGCGAACCTCTGCGGGCAGATCTCCTCGAGGACCGAGCGGCAGAACTGCCAGGTGCGCCTGGTGGTGGACCGGGCATCGGCCAACGGGGACCACTCCCTCTGCAAGGATCTCCAGGACGACGCGGCGGTCCAGCAGTGCACCGAACTGGTGCTGACCCAGGCGGCCCTGAAGGAGCGACGACTGGAGGCCTGCAACAAGATTCCCCAGGCCGATCCCCGGAATCGTTGCCGCATGCAGGTGTTGCCCCAGGTCGCGGCCGATCAGGAACAGCCGGACCTCTGCAAGGAACTGCAGCCCGAGACCCACGCGGCGGCCTGCCGGGACCAGGTGCACCAGCAGATGGCGATGAAGAAGCAGGACCTGGCCCTCTGCGACCGGATCGAGTCGGCCCATACGCAGCGGACCTGCCGGGACTACGTGAACCTCCAGAAGGCCTACCAGAACCGGGACGCGAGCCTCTGCGACCAGGTGAAGGAACCGACCCTGGCGGACAACTGCCGCAAGACCCTCCAGGCGGGTGCCCCTCAGAACTGATCTCCATCAGGTCAGGGACCGGAGAGCCTCGGTCCAGATCCGGACCTTTTCCATTGCCGGAATTCGCGCTGCGGCGGGGCTCGTCGAGGGCAGGACAAGGCACTCGGGGACGGGCCCCGCCAGGGTCGGGGCCACCAGGCGCCTCCAGAGGCGGAAGGCCGGCTGGCCGTTGAACAGGATCCCCCGGAGGCCGGCCATCCGAGGCAGGAAGTCCAGGAAATCGTTGGGGACCGGATCGACGATGGCGGAGTCCTCGCTCCCCTCGCGGCGGCAGCCGGCCAGGACGTCCCAGAGGGCGATGCCACGGGCCAGCATCCGGTCCAGGCGATCCCGGTAGGGAACCCCCCGGGGGTCGAAGCCCTCCAGGGCGCCGATGACGTTCCAGAAGGCATTCCGGGGATGGGCGTAGTAGCCCCCCTCGGCGAGGCTCCTGGGACCGGGGAAGGTCCCCAGGACCAGGACCCTGCAGCCGGGATGCCAGGCTGGGGGAAATCCCTGCCATGGGCCGTCGGCCGGGGGGCGCTGGGGCGTTGGCATCCGCTCACTCCGGGGATCGACGGATGGTCCGGGAAGAGGCTACCATTGCCCCCTCTGGAGGTGAACCCATGGGACGGGCCTGGTGGGGGGTGTGGCTGGCGGTCTGGGCCGGGGGCTGCGGGGAGGAACCCTGTGCCGCCGGGCAGCGACGCTGCGTGGAGGAGGAACGCCAGGTCTGCGTGTCCGGATCCGGGGGCACCCGCTGGGAAGGGGAGCCCTGCCCGGAACACGCCACCTGCCTGGGGGAGGGGCGGTGCGGGATCCTGCCCCTCCTGCCCTGCGATCCGGCCGTGGCGATGGAACGGTGTGACGCCTCGAACCGGGTTCCCGGTGTCTGCGAAGACGGAGTCTGGCTCTACGACGTGGACCGGACCTGCCGGACCCCCGGGGAGACCTGCATCACGGGGCTCGACCAGGGCGGGGGGACCCCCGTACCCAGGGCGCTTTGCGTGCTGGACCCTCCCTCTCTGTGCACCCCCGGGTCCTCGTCCGGTTTCTGCCACAACGACCTGGCCGCGACCTGCTCGCCGGTGGGCTACCTGGTCCTGGTGCAGGATTGCCGCGAACTGGGCAGGGCGTGCCGCCAGGGAGCCTGCGTTCCATGAGGCCGACGCTGGTGCTGGCATCCGCGGTCCTTCTTGCTGCCGGGCCGACCGGGGCCCGGGAGAAACCAAGGACTTCCGCCCCTGGGCGCCCGGAAGGTCCGGGCACCGCCCGGATGGTCCTGGGGCCCGTGGTGCTGAAATCCTTTCCCGAGGATCGCCGGGGCCAGTCGGCCTGCCTGGAAGTGTGGATGGGCACCCGGCGGATGGCCGGGGCCTGCCGTCAGGCATCGCCGGGACAGGTGTTCTTTCGCCGGATCCGCCTGGAATCCCGCCGTTCCCTTCCCGTCACCCTCCGGGTGCGAACCGGGACGGAGGTCCGGCGCTGGACTCCAGATCCCTCCCTCCGGACCGAAGTGCCGTCGGGCGGGGGGGACGCGGTACTGGCGCAGGGCCTGCCGGACCTCGTGACCTCCTACGGGCCCGAGGAGACGGTGACACCGCGACCTCGCGATTCCTCCGTCCCCTTCGGGGAACGTGCGGTCCCCCAGGATTCGAGATCCTGCCGGTTTCCGCTGGCCTGGCCTGACGGTCCCGGGGAGGTCACGATGTCCTGTCGAGGCTGGGAATTCGAGGTCCGGCGGGTCCCGGGGGCGGATCGCTGAGGTCGAGGACCCCTTCGCGTCACGGGTCCGGGGTCGAGGTGGCGTCGGATCCGGGCGTCTGGTCGGGGGCATCGCCCATCGCGCAGCCGCCGGCGACCTTCTGGTAGCAGAACCGGATGCAGACCTTCCCCTGGGGGACGCCGTTCTGGTCCTGGATCTCGCGGCACTGCCAGCCCTGGGGACAGGGATTCTCGGGGTCGGGCCCGCAGGGGGGCATGCAGTAGGACCCCTTGTCCTCGTTGGTCTTCGGGTCCTTGAAGCCGATGCACATGATCGACTTGTCGCCGCAGGCGTTCTCTCCCTGCTGCTGGTCGCAGGGCTCGCAGTACTTGCCCTGGGCGGTCTCGCACTTGTTCGTCTGGAGGTTGCAGACCTGGCCGCAGCCGCACTGGTAGTTGCCCACGCAGCCCCGGTCGATGCAGACGCGGCCGACGCTGTCGCAGATCTTCGCGGCCTGCTTGCAGTCGAAATCGATGAGGCACCCGGGGACGCAGGTCTTCGACCCCGCATCGCAGTAGGTTTCGGGTTCCCGGCAATCCACGGGCGAGAAGCACATCCCGGGGACGATGCAGTGCCCGTCCACGCAGTCCCACTGCTTGCCCTCCAGGGGGACCGGGTCGTCGCAACCCTGGATGTTGTCGTCGGCCAGGGTCCCGGTGCAGGCGTTCTGGCACAGACCGGCGTTGCAGACCTTCTGGAAGCCGCACTCGTTGTCGCTGGTGCAGCCGGGCACGCAGCGGTGGGTCGTGGGATGGCACGCCTCCCCGAAGGCGCAGGACAGCGCGTCCCGGCATCCGCAGGTCTTCAGGTCGGGCCAGCACTTCTCCTTGGGGCCGCACTGGTTGTCGTCGGTGCAGCGGGCCGGGACGTTTCCGCAGTTCAGGGACTGGGGCACGCAGACCCCGTTCCGGGTGTCTCCCTCGATCCGGGCGCAGGCGTAGGACCCGGGGACCGATCCCTCCACGGCGCAGGCCCCGGTCGAGAGGGGGCACCAGGGCGCGCAGACCTTCTCGCCCAGGCTCACGTTGACCCCAGCCAGCAACACCGTGTCCACGCAGTGGGACATGTCGCCGGCGCACTGCCGGTCGGTCTTGCAGGGAGCGCAGGCCGGAAGCAGGGGCTGGCAGGTCTTCGTGCACTCGTCGCAGAACGCCTCGGACCCGCAGTTCTTGTCCTCCCGGCACCCGTTGCCGGTCAGGAAGTCCGGGACCTCGATGCACTTCCCGACGCAGTCGCAGGCGAAGTTGTCGCCCTTCAGGGCGATGCACTCGTCGTCGGTGGCGCACTCCCGGGGCGGGGCCGTATCCACCCCGCCCGGATCGGACGAATCCCCTCCGGGAAACAGGTCGTTGACCAGCGGGACATCGGCGGGGGGAGTGACCGTGTCCCCGGGCTTGCCCGAACCACCCCCGCACGCGACGGCCGCCAGGCAGCCAGCCAACAGGATATGACGCCTCATGACACCTCCTTCGACGAACGGAACCCATCGGGCCGCCGAGATTCTATGAAAAGAACCCCGGCCGAGGTAGATCAAAACGCCGGGTCGGACCGGCGGTTCCATTTCACGGGACCAGGACGTCCACCGCCTGGATCGTGCCGCCGTTCCCCACGAAGAAGACCCGGTTCCCCAGCACCGCGGGGGTTCCCTCGATGCCCCAGAGCAGCGAGAGGTGGTCCAGGGGCTTCCCGTTGCCGGCATCCAGCAGCCAGAGGCCCCGGCTTCCGGCCACCACGATCCGGCGTCCCACCTGCACCGGGGATCCCGCTGCCGAGGTCGAAAGCCTGGTCCTCCAGGCGGGCTGGCCGTCGGAACGCCTGCGGCTCACCACGGTACCGTCGGCCGTGCCCACGACCACGC
>JAGOKF010000099.1 GCA_017994695.1 Myxococcota bacterium | reverse complement strand
GAGCCCAGCTCAGGCCCGCAGGGACTGCCCCCAGGAGGCCGCATGAACGTCGGCGTCGACTCCCCCCTTGACCGGCGGGCGTCGTCAGGTACAAACTTGTGTCCAGGGAACCGGGTGCGGTACACCGGGGATTCCCGTCGGACCCGCGGCCTCCCGGGCCGCGGCAGGGAACGGAGGGAAAGTGTCCGCTAGCCGTTTCGAGGTGCTGGAATGGAGCGGCCTCCCCGAGGTAGCGGAGGTCGCGGTGGTGCGCTTCCGGGGGGAGGATCGCTTCCGGGTGGAGATGGTGGACGGCCTCGATCCGCCCCTCTCCCGGGACCGGAAGTGGATCCTGAACGTCTCCACCCAGTTCGGCTGCCCGGTGGGGTGCCCGTTCTGCGATGCCGGGGGGACGTTCCACGGCAACCTCGACGCCGAAGAGATCCTGGACCAGGTCCGGATCGGCGTGGCGCGGCACCCGGGCCTGGCGGCCCGGTGCGGGAAACTGAAGGTGCACTTCTCTCGGATGGGGGAGCCCGCGCTGAACGACGCGGTGATCCAGGCCCTGGATCGCCTCCCCGGCGTGGCGGAGGCCCCAGGTCTCTGGGCCTGCGTGGCGACCACGGCCCCGGACTGCCGGGAAGACTGGTTCGAGGCCCTCCGGGAGGTGAAGGACCGCCGGTTCCCTGGGAGGTTCCAGTTGCAGTTCTCGATCCAGTCCACGGACGCCAACGCCCGGTCCCGCCTGATCCCGGCGCGCCACTGGACCCTCGATCGCATCGCCCGCTACGGGGGACGGTTCCACCGTCCCGGCGATCGGAAGGTCGTCCTGAACTTCGCCCTGGCCCAGGGCATCCCCTTCGACCCCGGGGTCCTCCGGGACGGCTTCGACCCCGAGGTCTTCGCCGTGAAACTGACCCCCGTGAACCCCACCGTCCGGGGCCGGGGGTTCCGGACCGTGCTCCGGGGGGGCGACGAGGCCGGGATCGCCCAGGCCGTCGAGGCGCTCCGGCTGGCGCGCTACGACGTCGTGGTCAGCGTCGGGGACGCCCGGGAGGACCAGGTCGGCAGCAATTGCGGCCAGGCCGTGCTGCGACTTTCCGCCGGGACGGACCCGGAGAACCCGGCATTCCCGTCGGGTCCTGCCTCCCGGGTCGGACGTTCGCGACCGGCAAGAGGTCCTGCCGGCCCGTGAACGGGGGCTTCCCCCCGGCCCCGGTTCCGGGGATTCCCCCTCTCGCCAGAAACAGTTGACAACACGGGAGGTCAGGTTCATAATCCGCGCCGAACTGGGCCTTCTCGGAAAGAGAGACCCGGAAGGCGCCTCCGGGTGGGGGACGCCAGTTGATTCTCTGGAGGAGGTTCGTGAGATGAAGAAGGTCTTGTTCGTGCTGGTGGCGGTGGTGGCTCTGTCGTTCGCGGCCTGTGCGAAGAAGGCGACGCCGGAGGAGTGCAAGAAGGCGTGCGCGAAGGCGGCCGAGCTGCAGAAGGCGGCCAACCCGACCCCGCCCGCCGAGGATCCGGCGGTGAAGGTCAACGCGGAATTCGCCCAGAAGATGCAGGCCCTGCAGAACGAGCAGGCCGAGGCCCTGAAGGCCGTCGAGGCCGAGTGCGCGAAGGCGAAGGAGGCCCTGCCGGTCGACAAGAAGACCAAGGCCCCGAAGGCCGAGGACGTCGCGAAGGCGGACGAGGCCTGCAACCAGAAGAAGCAGGAGACCGTCCAGGGCTTCGCTCCCCGGATGGCCGAGCTGAACAAGCAGAAGGCCGACGCCCTGAAGGCCGCCGCCGACGCGAAGGCGAAGGCCGAGGCGGACGCGAAGGCCCAGGCCGAGAAGGAGCTCCAGGCCTGCGCCGACAAGTGCGTGAAGGGCGGCACCACGAAGGCCAAGGTGGACTGCCAGCTGAAGGCCGCGAAGTTCGAGGACTTCAACAAGTGCAAGTGATCGGGCATCGCGCCTGATCTTCCCTCCTCGCCTGACCCAGCATCCCCCCTCTCCGACACGCCCCCCTCGAAGCCCTGACGCCGGCTCCGATCGGGTGGAAGGTCGCTTTTGACGGCGGCGGGCGTTTCTGGTATCAGGTGAAAGTTTCGGGAACGCCTCTCGGAAGGCATGCAGGAGAGTCAGGATGAAGCGTTGCGCAGGTTGGGGAACGGTGCTGCTGGCCATGGCGGTCGGCCTCGGATGCGAGGGACGGACCGTCGAGGGAACGGACGAGGGACCCCGGGTCGAACTCCCCGACAACGGGGGGAACGACGTCCGGCCGACCGACGGCGGCCGGGATCCGATGCAGGACCAGGCGGTGGAGGATGGGGAGATCGGTCCCGTGGCGAACACGATCGGGCCCATCCAGCAGTCCGACACCAGCGTCCAGTGCCCGCCGGCGGGGACCACCACGGCCCCGCAGTTCGTCAACGGGGGAACGGGGCTGGCGGTGGACGCGGTGATCGTCTCCCCCCGGTGGGTGATCTCGAAGGACAGCACCACCGGCAACCCGAAACTCTACGGCTACGCGGTGGCCGACGCGGGCCTGCGCCAGTCCGAGGCGTGGCGGGGAGCGGTGATCACCGTGACCCCGGACCTGAACCTGAACGAGTGGGCCCTCGGGGACTTCCTGTCCCTGACGGTGGACCACCAGGAGTACTACTGCTTCACGCAGTTGAAGGTCACGGCGGCCATCCCGATGGGCCAGGGACCGGTCCCGGCCCCGCTGGTCATCGACCCGGCGGACCTGGGCAGCCAGGACCCTTCCCGGGCCGAGCCCCTCGAGGGGGTGCTGGTCCAGGTCCGGAACGTCGAGGTGATCGAGACGCCCCACAACGGGTCCGACGGCAAGGACCACGGGGCCTTCGCAGTCACCGGCGGCCTGGTCGTGGTGAACGACTTCGGGCTTCCCTACATGAGCCGGGCAACGGACGCCCGGAAACTGGGCGATCGCTTCGACTCGATCACCGGCATCGTGAAGTACTCCTACGGGGAGTACGTGCTGGCCCCGCGGTTCCCCGAGGACATGGTCGCCGAGGGGCAGACGCCCCCGGAAGGCGGGGAGGACACCGGCACCGGCCGGGACGTCATCGAACCCCCGGAGACTTGGACCGACACGGGCGTCTCGGGCACGACGATCCAGCAGATCCAGGACGCCTCCCAGAGCACCGGCTGCACGGCCTCCTCCTCGATCCAGACCATCCAGCAGGGCATCACCTTCGCCCCGATGGTGGTGATCTCCCCGAAGTACGTGGCCTCGGCGAACAAGCTGGACGGGTACGTCGTGGCGGACCTGGGCCAGCAGACGGCCCAGCCTTACCGGGGGACCCTGTTGACCGTGGACGTGGCCCAGGGAACGGCCTTCCAGCCTGGAGACGTGCTGGCGGTCCAGGGGGACTGGGTCGAGTTCTACTGCCTGACGGAGATCAAGGCCACGGCGGTCCAGAAGACCGGAACCGCGGAGGTCCCCGCCCCGAGGCTGCTGTCCGCAGGGGAGATCACGGGCCTGGCCGGGCAGGACCCGGCGACCTGCGAGCCCCTCGAGGGGGTGCTGGTGGAACTGCAGGACGTCGTGGTGACCGACGCCAACCCGGACCAGGCTAGCGGCAAGGACTACGGGTCCTTCGCGGTGGCGGGCGGGGTGATCGTGGCGAACACCTTCAAGGTCCCCTACATGAACAAGGACACGGACCAGCGCCGGGTCGGGGACCGCTTCAGCCGCCTGGTGGGCGTCGTGTCCTACTCCTTCGGGAAGTACGTGCTGCTTCCCCGGCACGACCAGGACCTGGTCCTGGCCACCCAGACGCCCGAGGCGACGGAGCCCACCCCCGACGTCCCGGCGACCGACCCCGGCAGCACCGTGGACCCAGGGACCCCGACCGACCCGGGGACCGACACCGCCGAGACCCGGTACTCGGTCCGGGATCTCCAGCAGGGAGCGGCGTCGGTGGGCTGCACCGCGAACAGCATCCAGACGATCCAGGCGGGGATCCGGCTGAAGCCCGTCGTCGTGATGACCCCCCGCTTCTCGGCCGCCCAGACTCTCCACGGGTACTACGTGGCCGACACGGACCGGGGCGACGACTCCTGGGGAATGCTGCTGGTGGTGGCCAAGACGCTGAACACCGACTGGAAGGTCGGGGACCTGGTGGCCCCGGGCGGCGACCACGTGGAGTACTACTGCATGACCGAGTTCACGGCGAAGGACCACCTGGAGACCGTGGGCACGGCCGCCGTCCCGGACCCCGTGACCCTCCAGGCCTCGGCCCTGGAGGGCGGCGGCACCGCGGCCCTGGAACCGATGGAGGGCCTGCTGGTGTCGGTCGAGGACGTCTCGGTCACCGCGACGACCAGCACCAACGGATGGTTCCAGGTGGGCAACGGCATCGAGGTCGTCCAGGACGTCTGCTACGCGTCCCCCTCGATCTACACGCCCCAGTTGAACGATCACTTCACCCGGCTCACGGGGGTCCTGAAGTACCACTACGGCAAGTACCGCATCGCCCCCCGTTCCCTCGAGGACATGGTCCGCTGACCGCCGCGATTCGCCTTGACACCCCGCCGAACCGGGGGGACGATACCCACGCCTTCCCGAAGGGCGGGTCTCCTCCCGGACGGGAACCCGAGCAAGGAGCGAACCATGAGGCGATGGCTCGTCTGGTCCCTGGGGGTGCTGTTCGCCCCCGCCCTGGTCCTGGCACAACCGACCGTCTACTACTCGGACCGGCCCATCGTGCTGCCCAAGGGGCAGCGGGAGGCCAACCTGGACGTCAGCGTGGGGCTGAACCGCGGCTACCGGGGCGAGGATTTCGGGATCGCCGCCGGCCTGGCCAACGACCGGCACCCGGGGCTCCACTTCCGGGCCGGCGTGCTGAAGAACTTCGAACTGGGCCTGAGCCTCGCCTTCGAGTATTCCCTGCACCATGGGGACGCCTACCGGGTCCGGCCGCCAATCCCCGTCGCCACCTCCCACCAGGGCGTCTTCTCGGCCCCGGAAGGGACCGTCCAGAACCGCCCCCCCCGGCTGAATCCCGGGCCCGAGGGGAACGGGACCCGGCGCATCGCCGGGTGGCCCTACCGGTTCGGCGACGAGCAGGCCCACCTGAACCCGCTCTACATCTATGGCCGCTACGCCATCGTGCCCCAGTTCGGACTGGAACTGGGCCTGCTGGTCCCCATCGATTCGCTGCAGGGCAACAACCGCCCCACCCTGCGCCTGGGACTGCCGTTCCAGTGGATCCTGAGCCGGGGCCTGTTCTCGGTCCACGTCCAGCCGGACCTGCTGGTGGGGTTCGCGAAGAAGAGCACCGGCTTCGACATGCCGCAGGAAACGGTGCTGGTCTCCTATTTCGTCGACGCGGGATTCACGCTGGCCCTCGCCGGGGCGTTCCTGGACGTCTCCCTGGCCTGGGGACAGGACGCCTGGCCCTTCCACCGGGGCGTGCTCCCGATGACCTTCACGATGGGCTACACGATCCTGCCGGAGTGGGACCTGGCCCTGGGCGTGTCGCTGGACAACCTGATCCCCAAGGAAGGCAAGGCGGATGATGCCCGCCGCCTGTGCCTGATGAACCGGATTCGCTTCTGATGACGACCAGACCTCCCCGCATCGGCCAGGGCGTCCGCTGGGGCTTGTGCCTCGCGGCCCTCCTGCTGTCGCCGGGGATCCGGGCCCAGGTCACCCGCCCGATCATCCTCCCGGAGGGGGTCGGCGAACTCTCGGTGGACCTGGAGGTCGGCCTGAACCGCGGCCAGGAGGGGCGGCTGGTCGGGCTGTCGTCGGGCCTGGCCCAGGACCGGCAGCCGGGCCTCTCGGTGGCCTACGGCCTGGCCCGGGGCATCGAGGGGGGCCTCTTCGTCCCCTACGTGAACCTGGACCTCCGGAAGGACCTCGTGGAGTCCTACAACCTGGCCATGGGGGGATGGCCCCTCCAGCGGGACACCCGGACCCGGAACCACTTCGGCCCCGTGGGCGTCTTCGCCGGCTTCCGGCTGGCCCCCTGGGTCGCCGTGGAGGTGGCCGCCCTGGTCCCCATCGAGCAGTTGCGGGCCAACCGGGTGGCGATCCGGGGCAGCCTGCCCATCCGCTACGCCCTGCTCCCCGGCCGCCTGGCGATCCGCTTCCGACCGGACCTGGTGCTCGGGTTCGGAAGGTCCGACAAGAACCAGGGGGCCTCGGTGCAGGCCTCCTTCTTCGTGGACGCGGGGATCCTCTACCAGCCCATCGCCGCCCTGTGGCTGGACCTGGGAATCGGCTACGGGCGCATGATCCAGCCGTCCCCCTCCTCGGTCCTCCGGGAGTGGCCCGGGGACCCGAATCCCCCGGCCCGGGGAGTCCTGCCCCTGTCCCTGGTGATCGGCTACTGCATCACCCCGTCGGTGGACCTCTTCGGCGGCTTCTCCCTGTCCAACCTGGTCGCTCCCTCCGGGGCCGCCGATGCCCGGAACCTGAACCTCGGGGTAAACTACCGGTTCTGAGGATCCCAGGGAGGTCCGCCATGCCGGGACGATTCCTGCCGGTCGCCCTGTTCTGCCTGGGTCTTCTGGCCCCGGCAGTCGCCCCGGCCCGGGACATGAACGGGAAGTTCGGCCTGGGCTACGAGCAGACCCTGGGGGGGGTCTCGGGCATCCACCTGAAGTACCACGTGCGGGACTTCGTGATCCAGGGGGTCCTGGGGTTCGACATCTTCAAGCCCTCGGACTCGGACCCCCGGACCGCCGTCCGGGGCGCCCTGGGGGTGGCCTACCACTTCGCCCGGTTCGAGGTGGTGAACCTGGGGATCGGGATCCGGGGGGACGTGGGGTGGCGCAACGGCGAGGCCGTGACCGCCTCGGCCCGGAGCGACTGCCGGGAACAGGGGGGGACCGACTGCGACACGCGGAAGGAACCGAGCGCCTGGGAGTTCAACCTGGAAATCCCCCTCGCCGCCGAGGTCTTCTTCACGGATCACTTCGCCCTGTCGCTCCAGACCGGCGTCCTCTTCCAGTTCGTCACGAAGGGCCGGGTGGTCCTGGACGGTCCCTCCTCGGGGGAGGTCACCGACGGCAAGGAGAAGGGCTTCGGCTTCGGGTTCGGCGGCGGAGGCCTCTTCGCGTCGATGGGATTCACGGTCTATTTCTGACCCCCGGGGCGGTTCGCGATCGGTGGTCCGGGGTGCCGGCGGGAAGGAGAGGGTCTTGAGACGCGGCTGGCCGATCCTGTGTGCCTTCTGGGTCGCCTGCGGAAACGGAGGCGGCGGGAACGCGGACGTGCAGGGCCCGGGGGACGTCCCGGTGGCCGACACCCGGGACCTGCCGGCGGAGGAGGCGACGGTCCGGGACAAGGGACCGGGGGAATTCCCGGTCTGCGTCCCCGGGACCCGGATCCAGTGCACCGACGACTCCCGGGGCGAGGTGGTCTGCAACGGCGAGGGGACCGGCTACACGGTGCGGCCCTGCACCGGCGAAAGCATCTGCCAGGACGCCGCGGTCGGGTGCACCTCCTGCATCCCGGGGCGCCTGGCCTGCCTGAACGACGAGACGGTGGTCCGGTGCGATGCCTCCGGGAGCCGCTTCGAGGTGGCCGAGCACTGCAACCCCGGGACCACCGGCAAGGTCTGCCGGAACGGGGTCTGCATCGGGCTGTGCGAACTGGCCGACAAGCTCTCGTCCTACATCGGGTGCGAGTACTGGGGCGTGGACCTGGACAACGCCCTGGTCAGCGCCGGGGAGGGCAGTTACCTGGACGCCGCCGGGTCCCAGTTCGCCATCGTCGTGTCGAACCCCAGCGACCGCTTCCCGGCCACGGTGCAGGTCTTCACCGCCTTCGGGGAGATCCTCCACGACTCCCGCTGCAACCCCCTGCCCCGGGACCCGATCCCTCCCCGGGGGCTCCGGGTCTTCAACCTGCCCCGCTTCCTGCCCACCGACGGCTGCGAACCCTGCGCGAACGGCCCCGGGGAGACCTACCCCGGCGCGGGCTGCACCCAGACCTTCCAGATGGACGTGGACCTCACCTCCCTGGCGCCCCAGGCCTTCCGGGTGAAGTCCAGCATCCCCATCACCGCATACCAGTTCAACCCCCTCGAGAACGTCGGCGTCTACAGCAACGACGCCAGCATCCTGCTGCCGACCAACGCCATCGGCAAGGCGTACCTGGTGATGACCCGGGAGCAGACCTTCCAGGACCTGAAGGGCTTCCTGACGGTGGTGGCCGTGGACCGCAACGAGACCCAGGTGTACGTGCAGGTCACGGCCCCGACCCTGCCGGGCCGCACCCGGACCGGGGAGCCGATCCCGGCGATGGCCCCCGGGGAGAGCCGGACCTTCCGACTGCAGCAGTACGACGTGCTGAACCTCGAGACCAACGCCTACGGCGCCGACCTGACGGGGTCCGTGGTGTACGCCAACCACCCGGTGGCCGTCTTCGGGGGCAGCGAGGCGTCGAACGCCCCGAACACCAACCACTGCTGCCCCCCCGGAGGCTGCCGGGGCTACCAGGACTGGATGTCCTGTGCCTCGGGCGGATGCGTCTGCGAGTGGCCCGCCCGGATGATGAACCCGCCCCGGGAGGTCCCCTGCACGACGAACTGGGGATGCATCAACTACAACACCTGCTGCGCGGACCACCTGGAAATGCAGATGTTCCCGGTGAAGACCTGGGGCCTGAAGTACGTCGTGTCCCGATCCTACCCCCGGAAGGGCGAACAGGACTCGATCCGGCTGATGGCCGCCCAGGACGGCACCCGGGTGACCACCTATCCCCTCCAGGGCGAGGGGACCTACGTGCTGAACCGGGGGGAGTGGGTGGACTTCGAGTCCGACGAGGACTTCGAGGTCCGGGCGAACCGGCCCGTGCTGGTGGGGCAGTTCCTCCAGGCCCAGGACGCCCCCGACCCGAACCAGGGCCTCAAGGACCCGAGGGACGCCGGGACCGGGGACCCCTCCTTCCTGCTGGCGGTCCCCATCGAGCAGTTCCGGACCGAGTACGTCTTCCTGACCCCCGACAAGTACCGCTTCGACGCCGTGAACCTGATCGTCGAAACGGGGGTGCCCGTGTGGCTGGACGGCCGGGAGGTGCGCCCCGAGGACCTGACCTTCCGGCCGGCCCGGGACATCCTCCAGGAGATGGCCGCCCAGGAGCCGCCCCTGGACCATCCCTGGCAACTGGGCCCCTCCTTCGGGCAGTACGGCGTGATCGGGGACGGCACCTGGTCGGTCTTCCGGGTCGTCCTGAAGGACGGGGTCCACGCGGCCCAGTGCGCGAAGCCCTTCGGGGCCATCGTGTACGGCTACGACCGGTACGTGTCCTACGGGTACCCGGCGGGACTGAACCTGGAGGACCTGAAGATCGTGCAGGAGGAGCCCCCGGCGCCATGAAGCCGCTTCCATCCCGGGCATGGGTCCTCGGCCTCGCCTTGCTGGTGATCCGGGCCGAACCCGCCCGGGGCGACTACGGGCCAATCCGCCGGGTGGTCCAGGGCACGGCCTGGACGCTGGAGGAGGGGGAACTGGCCGTCGGACTGGTCAGCCCGCTGCAGTACGGGGTGATCGACGAACTGACCCTTTCGACCCACCCGGTGCTGGACCTGCTGCTGACCCCGAACGTGACGCTGAAAGGCAAGGTCCTGGACCGAGGCCCCGTGGCCCTGGCCCTGAACGCCTCCTACCTGCAGACCTTCCTCCGGTCCCGGTCGGGGGAGATCCCCGGCACCCTGTCCCTGTGGCCGGCGGTGAGCGTGGCCGCAGGCAGCGCCGTGTCCCTGACCTTCCAGGCCGGGTGGGCGATGGACCTGTCGCCCCTGCGCCACGGCGTCCAGGCAGGCCTGGCGATGAACCTGCTCCTGGGCCCCTCGGACCTGCTCCAGGTCAGCATCCAGGAACGCTGGATGGGCGGCGGGGCCGGGTTCGAGATCCCCGTCGGCGTGATCACCTACGGCCACGCCTGGGACCAGGTGCGGGTCACGGTGGGGATCGCCGCGGGGCGCTTCCCGCTGCAGATCGGCACCGGGAGCCGGGTGCTGAACCTGCCGGTCTGGCCGGTGGTGGACGTCTGGTGGCTGCTCTGACGGGCTACCCGGCCGGGTCCTGGGACCCCGGGCTTCCCAACGCCTCGATCGATCGGGCCGACCGGAGGCGGCGTCTCCCGGTCCGGCACGGCTCGCAGCGACGGCCTCCCGGCCCGGTCCGTCGGCGGGGCATTCCGTCAGCCCGCCCCAACGCAGGCAGGTCACCGGCCCTGCCCGGGCCTCACAGCGACACCGCGCAGCGGAATCCCAGGTCCGGCACCCGGGTGCCGGCGTCGTCCGCATTGCGTGTGTAGGCCGGGGGAAAGGTCCGGGAGTCCATCAGCCAGCTGCCGCCCCGGTTGACATGCCCCGACAGGCCCGGGTCCGCCCGGCCGCCCGGGTAGGCCCCGTAGGCGTCCGCCACCCACTCCCGGACGTTGCCGCCCAGGTCCCGGGCCTGGCACCACGACACGTCTTTCGGCCTCGACCCCGCCGGCAGCGGCCCTCCGGTCCCGCACCCCGGGCCGCTGGCATCGGCCATCGCCGTCCGATCGCAGGAGGGCGCCCCGTCGGTCCAGGGCCAGGTCCTGCCCTCGGGTCCCCGGGCGGCGACCTCCCACTCGGCCTCGGTGGGGAGGCGCCAGCCCTTCCAGGCGCAGTAGGCCCGGGCACCCTCGTGGGACACGCAGTTGATCGGGTGGGATTCGAGGCCGCTCTTCTGCCAGGTGCATCCCCGGCCCTTGCCGGCGGGGGGGCAGGCCCTCGCGGCCACGCACAGGTCGTATTCCTCCATCGTGACCTCCCGGGCCCCGATGGCGAAGCGGGCCAGCGTCACGGGCCGGGCCGGCCCGGCATCCTTCGGGCAGGAAGCGTCCCGGTCCGGGAGGCAGCCGACGGGGTACTCGCCGGCCGGGACCCGGACCATGCCCGGGGGCGGATCGGGTTCCGGGGGCGGCCGGGGGGGAGCCGGATCAGGGGCCGCCGGGGCCTCGGCCGCCGCCGGAGCCTGGACCGGTGCCCCGACGGCCGGGTCCCGGGGGCGTTCCCCCCGGTTCCAGAGGGCGACCGCCAGCACCCCCGCCAGCACCAGGACCCCCGCGCCGACCAGGACCTTCCAGGGTCGCCTGGGCCGGTACGGCGCGGCCGCGACCTCCCGGTCGGTCCGGGAGACCGGCGGGGTCGGCGACGGACTCGGCGTCGGCAGGGTCGGCCACCGAGCCGGCGTCGTCGTGGCCGGCGAGGGGTCCGGGGAATCGGGGAGAGTCCCGGCCCGGGATGCCGGCCGGGGATCCGGGCCCGGAGGTCTCTGCCCCACCGGGACGGTCGGTTCCTCGACGGACACGACGTCCGCCTGCACCCGGGCCGATGGGCCGAGGCTGCGGATCGCCGCGATGCGGGCCAGCACGTCGTCGGCGCTGGCCGGGCGCCGCCCGGGATCCTTTTCCAGTAGAGCCATCACCAGCCCCTCGACCTCCCGAGGGACCTCTGGGCAGCACTGGCGGAGGGGCGGCGGCGGCTCGTGCATGTGCATCAGCAGCAGGCGCATCGGCGTGTCGGACTGGAAGGGCGGGCGGCCCGCCAGCATCTCGTAGATCATCACCCCCAGCGAGTAGAGGTCCGACCGGGCATCGACCCGCCGGCCCTCGGCCTGCTCGGGGCTCATGTACTTCGGCGTGCCGATGGCCCCCCGGGTCAGGCTCGGATCCCCGGTGCTCTTGGCGATGCCGAAATCCAGGACCTTCACGAAATCCGTCTCGCCCCGCATCCGGACCAGGAAGACGTTTTCGGGCTTGATGTCCCGGTGCACGATGGGCGGGTCCATCGCGTGGGCCTCGCCCAGCGACTTCAGGACCTGCTCGGCGATGCGCAGCACCCGGTCCGGGGACATCGGGCCGCAGGCCCGCATCTCCTTCCACAGGGACTGCCCCTCCAGGTACTCCATCACCAGGTACAGGCGCCCGTCCTCGGCCTGGCCGAAGTCGAAGATCCGGATCGTGTTCACGTGGTGCAGGCGGCTCGAGGCCCGGGCCTCCCGGTAGAAGCGCTCGATGGCCTCCAGGTCCTCGGCGGCCTCCCGGCGCAGGACCTTGATGGCCGCCAGGGAATCCATGGCCAGGTTCCGGGCCTGGTACACCGCCCCCATCCCGCCCCGGCCCAGGATCCGCAGGATCTCGTACTTGCCCCCGATGACCTGCCCGACCAGGTCCTCGCCCCGCAGCAGCCGCTCGTCCACCGTGGACACCCGGCATTTCGGGCAGACCCCGTCGTTCATCCGGGTCCGGCAGGAAGGGCAGATCCTCGAGGTGGACATCCCGGGCTCCCGATTCCCGGCGGAGCATATCCCCCGGGCCGCGGGGATGTCCAGGCAAAACGACACATCTGGCAGCCCTGGCCGGAAGTGGTTGGAGGACAGAGGGACGGTAGCAGAGAGGACTTTTTGGAGGTTTTGAGGCGAGTCGAGGGGAGACATTCCCCCTCCCCAAAGCGGGCATGAGTCGGAGGCGGTGGTGAGAGGCGTTGTGGGGGGAGGGCGGCGTAGTCAGGCCCCGGCGCGGGCCAATCCTCCAAAGCGAGTGCCAGGGAGTATCAGGGCATC
>JAGOKF010000098.1 GCA_017994695.1 Myxococcota bacterium | reverse complement strand
AACCAGTTCACCAGGGCCCCCGGGGGGGCCACGTCGGTCATCCACTGGGCCTCGAGCCGCTCCAGGGTCCCGTCGGTGCGCATCCGGGCCAGGGTCTGGTTGATGGCCTGCCGCAGGTCGTCCCGCCCCTTCGCGACCACCAGGGAATAGGCCCGGGGCAGCATCGGGGGCCCCGCCCGCTCCAGGGACTCCAGGACGCTCGATTCCCGGACCCCGGCCCTCCCGACGACCTGGGTCACCAGGGCCACGTCCCCGATCCCCTCGGCCAGTTGCCGCAGGCAGGCCGCCTCGCTCGGTACCGGGATCAGGGCGATCTCCGGGTGGGTCTGGGAGAGCAGTTCGTGGATGTAGCCGCCCTCGTTGACCAGCACGCGCCGGCCGACCAGGTCCTCCAGTCCCTGGATGGGAGGTCCGCCCTTCCGCACCCAGGGCTCGTCCCAGACCACCGTGAACGGGTCGCAGAAGTCCACCACCCGGGCCCGCGTCTCGGACCAGTACATGTCCGAGACGTCGATGGTCCGGTACTCCTCGATGCCCTTCCGGATCTGGCGCCAGGGCCCCATCTGGAAGCGGATCTCCCAGCCGTTCCTCTCCCCGATCTGCCGCATCAGGTCCACGTTGAACCCGTGGGGCCGGCCCGCGATGTCCAGGAACTCGTAGGGATAGAAGTCCTGGTCCCCCCCGAAGACCACCAGGGGGCGATCCCCCTCGGACGCCCTCTCGGAGGACTCGTCCCCCCGGGCGGACGAAACGGCAACTCCCGCCGCCAGCAGCAGGCAGGCCGAGACCGCCATCGCCGTGGCGACGGCATGCCCTTGCGACCTCCCGCGGGTGCCCACCGGCAGCCTCCGGATCCGTCCGGATCCTGTTTCGATGTCCCTATCATCCGGCGGGACGGCGGAAATGGGAAGTCCCCTGGCGTCGGCCCGGCAGGATGCATTCCGCCCGTTTTGACAGCCCCGGCCGACGGGAAGAGAATGGGCGCCGTCCGAAACCAGAGGTCCCGCCTCCCCCCGATTCCAGGAGGGCTCCGATGTCCCGAGGGCTTCCCGTTTCCCTGGTGCTGCTGGCCGCGACGGCGGGGTGCTCGACCCCGGTCTGGGAGGTCCCCAGGGCCGACCCGCCCCCGGCTGACTGGGTCCGGGTGGCCCGGGTGGCCGGGGCGCCCCTGGACGTCGAGGACGACGAGGCCGAGTGGTCGGCCTGGCTGGACCGGGCGGTCCGGGCCCACGTGAGCGTGGTGGAGGCCGACAGCAGCCTGTCGGACTACCAGGACGACGACCGCTTCCGGCGGGAACTGGACCTGATGCGGCGCTTCACGACCCTGGCCCACGACCGGAACCTGAAGGTCCTGTGGTACTTCCCGAGCCTGGAGGTCATCACCCCCGACGGCGAGACCCTGGATCACTCGATGTTCAAGGACCACCCGGACTGGGTGCAACTGGGCCTGGACGAAACCCCCTGCGACGCCTCGATGACCCCGAAGGGCTACTCCCCCAACGTCTTCTATGGCAGCAAGGCCTTCTGGGTGGACCCGGGAGCCGAGTCGGCCTGGATGTGCCACCTGTCCCCCTGGCGGGACGTGTACCTGGACCGCGTGAAGCGCATCGCGGAGACCGGCGTGGACGGCCTCTGGCTCGATGTCCCGCTGTTCAACGACATCGTCGGGCGCTGGGCCTGCCACCACGAGCGGGACCGGCGGAAGTTCGAGGCGGACACCGGGCGCCCCTATCCCCGGCCGATCTGCCGGGCCGAGGGGGAACCGCCCGTGCTGGACCCGACCGACCCCTCCTTCCGGGTCTGGGTCCAGTGGCGCCACCGGGAGATCGACGCCTTCCTGAAGGAGGTCCACGGGGCGGCCCGATCGGTGATGCCGGACTTCCAGCTGGTGGTCGAGACGGTCACGATGGATTACAACGCCGCGATGCTCGAGGGTCTGGACGGCGCCTTCGCGGGCCCCCTGGAGGGCTTCTCCCACGTCTGGGAGGTGGACGTGCTGTCGGACAGCCACGGGATGCGGTTCGGGCGCCTGAACGACTGGTACTCGCTGCTGGCGATGTACGAGTTCGGACGGGGTGCCGACGCGGGCCGGGGCGCCTGGGCCTTCACCTACGGGCTGCTCCCCGACGACGCCGAGGCGGTGATGATGACCGCGGCGGCCTCCCAGGTGAATCCCTACGAACTGAAGGTGCCGGAGATGACCTCCACGGTGGGCTGGGACTACCGGGAGCGGGTCTTCGGCTGGCTGAAGGATCACCAGGACGACCTCTACCGATCCCGGAGCGCCGCCCGGGTGGCGATCCTCCACTCGTCCTCCTCCCGGGACTCCCTGGATTCCCTGTGCCTGTCGGACTGGGAGGACACCGGGGCCTGCGGCGTCAGCCTCTTCGACCGCTGGGATCGGCCCGAGGGGGTGCCGGCCTGGTGGACCGACGACGCCGACGACTCGGTGCAGAACAGCCTCTACCTGTCGGAGTACCGGGGGCTGGTCCGCCTGCTGTCGGAAATCCACGTCCCCTTCGACGTGCGGCCCTCCCGGCTGCTGGATGCCGCCCAGGCCTCGGCCTACGACGTGCTGGTGGCGCCGAACCTGCTGGCCCTGTCCGACGGCGAGGCCGGGGTCCTGCGGGCCTTCGTGGAAGAGGGCGGCACCCTGGTGCTGACCGGGGACCAGGGACGGCCCGGCAGCCAGGACGAACACGGGCTGCCACGACCGCAACCGGTGCTCCCGGCCCCGACGGGAAATCCGGGGATTGGCCAGCCGGTCCGCGATGCCCTCGGGGCGGGACACCTGGTCTTTCTGGCCGGATCCCCCGGCCGCGACGTGCTGACCCAGGCGTCATCGGCAGCCGCGCGCCGCGAGGAGATGGCGACCCTGCTGGCGCGCCATGCGGGGCCCACCGTGCGAACCGAAGCGTCGGCGGACCTCCACCTGGACCTCTACCGGACCGACCGGGGATGGGCCCTCCACGTCCTCCGGATGGGGGGCGGGGACGGCGAGTACTCGATCACCCGGGCCTCGGCTCCGGTCGAGGTCTTCGTCGGGGACGAGACGGTGCGGCAGGTCCTCCGGACCTCCGCCCGGGACCCCGTGCCCGTCGAGATCCCCTTCCAGGCCCGCGAGGGATGGGTGCGATTCCAGGCCGACGTGGACATCCATGCCCTGTTCCTGGTCGTTTCCCGGTAGCCCGGACCGCCCGGGAAACCGGGACCGTTCCTGTCCTGATATTTTGAACGATTCCGGGCACTTTTCCCCTGGCATCCCCTCTTGACATCGCTATCATCGCCCTGGCCTCGGGTCGGCAACCGGGGCGACCCTGTGCAGGAGAGGTGTCCCGATGAACCACCCCCACGGGCCGGAGACCCTCGCGGACCGCGTCCGTCAGCGGACGGGCATCAACGTCCGGCGATGCTACCAGTGCGGGAAGTGCAGCGCGGGCTGCCCGATGGCCGAGGAGACGGCCGTCCGTCCCCACGACGTGATGCGCATGGCCTCCCAGGATGACCTGGAGGGGATCCGCCAGGCCGACGGCCTGTGGTATTGCCTGACCTGCGAGACATGCTCGGTGCGCTGCCCGAACCAGTGCGACCCGGCCCGGGTGCTGGACGCCCTGCGGGAAATGGCGCAGGAGGACCACCCGGACGACGCGCCGAGGCCCCTCCGGGCCTTCCACCGGTCCTTCCTGGACCAGGTCCGGTCCCACGGGCGGCTGTTCGAGATGGGCCTGATCATGGCCTTCAAGACCCGGGGCGGACCGCTGTTCGCCGACGTCACGACGGCCCCGGGAATGCTGTCCCGGGGCAAGCTGCACCTGGCCCCGACCCGGATCCGCGACCTGCAGGAGGTCCGGCGCATCTTCGAGGCCTGCGGGCAGAGGGAGGGCTGACCATGGCGAGCATCGGCTACTTCCCCGGCTGTTCCCTCCACGGGACCTCCCGGGAGTACGACGAGAGCCTTCGGGCCCTGCTGGCCGCCCTGGGGACCTCGGTGGAGGAGATCGACGACTGGTCCTGCTGCGGGGCCTCCTCGGCCCACCAGGGCGGACGTCTGCTCGGGGTCGCCCTGCCCGCCCGGAACCTGGCCCGGGCCGAGGCCCAGGGGCTGTCGGAGGTCCTGGCCCCCTGCGCCGCGTGCTATTCCCGGCTGGCGGCCTCCCGTTACGAGATGGACCGGGACCCGGCTCTGGCGGCGAAGGTGCGGCTGGTCCTGGCCCGGGAGGACTTCCGGAACCGGGTGCAGGTGCGGAACCTGCTCCAGGTCCTCCGGGACCGGCTGGCCGACCTGAAGGCCGCGGTGCGGGTCCCCCTGAAGGACCTCCGGGTGGCCGCCTATTACGGGTGCCTGCTGGTGCGCCCGCCAGAGGTCACCGGGGCCTTCGACGACCCCGAGGCCCCCTCCTCGATGGAGGACATCTGCCGGGCCCTGGGCGCGACCCCGGTGGCCTGGAACCGGCGGCTGGACTGCTGCGGCGCGTCCCTGAGCCTGGCCCGGTCCCCCTCGGTGATCCGCTTGGGGTCGGCGATCCTCCAGGACGCCCGGAAGGCCGGGGCCGAGGCGGTGGTGACCGCCTGCCCGATGTGCCACTCGAACCTGGACTTCCGGCAGGGGGCGATGCGCAACCGGGGCGCCTTCGAGGGCGAGATGCCGGTGCTGTTCCTGTCGGAACTGGCGGGGCTGGCCCTCGGGATCCCCCCGAAGACCCTGGGCCTGCAGCGGCACTTCGTGCCCACGGGGTCCGTGACGTCTCGATTCGCGGCGGCTGCCGGGGAGGTGGGCTGATGGCCCGCATCGGCGTGTTCGTGTGTCACTGCGGCGAAAACATCGGGCGCACCGTGGACTGCGCCCGGGTGGCCGAAGCGATCCGGAACCTGCCCGGGGTCGTCCACAGCGTGGACTACAAGTACATGTGCAGCGACCCGGGCCAGCAGATGGTGAAGCAGGCCATCGCCGAACAGGGCCTGACCGGGGTCGTCGTCGCGGCCTGCAGCCCCCACATGCACGAGAAGACCTTCCGCCGGGCGGCCTCCGGGGCGGGGCTGAACCCATTCCTGTGCGAGATGGCCAACATCCGGGAGCACTGCTCCTGGATCCACGAGGACCGGGAGGCCGCGACGGCGAAGGCCATCGACATCGCCCGGACGCTGGTGGAGAAGGTCAAGCGGAACCGGCCCCTGCAGACCATCCAGATCCCCGTGACCCGCCGGGCCCTGGTCATCGGCGGGGGCATCGCCGGCATCCAGGCGGCGCTGGACATTGCCGACGGCGGCCGGGAGGTCGTGCTGGTGGAAAAGGAACCCTCCATCGGCGGCCACATGAGCCAGTTGTCGGAGACGTTCCCGACCCTGGACTGCAGCCAGTGCATCCTGACGCCCCGGATGGTCGAGGTGTACCAGCATCCCCGGATCCGGCTCTACGCCTACAGCGAGGTGGAGTCCGTCCAGGGCTACATCGGCAACTTCCGGGTCGCCATCCGGCGGAAGGCCCGGAGCGTGGACGAGGAGAAGTGCAACGGCTGCGGGGCCTGCACCCAGGCCTGCCCCAACCGCAAGGTCCCCAGCGAGTTCGAGTGCGGGCTCGGCAAGCGGCCGGCCATCTACGTCCCCTTCCCCCAGGCCGTGCCGAACCTGCCGACCATCGACCGGTCCCGCTGCCTGCTGTTCCTGAACCGGGCGAAGGGTCGCCCCGACACCTGCAAGAAGTGCGCGGAGGCCTGTACCAAGGGGGCCATCGACTTCGACCAGCAGGACCGGATCGTCACCGAGGAGGTCGGCGCCATCGTGGTCGCCACGGGCTACCAGGTCTATTCCATCGGGAAGGAGACCGGGCGGGACGACCTCCAGGGCTACGGGGAATACGGCTACGGCACGCTGCCGGACGTGATCGACGGGCTTCAGTTCGAGCGCCTGGCGTCGGCCTCCGGGCCCACGGCGGGCCGGATCCTGCGGTCGTCGGACGGGAAGGAGCCCAGGCGCGTGGTGTTCCTGCAGTGCATCGGGTCCCGGGACCCGGCCAAGGGCATGGAGTACTGCAGCAAGATCTGCTGCATGTACGTCGCGAAGCACACGATGCTCTACAAGCACAAGGTCCACGACGGCCAGGCGACGGTCTTCTACATGGACATCCGGGCCGCGGGGAAGGGGTACGACGAGTTCACGCGCCGGGCCATCGAGGAGGAGGGCGCCCGGTACGTCCGGGGCCGGGTGTCCCGCATCTGGCGCGACGGGGACGTGCTGAAGGTCGAGGGGTTCGACACGCTGTCGGGCCGGCCGATCCGGATGGACGCCGACATGGTGGTACTGGCCACGGCGGTCCGGCCCCAGCCGGGGATCGAGGCCCTGGCCCAGAAACTGAACGTCTCCTACGACCGCCACGGCTTCATCAACGAGGCGCACCCGAAACTGCGCCCGGTCGAGACCAGCACCGCGGGGGTCTTCGTGGCCGGGGCCTGCCAGGCCCCCAGGGACATCCCGGACTCGGTGGCGATGGCCTCGGCGACGGCGTCGAAGGTCCTGGGACTCTTCGCGTCGGAGATGCTGGAACGGGAACCCACCGTCGCGGTGGTGGACGACGCCCGGTGCGCCGGATGCTTCCACTGCGAGCGGGTCTGCCCCTACGGCGCCGTGGAGCACCGGGAGATCCGCAACCGGGCGGGCCAGGTGGTGCGGGTCGTGGCCTACGTGAACCCCGGCGTCTGCCAGGGGTGCGGCACCTGCCAGGCCACCTGTCCGTCCAAGAGCGTCGAGTTGCAGGGGTTCACCGACGAGCAGGTCTTTCAGCAGATCCAGGCCCTGGGACTGTGACGGGGGCTTCCCCCCGGCGGAGGAGGGATCATGGACGGGGAAGGGGCGAGGCCGTTCGAGCCGCGGATCACCGCCTTCGTCTGCAACTGGTGCACCTACACCGGCGCGGACCTGGCAGGGACCAGCCGCCTCCAGATGGCCGCGAACGTCCGGATCATCCGGCTGCCCTGCACGGGGCGCATCGATCCGCTGTTCATCGTGAAGGCCTTCGAGCGGGGGGCCGACGGGGTGATCGTCAGCGGGTGCCACCCGGCGGACTGCCACTACAACGCCGGGAACTACCACGCCCGGCGGCGCTTCGCCATCTTCCGGGAACTGGCGGACTTCCTGGGGATCGACCCCGGACGGATGACCTTCTCCTGGGTCTCGGCCTCGGAGGGGGCCAAGTGGCGGGACGTGGTGAACGAAACCGTCGATCGGGTGCGGCGCCTGGGGCCGTTCACGGCCTACCGGGACCTGGTGACGGATCCCCCGGTGACCCGGGTCGTCGGGAAGGAGGTGCCGGCATGACCGAGTTGCGCGACCTGGCCCGGCGGCTGCTGGAGGAGGGGACCGTCCAGGCGGTGCTGGGATGGGAGGAGGGGCCCCGGGGGGCCCGCCCGGTCTTCGTCCGGCAGCCCGCCGAGGCCGACCGCCTGATCTTCGACCCCCGGTGCGTCCACAACCTGGCGGCCTTCCTGTCCCCCCGGCGTCCCCACCTGAAGACCCTGGGCCGGGTCGCCGTGTGTGTGAAGCCCTGCGACGCCAAGGCGGTGGCCGGGCTCATCCGCGAAAGCCAGCGGACCCGGGAACAGGTCGTGCTGATCGGGCTTCGGTGCGGCGGCGTGCTGCCGGACCCAGAACGCCGGGAGGCCCTCTCGGCGGAAACCGTCGCGGACCGGTGCCGGGGATGCCCGGACCGGGAGCCCCGGCTGGCGGACCACCTGGTGGGCGCCCCCGCGGAGGGCTTCCCGGGGCCGTCCCGCCGCCAGCAGAAGGTCGAGGAACTGCTGGCCCTCTCCCCGGACGACCGGTGGCGGTTCTGGCAGCAGGAGTTGTCCCGGTGCGTCCGGTGCCATGCCTGCCGCCAGGTCTGCCCCCTGTGCTTCTGCGACCAGTGCATCGCCGACAAATCCCGGCCCCGGTGGGTCGAGTCGAGCGCCCACGGCCGGGGCAACCTCGCGTGGCACATCAGCCGGGCGATGCACCTGGCCGGGCGGTGCGTGGACTGCGGCGAGTGCGAGCGAGTGTGCCCCGGGGGCATCCCCCTGGGCCTGCTGACCCGCCGCGTGGCGAGGACCGTGGGGGAGCGCTTCGGGTGGCGCCCCTCCGACGACCCGGCGGTGCCCTCTCCGGTGGGCACCTGGCGCCCGGAGGATCCTCAGGAGTTCATCCTGTGATGACGAAACCAACCCTGATCAGCCAGGAGGGCCTGTCGGCGCTGGTGGAGGACCTGCGACAGGCCCGGATCCAGGTCATCGGCCCGGCGCGGGTCTCCGACGGTGCCGTCGAGTACCAGCGGCTGGCGGACCTCTCCGGCTGGACGCCCGGGGTGCAGCCCCGCCGGTCCCTGAAGGAGTGGTTCCTGCCGGTGACGGAGCCCCTGTTCCGGTATCGCAAGGAGGGGCCCCGGGTCCTCATCGAGGAACTGGCGCCGCCCGACGCGCCCCGGGTGGTGCTGGGAGCCTACCCCTGCGACGCGGCGGCCCTGCCCATCCTGGACGCGGTGATGGGATGGGACTACCGGGACGAGCCCTGGTTCGCCCGGCGGGAGGCCACCGTCGTCATCTCCCAGGCCTGCCCCGGGGGCGATCGGTCGTGCTTCTGCACGGCCGTGGGCCTGACCCCGGACTCGGCGGCGGGATCGGACCTGCTGTGGAAGCCGAACGGGTCGGGCTGGCAGGTCCGGGTCGAGACCGCGAAGGGGGAAGCCTTCCTCCAGCAGTGGTCCCGGCACTTCCAGCAGGCCAACGGCAACCACGTCCAGCCGGCCGAACCGCCCCCGCCGCAGCCGCTCCGGGCGGATCCGGAACGGATCCGGGCGTGGATCGAAACCCATTTCGAGGATCCCTTCTGGCAGGAGATCTCCCTCCGGTGCCACGGGTGCGGCGGATGCGCCGCCGTCTGCCCGACCTGCCACTGCTTCGACATCGTGGACGAGCCGGAAAACCCCGTGCAGGGCGCACGGCGCCGCAACTGGGACACCTGCCAGACCGCCCTGTTCACCCGCCACGCCTCGGGGCACAACCCCCGGGAGGACCAGTGCGGGCGCTGCCGCCAGCGGGTCAACCACAAGTTCGCGATCTATCCGGCCCGCTTCGGCCGCGTGCTCTGCACCGGGTGCGGCCGTTGCGCCCGGACATGCCCCTCGGGACAGGACATCACGGAAATCCTGTCCCGGATCGACCAGTGGGCCGCGGGCCCCGGAGGTGCAGAAACATGAACGTCTACCAGCCGTGGCGGGTCCGGGTCGAGGAGCGGATCGACGAAACGCCGGACACCCGGACGCTGCGCCTGAGGTTCCTGGACGAGGACGTCGCCCGGAACTTCCGCTTCCGCGCCGGGCAGTTCGGGGAGTACTCGGTCTTCGGGGAGGGGGAGTGCACCTTCTGCATCGCCTCCTCCCCCACCCGCCAGGGGTACATCGAGTGCTCCTTCAAGACCGTCGGGAAGGTCACCACCGCGATGAAGGACCTGGAGGTCGGGGACGAGATGGGCTTCCGGGGACCCTACGGGAACCATTTCCCGCTGGACCGGATGGAGGGCGGAAACATCGTCTTCATCGCCGGCGGCATCGGCCTGGCCCCGGTGCGGTGCGTGATCTGGAACGTGCTGGACGAGCGTCCGAAGTACCGGGACGTCACGATCATCCACGGGGCCCGGTCGGTGGCGGACCTCGTGTACAAGCGCGAACTGAAGGAGTGGGGCGAACGCCCCGACGTGCGATTGTGGACCACGGTGGACCCCGGCGGCGAGACCCCCGACTGGAAGGGCGAGGTGGGCTTCGTCCCGGCCATCGTCCAGAAGGCGGCCCCCAAGGCCGACAACTCCTGGGCGATCGTCTGCGGACCGCCGATCATGATCCAGTACACGCTGCCGGTGCTGGAGAAACTGGGATTCCCTCCGGACCGGATCTACACGACGCTGGAAAACCGGATGAAGTGCGGCATCGGCAAGTGCGGGCGCTGCAACATCGGACCGGTGTACGTCTGCAAGGACGGCCCCGTCTTCACGGCGGCCGATCTGGCCCGCCTGCCCAAGGAATTCTGAGCCGCGGTCCATCGGGGAAGCCGAAGGCCGCCCGGTATCACGCACCCACCCTCGGGATCCCCGGAAGGACATGGTAGGCTTGCCGCCGTCTCGTGCCCCGAGGAGGCCCACCTTGCACCGGACATCCCTGGGAATCGCCGTTCTCGTCGTGGCGGGGCTGCCGTCGGCCGCCCTGCCCTGCACCTCCTACCTGGTCACGGCGGGGGCCAGCGCCGACGGATCCGCCTTCGTGACCTACTCGGCCGACAGCCACACCCTCTACGGGCAACTGGAGGTGATCCCCGGCGGGGTCCACGCCCCGGGAGAGACCGTCCCGATCCACGACTGGGATACCGGGAAGTACCTGGGACGGATCCCCCAGGCCCCGGTGACCTGGCACGTGGTGGGTCACCTGAACGAGCACCAGGTCGCCATCGCCGAGACCACCTTCGGGGGCCGCAAGGGCCTCAAGGATCCGGCCGGGGTGCTGGACTACGGCAGCCTGATGAGACTGGCCCTGCAAAGGGCCCGGACGGCCCGGGAGGCCATCGAGGTGATGACCTCGCTGGCGGCGGAACACGGCTATGCCAGCACCGGGGAGTCCTTCAGCATCGCCGACCCGAAGGAGGCCTGGATCCTGGAGATGATCGGCAAGGGTCCTGGGCGCAAGGGCGCGGTCTGGGTCGCCGTGCGGCTGCCCGACGGCACGGTCAGCGCCCATGCCAACATGGCCCGGATCCGCCGCTTCCCGCTGCGGGACCCGAAGAACGCCCTCTACAGCCCCGACGTGATCTCCTTCGCCCGGGAACAGGGGTGGTTCCAGGGCCGGGACGAGGACTTCTCCTTCGCCGACGCCTACTACCCCCGCAGTTTCAGGGGCATGCGGTTCTGCGACTCCCGGGTCTGGCGGTTCTTCACCCGGGTGGCCCCGTCCCTGAACCTTCCCCTGGACTGGGTGAAGGGGGTCCCCGGCGCCGATCCCCTGCCGCTCTTCGTCCGGCCGGACCGGAAACTCGCCCTCCGGGACGTGATGGAACTGATGCGGGACCACTTCGAGGGCACCGAGATGGACCTTTCGACCGGCGTCGGGGCGGGCCCCTACGGACTGCCCTACCGGTGGCGTCCCCTGACCTGGAAGGTCGGCGACCGGGAGTACTTCCACGAGCGGTCGGTCTCGACCCAGCAGACCGGATTCTCGTTCGTGGCCCAGATGCGGTCCTTCATGCCCGGTCCGGTCGGGGGCGTCCTCTGGTTCGGGGTCGACGACACCTGGCTGACTGTCTACGTGCCCGTCCACGCCGGGGTCCGGGAGCCGCCGCCGGCCTTCGCCCCGGGGACCGGATCCTTCGACCGGTTCTCCTGGGACTCGGCCTTCTGGGTCTTCAACGCGGTGTCGAACCTCGCCTACTCCCGCTGGTCCGACATGCAGCGGGACGTCCGGGACGCCCAGGCGGCGCTGGAGGGGGCCTTCGTCACCGAGGCCCAGCAGGAGGACCAGGCCGCCCTGGCGCTGTTCCGGCAGTCCCCGGCCCTGGCCGCGGACCACCTGACCGCATTCTCCCACCGGCTGGCGGCCCGGACCCTCGACCGGTGGAAGGGGCTGTTCCAGGAACTGCTGGTGCGCTACCTCGACGGCAACGTCCGGGACGCCCAGGGCAAGGTGACCCATCCCCCCTACCCGGAGACCTGGCTGCGGCGCATCCTGGAGGAACGGCCGGGGTTCTTCGAGGTCCGCAAACTGCCCACCGAGGTGGACGAGGACGATTGACCGGGGACCCCGAGGATCCCCCTTCTCCGACGCTCGGGAGGCTCGCGATGGCCTTTCTTCCCTGCCAGGAGGACCCGGATCTCCGGGTCCTCGAGTCGCCGGTCGTGGACTGCCGCCGGGGAGAGGACGGGTGGTGGGTCGTGCTGGAACGGAGCCCCTTCTACCCGGGAGGCGGGGGACAGCCCGCCGACCGGGGGTGGATCGACGGGCAGCCGGTGCGGGAGATCCGTCGGGGCGACGGCGGGATGCCAGTCCACCGGCTGGACCGCCCGGTCGCCGGGACGGTGCGGGCCGAGGTGGACCGGGAATGGCGGTTCGACGTGTCCTGCCAGCACACGGCCCAGCACCTGGTCACCGCGACGGCCCTGTCCCTGCTGGGATGGCGCACGGTGGCCTTCCACCTCGGGCCGGAACGGTGCGACATCGAGATGGAACCGAAGGAACTGCCCCCGGAAGACATGGACCGGCTCCGGCAGGAGGTCAATGCCCGCATCCGGGAGGCGCGGCCGGTGAGGGTGCTCCAGGCGGCCTCCCGGGAGGAGATGGCCGCCCGGTCCGTCCGGTCCCGGCGGCTGCCCGAGGGGATCCAGGGTCCCATCCGGCTGATCGAGATCGAGGGGGTGGACCTCAACACCTGCGGGGGCACCCACGTCCGGAACACCTCGGAACTCCAGGGAATCAACTTCACCGGGACCGAGCGGATCGCCCGGGGGACCCGCCTCTTCTTCCTGGCGGGGGGCCGCCTGTTCCGGGAAATCGACCGGGCCCTGGACCGGGACCGGAGGCTGACGGCCCTGCTGACCTGCGG
>JAGOKF010000153.1 GCA_017994695.1 Myxococcota bacterium | reverse complement strand
TCCCAGGCCGTCGGCCTCCATCCGGTCGGCCACCTGTCGCAACTCCTGGACCGCGAAGGCCTCGAAGGCCGGGAGATCCGGGTCGGCCACCCCCCGTCCCAGGGCCCGGGCGGACCACAGGAACAGGTCCACGGCCCTCCAGGCCACGGCACCGTGGGCCTGGTGACGCAGTCGCCGCTCCAGGTCCCGGAGGTCCCCGGCCCGCATCCCGGCGCCCTCCAGGTCCCCCCGGCGGTCCAGGAAGGCCTGGAGGGCCTCCCGGGCCAGCACCACCGCCTCGCTCCCCTCCTGCCACAAACGGATCACCGTCCCCCGGTCCGGCCGATCCAGGGACTCCCAGACCCCGGTCCAGTCGGGGTCCCACTTCCGCATGTCCCCCCGGTTGAAGAACTCCCCGAACTCCGGCCGCGACGGGATGTCGCTCCCCTTCTCGAGGGCCCAGATGCCCAGGGCGTAGTGGGACTTCAGCCGGATCGGCAGGGTCGTTTCCAGGATCCCCTGGAGGACCCGGGAGGCCTCGGACCCCGGAGGGATCCCGTACAGGGACCGGAAGGCCTGATCCCAGACGGCCTCCAGGGACGTCGCGGGGTCCTCCGAGAACATCTTCAGGGCCCAGAGGTTCACCTCGTTGGGCGTGCCCAGGGCGTGGCGCGTGCCCCGCTCGATCCGGGCCGCCCACCCGATACCTCCCCGCTCCGCGGCCTGGGCCAGCCGCCACCGGAAGTACCCCGGCGCCGCGAAGGGCAGCACCGACTGCCCGAAGTACTCCCCGGCAGCATCGGTCTCCATCAGCCCAGGAACCCGGTCCGACACGGGCATGGTCGGGTCGAAGGGATTGTAGGGCTGCCAGTCGTTCACCGAGTCCTTGTGCATCGAGACCATCGGGAGGCACCGGACCGCCCCGAAGCCCTCCCGGTGCCAGGCGTTCTCCTCGGGCTCGTGGACGAAGACCCGGGCGATCAGTTCCTTGCCCATTTCCCGGACCACCACCTGTCCCATCCGTTCCGTCACCAGCCGCAGCCGCTCGGCCTGGGGTGGGCTGTCGAACTCCTGCCCCCACCGGTCCCAGCACCACTCGCAATCGCAGATCGTGAACCAGGGAGGCGTCCCGGCCGATCCGAACATCAGCACCACCCCGTCCACGTCGGGGATGCGCCCCAGGGCGGTCCTCCAGACCGCCTCCCGCTGGCGCCAGATGTCCCCCTCGGGGCCGTAGCAGACCGGGATGACCCCCGCGGGGAACTCGTGGTGCCAGACGAACACCTTCATGGCCCGCCCGTGGGCCAACGAAATGGCCCGGTTCAACCGGGCCACTCGCGCTTCCACTTCGGAACCGTCCCCCACGATCTCGTCCAGGTCCATGATCAGGTCGTGGGACAACTGGATCTGGCCGACCCCGAAGCGGGCCGCCGCCTCGATGGAGGCCTCGACCGCCGCGTCGTCCGGGTCCAGCAGGATGAATCCCCGGATCGGACCCGTCCCGGGGCCGGGGCCCGGGGGACAGGGCTCCCCTCCCCCGTCGGCCGTTCCCTCGTTCCCCGGGTCCTCCTGCCCGTCCGCCTGTCCGTCTCCCGGGTCGTTCCCCGGATCCCCCGCCTCCGGGCCGCCATCCCCCTCGTCCCGGGTCCCGGAACCATCCTCCCATCCCGGGTCTCCCCGGACCTCCCCCGACGGGAGGTCCGCACCGGGCAGCCGGTCCCCCGGGGATCCCCCGCCCCCGCATCCCCAGAGGATCCACGGCACCAGCATTCCCGCCCAGCGTCTCTTCATCCCGGTCTCTCCGTTCGGGACCTTTCCAGGTGCCTTTCGGGAATCGTCTCACAAAGGCCCCCTGCCGCAACAGCCCGCCCCCGGGGAGGCGGCCAGGAGGGATTGATCGGGCCGGAACTTGCGCCCACAATGCCCCCGATGGAAGGCATGCCGCCACCGCTTCCGTTCTTCGCCACGGCCGCCAAGGGCACCGAGGGGGCCCTCCGGGACGAGCTGCGCGAACTCCGCCTGCCCGGCGTCCGGGCGGACCGGGGCGGGGTCCATTTTGCGGGCGACTGGCCTGATGCCTGGCGGGTCTGCCTCCACAGCCGGATCGCCCTCCGGGTCCTCGCCCAGGTGACGCGGTTCCCGGCCCCCGACGAGCGGGCGCTCTACGGGGGCGTCCGGTCGGTGGACTGGCGACCCTTCCTGACCCCGGAACGGACCCTGGCGGTGTCGGCCGTCTGCCGGGACAGCCGCCTGACCCACACGGGGTTCCTGGCCCAGAAGACCAAGGACGCCGTGGTGGACCAGATGCGGGGACGCCTGGGGTCCCGTCCCGACGTGGACCGGAAGGACCCCGACGTCTCCGTGTTCCTGCACCTGCGCCGGGACGTCGCCACCCTCTACCTGGACCTCGCCGGGGAGTCCCTGCACCGCCGGGGCTGGCGCACCGAGGGCGGCGAGGCTCCCCTGAAGGAAACCCTGGCCGCAGCGATCCTGCGCCTCTCGGGCTGGGACCGGAGGTGCCCTCTCCACGACCCTCTCTGCGGGTCCGGGACCCTCCCGATCGAAGCGGACCTCTGGGCCCGGAACGTGGCCCCCGGCCTGTTCCGGCCCCGCTTCGGGTTCGAGCGATGGGACTGCCACCGGGAATCCGCCCGGGAGCGGATGGCCGCACTCCGGGACCAGGCCCGGCAGGCGATCCGGGACACGGGGCCCCTGGTCCTGGGCAGCGACCGGGACCCCGCGGCCATCGATCGGGCCCGGTCCCACGCCCGGCAGGCGGGCTCCCGGGCGGACTTCC
>JAGOKF010000097.1 GCA_017994695.1 Myxococcota bacterium | reverse complement strand
GCAGGGAAAACCGGGGGTCGCCCCGGTGCAGGGGCCCGGTGACCGCCATGGACGCCGCCTCGTGGCCCGACAGGGAGGCCAGGGCCGGGTCCCGGGCCGAGACGGTACCCGGCGTGCCGTAGGGATAGGCCAGCAATGTCACCGGCTCCCCGAGCAGGTCCTCCAGTTCATGGCGGGAGTCCACCAGTTCGTGGCGGGCGGACCGGGCGTCGAGCCGGGCCAGGGGGGCGTGGCTCAACCCGTGGGAGCCGATGGTCCACCCGGCCTTCCGGACCTCCCGGACCTCCTCGGGTCGCAGCAGGGCGTGCTTGACCTGGAAGGAGGGGTGGGCCGCGTTGGCACCCCCTCGCGCGAGGCCCGAGGTCACGAAGAGGGTCGCCGGGATCCCCGTGTCTCGGAGGATGGGGACCGCCTCCCGCAGGACGCCCTGGAAGCCGTCGTCGAAGGTCACGGCCACGGCCCCGGGCGGCAGGTCCTCCTGTCCCTGGAGCCAGCCGACGACCCGGTCCAGGGAGACCGGGACCCGGTGTTCCCGGATCCACTCCATCTGGGCGCGCAACCGGTCCGGCCGCACGGTCCACTCATCCCCGGAATGGGCCGAAACGCCGTGGTAGCACAGGATCCGGGGAGCCAGGGGGTCCCGGGCTGGTGCGTACCGGGACAGCAGGTTCCTCGCTTCCCCCTTCAGGCGCGCCCGGAAGACCGGATCCTCCGACGACGGGCCGGAGTCGTCCGGGTGGCGGTGGGTCCCCTTGAGGTCCGCCAGGACCACCCGGCCCAGGTACTTCGGGATTCCCAGGAAGTACCTCCGGGCCTTGTAGGGCTGCTGTCCCACGACGTACAGCCACTCCAGGCGATTCCGGCGCATCCAGCGCGGCGCCCTGCGCAGGGCGCCGCCCCAGTAGTCCAGCAGTCCCCCCACCGCCATCCAGAGCACCCCCTGGAACCGGGGGTCGTCCAGGTGCCTCCCGATGAACCGCACCTGCCGGGGATTGCCCATCCCCACCAGCACGATCCGGGCCCCGGTGGCCGCGATCTGGTCCGTCACGGCCCCCTCGCCGTCCAGGTCGAAAAACCCGTGGTCCCAGCCCACGAAGGACAGGTGGGGAAACGCCTCGGACAGACGCCTGGCGGCCTGTTCGATCCGGTCCGGGCGGGTGCCGACCAGGTAGCAGCGCGTTCCCTCGGGGGCCTGCCGCAGCAGTTCGGGCGTCAGGTCGGTCCCGTTCAGGTTGGCGGGGAAGGGCCGGCCCCGCCGCCAGGCGGCGAAGTCGAGTCCCGCGCCGTCGTTCAGCACCAGCAGGCGGGTCTGGAGCAGATGTTCGAAGTCCGGGTGGTCCCGGCAGACGTTCACCGTGGACATGTCCGCGAAGGCGACCCCGGTCGAGAGGCCCTGTCGGAGCCTGGCCAGCAGGAAGTCCAGGGCCTCCTCCCGGCGCCACCGGGGCAGCCGCAGGCCCAGGATGTCCACCGTGGGAGTCCCCTCGGGAAGGCGGAACGGGATCTCGGCGGGTGTGGGAGGAGAACGCCTCGATCTCCGCCGGGCCATCGGTCACTCCAGGTCCAGGAAGGGCTTGCGGACCCCGGCCAGGATCACCCCTGCCGGGGCCCTCCCGGCGTCGGCCAGTCTCCGGGCGGACCGCTGGAGATCCCGGGCCCGGGTCCCGTGGGCCCGGGCCACCAGGATCACCTGGTCGCAGGACCGGGCCAGCAGTTCGGCATCCACGGCCGGGAGCACCGGGGGGCCCACGACGAGGGTCACGGTGGCCTGGGCCCGCACCAGGTCCAGCACCCGCAGGAAGACCGGCCCAGCCAGCACCTCGGGGTTTCCGACCCGCACGCCCCGGGGCAGCAGCAGCACCCGGGGGAAGGCCAGGGGGTGCACGAGGTCCCCCAGGGGCGTGTCGGCCCCGGCCAGCAGGTCCCCCAGGCCCTTCTCCAGGCCCTCCTGGACCGGGCACAGCACCTCCACTCCCCGGGCGGGACAGGGAGGGCGGACCCGGGCGTCGATCACCACGACCCGCTCGTTGCGCTGTCCGAGGGCCTCGGCCAGCAGGGCGACGACCAGGTCCAGCGTCTCGTCGGACTCCGGGGTGACCAGCAGCAGGACCCCCTGGGACGGGGCCAGCCGGGTCTTCAGGGCCTGGGCCAGTCGGCGCGCCGCCTCCCGGGCCGGGTCCACGGGGCTCCAGGGCAGGGCCAGTCCCGCCCGGCAGTGGGGAATCGCGGCGATCACCGGCAGGTCGGTGCGCTGGGCCACCTCGGCGGCGCTCCGGACCCTCGGCTGGAGGACCTCCAGGCCCACCAGCACCAGGGCCCCCAGGGCGAACAGCCCCAGGAAGATGGCCAGGGCCAGGGTCTTCCGGGTGGACTTGACCGGATAGACCGGTTCCTCGGCCTCCGAGACCACCTCGAACACGCCCCCCTCGCTGCCGTAGGCCGTCAGCACCCGGGTCAGGACCTGCTGCAGGGAGGTCCGGGTCGGGAACAGGCCGTCCTGGGACCCCTCCTGGGCCAGGGGCGACAGGGCGCCCGAGGGGCGCTCCATCGACTGGTTCCGGGCCTTCACCTCCAGCAGCAGGTCCAGGGCCTGGCCGATGTCCTGGACCTTCTGGGCCAGGGGGATGCGCCGGAGGTCCAGTTCCATCGACCGGGCCAGGGTGGCCTGGAGCAGCGATTCGGTCGGAGAGGCCGTGCCTCCCTGCTCCGCCATCTGCTGGGCCATCTGGTCCAACTGGGACCGCCAGGCCCGGATCTGGGACGTGTCCACCGTGACGGCGGCCTGGCTGCGGTACGACGCCATCGCCCGCTCGTACTCCGCCTGGGAGATCAGGTCCTGCTCCCGCAGTTGGCGGGCCCGCTGGATCTCCGACTCCCGACGGGCCAGTTCGGCCATGTTGGCCCGCCGGGCCTGGTCCTCCTGGATCGCCGCCTGGAGGCGCTGGAACCGGAAGGTCGCGTTGCCCCCGAGCCCCTGCTTCTCCAGGGCCTCCTGCTCCTCCTGGATCCGTTTCCGGAGGTCCTGGATCACCTCGTCCAGTTTCGCCGCTTGGCTCTCAAGGGTCCGCAGTTCCGCCGCCGCGTGGTCGTAGAGCAGGCGCAGGGACACCGCCTGCTTGGCCAGCCACTCGTCCAGGTACACGTCCCGGAGGGTGTTGGCGATGGCCGCCGCCTGGGGCCCGTCGCCCCAGGTGGCGCGGATCACCATCAGGTTGCTGTTGGGGGCCGTCTGGACCTGGACCGATGCGCCGATCTTCTCCAGGGAGGCGGGGATCGAAAGCAGCATCCGGACCCGGGCCAGGTTCTGGACGATCTTCACCTGGTTCTGCTCGGTCTGGAGCGCCGTGCCGGCGGTGGACAGCCGGTCCCCGACGGGGGTATACCGGAGCACCGTCTCCGCCTGGTAGGTCCGCTTGCCCAGGAAATAGCCGCCGGCGGTCCCGGCCAGGGCCGCGAGGACCATCCAGAGCAGCAGCCAGGGCAGCCTCCGGCGGATCGACGCCCAGAGGGTCGGCAGGTGGAACGGGAGCTTCAGGTCCTCGCCGGGGCCGTCGTCGAAGGCAGCGTTCACGGTCCCTCCCGTCTGGCGGCGTCGTCGGAGGACGGGGCCCGGACCTCCTCGGGGATGCGTCCCAGGGCCCGCCGCAGGTCGGCCCAGGCGAGGCCCAGGTCCAGGAAGGCCCGGGCCCGGTAGGATTCCACCTCCAGCAGCCCCCGGCGGGCGTCCGTGACCTCCACGGCGTTGCCCTCGCCGGCCCGGTAGCGCTCCTCGGCCATGCGGAGGGCCTCCTGGGCCGCCGAGACCGCCGCCTGGAGGGGGACCAGCCGGGCCCGGGACTCCAGCACCCGGGTCCGGGCCTGCTCCACCTGGTCCCGCAACTGCAGGTCCAGGATCCGCAGGCGGGCCCGGGCCGCCTCCAGGGCCGCCTTGGCCGCCCGGTGGCCGTGGTGGTTCGCCAGCCCGTCGAAGATCGGCCAGGACACCCCCACGCCGACGCCGTAGTTCCAGGCCATCCGGGTCAGCCGGGTCCCCCCGTCGGTCACGCTGAAACCCGCCCCGATGACCGGGAACCACTGGCCCAGGGCCGACGTGACCCGGGCCTCGGCGATCCGCACGGCGATCTCGGCCTGGGTTCTCTCGGGACGGGCGGCCCCGGCCTCCTGGATCGCCTCCTCCAACGGAGGCACCTGCTGGAACTCCTCGCCCTCGGGGACGACGGCCCGGAAGGGGAACCGGTCCGCGACGCCCGCGGCGGTCAGCAGGCTGGACCGGGCCAGTTCCACGTTCTGGCGGGCCTGGCGGACGCCCGCCTCGGCGGCCTGGGCCTCGGCCTCGGCCCGCACCAGATCCAGGCGCGGGCGGGCCCCGGCCTCGTAGAGTCCCTTGGACCGCTTCACGTGCAGGTCCGCGCTCTGCCGCACGAACTCGGCCACCTCCAGGATCTGCTGGGCGGCCAGGACCTGGTAGTAGGCCCGGGTGACCGCCGTGGCCAGGTCCAGGCGGTTCAGCACGACGCCCTGGCGGGCGGCGGAGACCCCCTCCCGAGCCCCGCGCCAAGCCCCGAGCGTCCGCCCGAAGTCCCAGATGGGCTGGTTCAGGAAGGCCCCGAAGTTGAACCAGTCGTAGGTCGATGCGCTGTTGCGGACCGGGGTGCTCAGGTCGCTGGCCTGGTCCTGCCCGGGCCGGGCGGCGTAGTTCGCGGTGGTCCGGGTGTAGGAGGCCTCAAGGTTCAGTTTCGGCAGGAAGCCGGCCAGGGCGACTCCCTGGCCCTCCTGGGCCGCCTGGAGGTCCGCCTGGACCGCCTCGAGGGAGGGATGGGACCGGGCGGCCAGGCGCAGGGCCTCCCCGAGGGTCAGGGTCCTCTCGGTTTCCGCCGGCTGGGCCTGTGCCACCAGGGGAAAGGCGACCAACAGAAGGACCCGGCACCGGGGCATGTCCGACTCCTTGGGATCCGGGCGCGCCCGATCATAGCCGCCTTCCATCCGGGAAGGAAATCCCGGCCCTTCGGGCGGGCCGCGTCGGCGGGTCGGAGGGCGGGAAAGCCCCCCGTCGTCGCGGGCCCACCGTGGTAGACTGCCGTCGGAATGTCCGGGCGCTTCCGGGTGAGGTCCCGGGGCGATGCCGCGTCGGTGCGGGGTGCCGGGAGGGAGGGCAGCGCCGTGCCGTGGCCAAAGACACGGGAGGGGACGGGCCGGGACGGGTCCCGGGGACTCCGGCTGGGCTGGTATTTGGGGGGCTTCGGCAGTCTGCTGTGGCTGTTCCTCCTCTCGGGGGTGTGGCTGGTCCGGGGGGACTTCCCGGGGGCGGCGGCCGTCGGCCTGCCGGGTCTGGCCGGGGTCTGCTACCTGGTCCTTCTGGCCCCCTGGCGGTTTCCCCGGACCCCGATCCGCCGACTGTACGTCGGTTTCGTCGGGATCCTGCTGGCCGGTGCGGCCGTGGCCCTCTGGCGCCACGGGCAGCACCTCACGATCCGGGAGACGGCCCCGCTGGTGGCGCTGGTGACCCTGTTCGTCCCGGTGTTCCCGATGGGGCGGCGGACCTGGGCCGACTTCCAGGGGGAGGGGCGCCCGTCGGGCATTCCAGGCCCGCGTTCCGGGCGCCGGGACTGACGGCGGAAGGTCCGGTTCCCCGCGGAGGATCAGTCCCAGCGCACCGAGGCGAGGGGGCGCCGGATGGCCTTGCGGAAGGTCACGTCGGGCCAGCCCAGGATCAGGGCTCCGGCCGGGACGTGGCCTGCGGGGATGCCCGCCCTCCGGCAGGCGGCGCCGTTCCGGGCCAGGGGACCCGGCAGGGCGCCGATGATGCAGGTCCCCAGCCCCCGGGCCTCGGCGGCCAGCATGGCCGTCGTGATCGCGATGGCGACGTCGGCCGGATCGGCGTGGCGGCTCTGGTGGAACAGCAGGCAGGCCGGCGCCTTGTACAGCAGGTGGTCCTCGCCCCGGTCCGCCGCCGCGACCACCTGGCGTCCCAGGGGCAGCAGGAAGTCCACGAACCAGGCGCCTTTCGGGGACAGGCGCAGCAGGGCCCTGGCGACGCGGTGGTCCATCATCCGCAGCAGGCGGCGGTAGATCGCCACCCCGAGGTTCGCCAGGGCCCGGACCCGGTCGGGCGTGTCGAAGACCACGATGCCGATCTCCGAGGGCGGGATGGCCATCGGCGCCAGGGCGGCCGCCTCCACGACCTGCCGGATCACGTCCCGGGAAACTGGTTCCGGGCGGTAGCGGCGCACGCTGCGCCTTCGGAGCAGCAGCGCGTCCAGGGACTCCGGGGTCGGCAGGTCCGATCGGCGGGGGATCTCGGTCAGGATCGAGGGGTCGAACCCCCGTCCCGTCACCGCGATGGCGTCCCGGGGGCAGACCATCATGCAGTGGCCGCAGGCGATGCACCCGAATCCCGCCTCCCGGTCGATGACGATGCCGGGTTCCCCCTGGGCGAGGACGCCGGTGGGGCAGGCGCGGGTGCACGCGCCGCAGCCGGTGCAACGTTCCGGGTCGATGCGGGGGTCGCCGGTCACGGGACCCAGGCGGCTGGGGACGGCCATCGGAATTCTCCGGTTCGGTCCGGGGAATCATCGGCCGGGAGCCTGCCCGGGACAAGGGGCCGGGGATAGAATGGACCGGGTTGCGAGCATCGGCCCTGGCGGGGAGTGGACGATGAGGCGGACGGGATGGGTGGCTCTTGCGGCCGCCCTGGCCGCAACGGCGGCCTGCGGCGGCCCGGACGTCGGACCGGCGATGGACCTCCGGGAGTCCGGGGACCTCGACGTGCCGCCGGGGAACCTCGACTCCTCTCCGGCTCCGGATGACCTGGACGGGGCGGAGGACGGATCGGGCGACGCGGTCGGCCCGGACCTGCCGGGGGACGCGGAACGGCCCCCGGCTCCCTGCGGCGACGGCGAGGCCTGCAACGAGCCCCTGGACGGGGAGGGATCCTGCCCGGGGCGATGCGTGCCGACCGGCGCGCCCCTTCGATGTGACGGAGTGGTTCACCTGGGCGTCTGTGTTCGACACGCTTCTCCCGGGACCTGGGATGCCCCGACGGAAGCCGGGGAGACGCTGCGCCTGTCGCTGGCCGGGGCCCCGGATCGGGTGACGGTCGGGGAGGTCTTCGCCGTCCGGGTGACGGTGCGGAATCCCCAGGCGATCCCGGTCCGGGTGTCGATGGCCTGGAAGCACCCCGACACGCTGGAGGTCCTGGAGGACCCCCTGGCCGGCGTCGAGGCCTGGCGCCTGGACCCCGGGGAGGTCCGGGAACTGCGCTTCTTGCTGCGGGCCATCGACGCGAACGTCTTCCGGCCCGAGTCCCAGGAATACCTGACCCTCCAGGCGGGCGACGACGTCCTGCGGGTCCCCGGGGCCATCGTCTTTGGGGAGGAGGCGGACCGGGCCTGCGGGGACTGGCGGTTCCCTTCCCGGTGGTCGGCCTGCCGGGACTGCTCGACCTACGACCGCTACGAGACCGCGGCCTGCTGCGACGGGGTCTTCTTCCCAGGGGCCCAGTGCTGCGGGGACCAGGACTGCCAGGGGGCCCGGTGCGTGGACGGCCGCTGCGTCCCCTGGGCCCCCTGGTCGGGCCTCGCGAACACCCTGCCCCTCGGGCCCCAGCGGGTCCTCGTGGTGGTGGCCGACGACCCCGAGGCCCTCCCGCCGGCCGACCTCTGCGGCCAGGCCTGGACCGAGGGCGAGGACCGCCTGCAGACCCGGGTCATCGAGGACTGGTTCAACGACCGGGCCGAGGCCCGTGTGGGCCTGAGGCCCCTGCGACTGGACTGGCGGTTCGCCGCGGTGCCCGATTCCCGGGCCTTTGCTCACGAGGCGGAGGACACGATCTGGAGCCGCTGGCTGGACCTGCTGGACCGGTGGCGGCTCGATCACGGGTGCCCGCCGCTGTCGGACTACGACAAGGTGATCGCCTGGTCGCCGCGCCTGGACCTCCAGGGCTTCGGAGGCCAGGCGGGGGACCGGGGGCGGATCGGGGTGGCGTTCCTGCACAGTCCCTACCTGCTGGCCCACGAGATGGCCCACACCTACGGGGCCAGCGACCTCTACCTGGACCTCGGGGGCAGCACCTGGCTCCGGGGGGCCCTGATGGCCAACGGCTGGGGGATCGCCGATCCCCCGGAGGACCTGGTGACCTGGGGGGAGACGGGGCTGTCGGACCTGGACCGGGACGGGGTGGTGGACCTGGCGTCCTACCTGGGTTCTCCCGAGGTCCTCGAACTGGTCTTCCTGAAGGCCGCCCTGACGGCCAAGGAGGCCCTGGAAGTGACGCTGTCGGTGGGCGGGAGGCAGGGGGGCCGGACGGGGCGGGTGCTGGTCCCGGTCCTCTTGATGGAACTGCCCGAATCCGGGGCGTCCCGGGAGGTCCGGGATCTCCGGTGGCGGAAGGTCGTCGCCTTCGACGGCCACGAGGTGGACCTGGAAGCGGTGGGGCAGCGGGGCCGCGTGACGGTCCGGGTCCGGGTGGAACTCCCCGTGACGACCCCGGACTTCCGCCGGGAGGTCCGGGTCCTGGACGTGACCCGGGTCGTGCGGGTCACCGGAGACCTGCCATGATGCGCTCTCCGGATCGATCTGGATTGGAAGCCGCCGATCCAGGCGATCCCGACGACCCCGAGTCGGTGGCCGCCGCCGTTCGCTGCGACCACTTCCACGACCGGGCCATCGTCGAGACCCTCGTCCGGGGCGGCCTGGATCTGGACTTCGACGGACAGGCGACTCCAGGCAAGAACGTGGAGGCCGGAGGCGAGGGCGTCTCCCCGGAACGCCGTGGACGGGCGGACGTGCTGGGCCGCCACACGCTGCCCGGCATCGAGCCCTGGCCCGGCGATTGAGGCGTCCGGGTGCGGAGGGCCTCCCGATCCGGGGCTTTGGGGACTCCCGCCGGGGGGAGATCATGCCCCGAACGTCGGGGCGTTCCGGATGCTCCGGAGGGCCTGCACGACGCCCACGCGCCAGAGGCGGTCGCAGGCCTGACGGAGACAGGTCAGCGCCTCGGCCGAGGCCCTCCGGCTTTCGTGGAAGTCGCAGAGCAGTTGCACGAGGGCCTCGTAGGCCTCCCGACCTGGGAATCCGGCCACGAGGACCTTGTAGGGCGGGGTGAGGACCTCCCATTCTCCCCGTCGGAGGGCCATGAGGTTCCCCTGCCGGAAGGACAGCCAGAGTTTCTTGCCCGAGACGTCGGAGAGGACGAGCAGCATGGGCTCGGGATCCCGGATCAGCATCCGGCCCAGGAAGGTGCCCTCGGTCCGGGGAAGAGAGGGGCGGATTCGTTTCGTGGCCTCCTGGACCACCTGCCCGACGGCGAAGACCTGCTGTCTCGGGCGCAGGGGTCGCAGGACCTCCTCCCGGAACTCCCGGATGGCCGGCGGGCAACCCGGGCATCCGTCGGGGGGACAGGGACGATGGGTTCGGCTCATGGAAGACCTCCTCGGTGCGGGGGTTCGTAGGGGACCTCGACGCGCAGGGCCCAGGGGGGGCTCGGTTCGGCGTGCCGGCCCAGGGCGCAGACCACCACCGGGACCCGGGGAGGCCTGTCGGGCCAGGGCGTTTCGCAGTCGGTCACGACGACCACCACCGACAGATTCTCGGAAGCCAGGGCCTCGATGGCCGGTCGCAGGTCCGTGCCGCCGAAGGACCAGGGCAGCGGCACGTCGGGCCTCCAGGGGCCCTTCCAGATCACGCGGGTGTCGCAGGTGGCCACCGTGACCTCCATCTGGGCCTCCCTGGCCAGCGAGAGGACCTCGGCCAGGGCCTTCCGGGTCAGGTGCTCCATCGACCCCGAGACGTCCACCACGATCCCCACCCGTCGCCGCTTGCCGCAGAGCGACGGCAGCAGGAAGGGTTCGGGCGATGCCGGGTGGGGCTGCACGTAGGCGTAATCCACCGGCACCGACCCCGGCCGGGGCGGGGCGGTCGCCGGTCCCCGGAGGTAGCGGCCCAGGACCCGTTTCCAGGGAACCTTCCCCTTGCCCCGGGCCAGCAGGCGCTCGGCCACGGTCCCCGGCTGGCTGCCCATGCCGTGGAGGGCGGCCGTCCGGGCCGTCTCGAGGATCCGTTCGGGGACGGCCGGGATCACCGGGTCGGCCGGGGACCGCTCCCAGGGGGCCCGGGGCAGTCCCTGGGCGCTGCACGGCGGACCCACGGGCATGTTCCATTCCACGGGGCCGGCGTCTCCGGGGGGGCCACCGTCCCCGTCCCCGTTCCCGTCGCCGGGGGCAACGGGTGTGGCGGGGACCGGGAACGAGGCCCCTGGTCCGGACCTTCCGGTCGGCGGTCCGTCGGGGTCCTCGACGCGGGGTCCGGGCGGCGGCGGAAGGCGCCCTCCCGGCTCCTCGGGCTCCTGGGGGGGATCCTCGGGGGTCTCGTCCCGTTCCTGTTCCTGACGCTCCAGGAGCAGGCGGGCGTACTCCTCCATGAGGAGCCCCTCCGGGAGTTTCCAGTGGGTCGGCAGCAGGTCGCCGAAGGCGAAGAAGGTCCAGGGAAGCAGGTCGTCCCGGAGGAGGGCCTCGTTGACTTCGAGATCAGCAGCCAGGTTCACGAGGAAGTGGGGCATCTCCGGGTGTCGCTGCCGCAGGGAGAGCCCCCGTTCCGGGTGCTGCAGCACGAGGTGCAGGACCTCGTGGGCCACGAGGCTCGCCAGCTCGCCGATCGTCCACCGCAGGCAGAAATGGGGTGCGTAGTAGAGACGGCCCTGGGCATCGACGGCCAGCGTGCCCACCCGGGGCTCCTCGACGACCTGGAGCAGACGGACCACCGGTTCGAGGAACGGACGGATCTGGCAGAGCCGGACCTGGGCCATGGCCAGGCGGTCCCGGACGGGGATGGACAACTCCCAGTCCAGGGTTCCCGATCGCTGTCGCAGATTCCAGTCGTCCTCGGCCATACTGCGGGCCAGTTCCTCCGTCTGGCCGCGGTCTGTTCGGTTCACGGGGTCACCTCCCGTCGTCTTCGCGCGATCCGACAGGGTCAGCCACAGGCCACCTCCTCGATGGCGGCCAGGACCCGCCGGTTTTCCAGGAGGCCCAGGACGTCGGCCCCGTCATACCCCCTGGCCTCGAGGGTGATCAGCCGGATGAGGGACTGGATCACCTGGGGGAACCAGGTCCCCTCGCCGGCCAGGCGCTCGAGGCAGGCCACGGCCTCCGGGGCCCGCTGGACGGGTCTCTGGGCCGCCCAGGCCACGAGGCCGTCGAGGGCCGCGAGGGCCTGGTCCAGGCGGGAGGGCAGGGGCGCTCCCCGGAGCAGTTCCTCGGGAGGGAGGGCGTCCCTGGCGGCCAGGAAGCGCAGGAACTCGGCGGCCACCCGGGGCCCCACGCATCCCGACAGCAGGGTCCGGGTCCAGGGCGTCCCTTCGTGGCCGTTGCAGGTCAGAGCCGCCACGGCGGCTTCCCAGGACCGCGGGCACGGGTAGGGGTCCATCGTGGCCTCCCGGGGCGGGGCGCTGAAGTGCTCCGGGTGCATGCGCAGGAACTCCGTCACCGCCTGGGCCATGGCCCGGTCGAGGCCCCGGGAGGCGCACCAGTCCGGGAAGGACTGGAGCCAGTCCTCCATGCCGAAGACCTGTTCCCAGGGCACCACCACGAGCCGGCTGATCATCGGCGGTTCCAGCACGAATCCCCCCGAGGCCTGGTCCGGGGGATTGGCCGCGGCCCAGGTGGTCACGCCGTCGTGCAGGTGCTGGTCGCCCACCAGGCGGTCCGACAGCAGGGTCAGCGCCGCGGTCTGCTGGGAGGGTGCCGCCGTGGTCAGCTCGTCGATGAGCAGCAGGGCCATGCGGCCCTCCGCCGCCGCCCGGTTGAGCCGGTCGGCCCATTCCGGGATGCCGATGACCGTCCGCCCGTCCCGGTGGGCCGGCAGTCCCCCGATCGTGTACGGGTCGAGCCGGTAGGCCGGCAGGTGATGGAACTCCCCCTCGTGCCGCTCGATGAACTGTCGCACCAGGGCGGTCTTCCCCACTCCCGGCGGCCCCATGAACAGGCACGGCCGCCCCATCCGCGCCAGCCGTTCCAGCCGTTCCATCGCCTCCATCGGATCCCTCCACGATCGACCCTCCCGATCCTGCCACGGGGGTGGGACATTTCCTTCGGGGATTCGTCCTTGTGGGGCACTACCACCGCAGGTATCATGCCCCCCAAGAATGCTGGTTGCCTTTGTTGGAGGAGGAATGGACCTGATGTCAGATGCGGCCATGCGAGACCTTCCCGATCGGGTGCCCGAACCGGGCGAGATGGTCCTGGTCCGCTCCCGGAGATGGCTGGTCGAGGAGGTCACGAGCAAGCCGGAAGCCGGGCAGTCGGCCATCGTGCGGCTGGCATGCGCCGACGATGATGCCCAGGGTTGGACGCTGGACGTCTTCTGGGAGAACGAACCGGACCGCCTCATCCTCACGCAGGAGGGCTGGGCTGATCTCGCCTCCCGGGGCTTCGACGACCCTAGGTATTTCGCTGCGTTCTTGCACACTCTTCGATGGAACTGCGTGACGGCCACCGACCCCAACCTGTTCCAATCTCCGTTCCGTGCCGGGATCCAGATTGATGCCTATCAGATGGAACCCTTGCGGATGGCGTTGCGGCTGCCCCGAGTGAACCTCTTCATTGCCGACGATACCGGACTCGGCAAGACCATCGAGGCGGGACTCATCGCCAGGGAACTGCTGTTGCGTCGCAAGGTGAGGACCATCGTGGTCGCCGCACCGGCCTCCATGCTGGAACAGTGGAAGGCGGAACTCGAGGAACGCTTCGGTCTGTTGTTCGACCCGACTTCTACAGTTCATTTCGCAAACATTCACGATTCCGGGTAGTTGGGATGGCATACTACGGCCTTGGCACCACAAACTGGGCTGGGTCGATGGGCCTGACTGGGGGAGGCGGGGCAACGCCGG
>JAGOKF010000001.1 GCA_017994695.1 Myxococcota bacterium | reverse complement strand
CAGAGATTATCCGCTGTCGGCCCCTCCTTGTCAAGGATTTTGTCGCAAAATCCACATGTTACATCCCACAGAAAACCGCACCCCCTCCCACTACACCACCCTTCCAAAATGAGGGGATGGGTCAGGGATCCCGGGGACCGGATCGCCGGCGTCCGGTCCCGGGCGGTCTCCAGGCACCGCCCGGGGCGAGGGGAGCCGTCAGACGCCGTTGCGAAGGGCCAGTTCCGGGGGGTGGGGCTCCAGGAAGACCTGGCCGGCGACGTAGGGATGGGGGTGGCGCCGGAAGTGGTGCCGGAGAAGGGTGACCGGGACGATCAGGGGGACCTCGCCCCGGCGGTAGGCACCGATCACCTCGGCGATCTCGGCCCGGTCGTCGGCATCGATCGCCCGCTTCAGGTAGCCGGCCAGGTGCTGGAGGACGTCGGTGTTCCGGCCGCGGGTCGCCGGGTGGCGCATCGTGTCGGTGAGCCCGGCCAGGTAGTCCTGGGCCACCGCATCGAGATCGCGATCGCCGGCCCGGGCGGCCAGCAGGCGACCCAGGGCGACGTATCCGGGACGGTGGTGGGCCAGCAGCAGCATCTTGTGCCTGGCGTGGAACTCCAGCAGGCGGGCGGCCGTGAGGCCCTCGGCGATCATCCGGCGGAAGCGCCAGAGGGTGAAGACCCGTGTCACGAAATGGTCCCGGAGGACCGGGTCGCCCAGCCGCCCCTCCTCCTCCAGGGGAATCTCGGATCGCAGTTCCTTCAGGCGTCGCGCGAAGGCCCCCTCGCCCCGCTTCTCGGGCCGCCCGGCGTCGTCCCAGGACCGGTACACGGGCACCCGTTCCATGCCGCAACTGGGGGACCGGGCCTTCAGCAGGAAGCCGCAGAGGTCCGGATGATCGCGGATCACGCCGTCGGCCACCGCCCGGAGGGCGCCGGTGACGTCGGGGTGGGGATCCCGGGTGCCCACCACGCGCAGTCCCCCGTCCGCCCGGACCACCCGGAGGGTCGGCCGGGGCACCCCGAGCCCCGCCTGGACCTCGGGGCAACAGGGCACGAGCCGGAAGAAGCGCCCCAGGGTCCCGACGATGTAGGAGTCCCTCCGGTGGCCGCCGTCGAAGCGCACCGGCTCCCCGATCAGGCAGGCGCTGATGCCCACCGGAACGCGATCCTCGCCCGTGTCCATCGGTCCCCCCTGGACCATCCGGGGACAGTCTACTCCGGGGCGACCCGGAGGGAGCCCACTCGCCCGTCCGGGACCCTCCCGCCCCGTGCGGGCCTCGGGGTGCCCATCCCGCACCGGGCGACGGGGAACCTTCTTGAAGGATCGCCGGGAGCGCGCTAGAAAGACCCCATGAGGCGCACGGGAACGATCGCCCTGGCCCTGCTCCTGGCTCTGGGGGCCTGCGGTCCGTCCACTCCGGGGCCCGGAGCGGGGGCCGGAGGGTCCATCGACCTCCGGGTCCTGCCGCCGGAGGACCCGGTCCCGGAGGACTGCCCGATGGTGCCGGCCCTGGCGATGGCCCTGCTGGCGACTCCGGTGCTGCCGGGCCGGGAGGGGGCCGCGACGCTCGAGGTGCAGGCCTGGTGCGAGGGGGAGGACGGCCCCGGTCCCGAGGTCCAGGCCCGCTGGACGATTTCGATCCCCAACGAGCCCGACGTGCGGGTGGAAGGGAGCGCCCAGGGACCGGTCCTGCCGGGGAATGCCCCGGAGTGGGACCGGGCCCTGGCCCTGGCCCGGGTGATCGCGGCGGCCCTGGACAACGCCCTGGCCCAGTACGAGGTGCTGCGGCTGTCGGGCCGGGAGGTGTCCGAGTGGCTGGACCGATCCGAGGCGCCGCCCCGAGCGGTGCTGCTGGCGCTGCTGGATCGGGCGGACCGGTCGTCGCTGAAGGCGCTGGTCCGGCTGGCGACGGGGCCCGACGAGGAGGTCGCCTTCCGGGCGGTGGGGGCCCTGAGCCGGATCGGGGGCCGGGAGGGGGCGGCCGCCCTGGGGCGGGTGGCGGTGGAAGGGGGCGCCGAGGTGGCCCTGGCCGCGGTGATCGCCCTGGGGGAACTCCCCCTGGAGGACGGGGAACGGGCCCTGGAACTGGTCGCCGGCCAGAGCGCCCGGGAGGTGGTCCGGCTGCGGGCCCTCTGGTACCTGGGCCGGGGCCCCGATCGGGAGGGGGACTGAGGCCGCCGCCAGCAGCGCCCCCGGCAGGCAGCGCGATGGCCCTCGGGGGCGCCCGGCGCGAAGCCGCAATCCGGTTCGGGTCCCGGTCCGCGGTCTGGATCCGCGACGTTGGTCCGCGCTGTCGGTCCGGGCCGGGTCGGGGGATCCGGGCGGTCCCGGGAAGGCACAGACCTCGGGAACTTGATCCGGGCGGAAAACCGCGCCATTCTCCCCCGGGGTCCGGCCCGGGACGAAGACGATGCACCTGGAACTGTCCGTCCATCGAAGGGTCCACCTGCTGGGCATCGGGGGCGTCGGCGTCAGCGCGGTCGCCCGGCTGCTCCTGGGACGGGGCCTGCAGGTGTCGGGATCCGACGTCCGGGAATCGTCGATCACGAGGGCCCTGCGGCAGCAGGGAGCGACGGTCCACATCGGGCACCGGGAAGGGAACCTGGAGGGGGCCGACCTGGTGGTGGTCTCGACGGCCATCCCCGAGTCCAACCCGGAACTTCAGGCCGCCCGGCGGATGGGCCTTCCGGTGGTCCACCGGTCCGTGGTCCTGGGCGCGCTGATGGAGGGGCGGCAGGCCATCGGGGTCACCGGGACCAACGGGAAGGGGTCCGTGTCGGCGATGACGACCTTCCTGCTGGACCGGGGAGGACTCCGGCCGGCCTTCGCCATCGGGGCGATGCTGCTGGACTACGGGACCAATGCCCGGGAGACCGGGGCCCCCCACCTGGTCTGCGAACTGGACGAGTCCGACGGGTCCTGCGCCAACACCCGGCCCCGGCGCTTGGTGGTGAACAACCTGGAGGCGGACCATCTGAACCACTACCGGGACCTCCAGGGCCTCCTGGATCACTTCTCCGGCTGGCTCGCCCGCCCGGACTCGCCGCCCATCCTCCATGTCGCCGGCGACGACGCCAACTGCCGGGAGGTGATCCGCCGGAGCGGGCGCAGCGCCGTGACCTTCGGCATCTCGCCGTCGTGCGACTACCGGATGGCGGACCTGCGCCTCGAGGGGCTCGGCTCCCGGTTCCGGCTGGCAGGCCCCGGTGGCGACCTGGGGGAGTTCCGGGTGTCCCTGCCCGGGGCCCACAACGCCCGCAACGCCCTGGCGGCGATCTCGGTGGCGATCGAGGAGGGGGTCGCCTTCGAGGCGATCCGGGAGGCCCTGCCGGCGTTCCGGGGTTTAGAGAACCGCTTCACGCTGGTCCCGGCGGGCCCCTGCCTGATCGTGAAGGACTACATCAGCCATCCCTCGGGCATCCGGAGCGTGCTCCAGGGGGCCCGGGTCTTCGCGCCGGGCAGGATCGTGGCCGTCTTCAAGCCCTACCGCTTCACGATGATCCACTACCTGGGCGACGAGTACCGGGAGGCCTTCCGGGAGGCGGACCTGATCCTGGTGACGGAACTGTACACGGCCGGGGAGGTGCCCATCCCGGGAGTGGACGCCCCCTGGCTGGTGGCGAAGATCGGGGAGACGGGGCGGGAGGTGGCCTTCGTCCCCGACGAGGAGCAGTTGCTGCCGCGCCTGCGGCAGGTGATCCGCCCCGACGACACGGTGATCTTCTTCGGCGGGGACGACCTCTTTGGTCGGGCCGACGTCCTGGCGGCCGAACTGGGGCCCCCGACGATCCGCCTGAAAGGAGTGCCATGAGGATCGAAGGAACCTCCTTCAGCGTGCTGGGCATGGGCAAGAGCGGCCTCGCGACGGCCAACCTGCTGGCCTCCATGGGGGCGGACGTGCTGCTGTCCGATGGGCGGGACACCGAGGAACTGCGCCAGCGGGCCGAGGACCGCCTGGACTACCGGGTCCGCCTGGTCCTGGGCCGGGAGGAGGTGCGCCCCGGCGACGTGGTGATCCTGTCCCCGGGGATTCCCCCGGCGGCCCCGGCCTACCGGCTGGCCCATCGCCTGGGGTCCGAGGTGATGGGGGACGTGGAACTGTTCTACCGCCTGTTCCCCGGGCGCATCGTCGCGGTGACCGGGACCGACGGCAAGAGCACCACCACGACGCTGATCGCCCACCTGCTGAACGCCTGCGGGGTCCGGGCCCATGCCGCGGGGAACCTGGGCAACCCCCTCTGCGATCTGGTGCCGAACCTGTCGGACGGGGACGTGGTGGTGGCCGAGGTGTCGTGCTACCAGCTGCTGTCCACGATCCGCTTCCGCCCGGAGGTGGCGGTGATCACGAACCTGGCGGAGGACCACCTGGACCACCACGGGTCCTTCGAGGCCTACGTCGCGGCGAAGGCCCGGATTCTGAAGGAGCAGGCCCACGGGGACGTCTTCGTGCGCAACCTGGACGACCGGCTGCTCGCCGAGTGGGTCCGCCCGGGCAACCGGTGGACCCGGGACAACGGGCAGCGGGTCCGGGACGTCTCCCGGACCGGGCCGGTGAAGGACGGGGCGTTCCTGCTGGACCACGCCGTGCACGTGGCGGAGCAGGGGAACGAGGTGCGCATCGCCGACCGGGGCGAGTTTCCGCTCCCGGGGGAGCACAACACCGAGGACCTGCTGCTGGCCATCGCCGCCGCCTCCTCGCTGCGCCTGGATCCCGAGGGGCTCCGGGAGGGCCTGTCCACCTACCGGGGGCTGCCCCACCGGCTGGAATTCGTCCGGCGGGTGGAGGGGGTCTCGTTCTTCAACGACAGCAAGGCCACGAACCCCCACGCGGCCATCACCGCCCTCCGGGCCTTCGACCGGAAGGTCGTGCTGATCGCCGGGGGGTTCGAGAAGGGGCTGCCGCTGACGGAACTGGCCCTGGAGGTCGAGTGGCGCTGCCGGGCCGTCGTGCTGACGGGGGACAGCGCCGAGCGCATGCGGCAGGAGTTCCCCCACACCGTGCCCACCGAGGTGGTCCCGACCCTGGAAGACGCCGTGATCCTGGCCTTCGAGAAGGCCCAGCCCGACGGGATCGTGCTGTTCTCCCCGGCGGCCTCCTCCTTCGACCGCTATTCCTCCTTCGAGGAGCGGGGCGACGCGTTCCGGTCCCTGGTCGAGGCCCTCTGAGGAATCAGGCGATGCCCCAGGATCGAGAGACGGGACCGGTGCTGCTGGCGCTGTCCGGCGGGCGGATCGTCCTGGGGGCTGCCGTGGCCCGGCAGGGGGACCGCTTCATCGTCTTCACCGAGTCGGGAACCCGGGAGACCTGGACCGACGCCCGGGTGGTGCACGTCTCCGGCCGGCAGGTCCCGGCGGGGGATGCCCGGGCCGCCCAGGCCGCCCTGGGGGAGTTTCGGAAGCAGGTCGAGGCCCGGCTGACCCAGGTGGACCTCCCGGTGCTCTGGGAACTGTGCCGGGACGAGGAGGATCTGGCCGTCGAGGACCTGGCCGGACTGGCGTTCCCGGAGGGCCTCCCGGAGGATCGGGCGGCCGTGGCCTGGGCGCTGGCCCTGGACGACGTCTTCTTCAAGGCCACCGTGCCGGGACGGGTCCGCCCCCACAGCGCCGTGGCGGTGGAGGAGGCCCGGGTCCGGCGGTTCCGCCAGTCCCAGGACCGGCAGCGCCTGGACGAGGCCTGCCGGGCGGTGCGGGCGGCCCTGGAGGGGGGGGATGCCCCGGCGGCTCCGCTGCGCCAGGGGATCGAATCGCTGAAGGCCCTGGCGGTCTTCGGCGAGGAGGGACGGGAGGGACAGCGGGGATCGGCGCTGCTGGCCGAACTGACCGGCGGATCCTCCGGGGACGCGCCCCGGCGGGCCTTCGACCTGCTGGTCCGGCTGGGGGTGTTCGCCGAGGACGAGGTGCTGGGCCTGCACCGCCAGCGGATCCGGGTGGCCTTCCCCGAGGAGGTCCTGGAGGAGGCCCGGCGGCTGGTGGAGCGCGGACTGCCGGGAGTGGACCGGCGGCCCCCGGCCGTGCCCGACGGCCATCCCGTGCTGGCCATCGACGACCCCTGGACCCGGGACGTGGACGACGCCCTGGCCGTGGAAGCGGCGGGGGAGGGGCGGTTCCGGGTCCACGTGCTGATCGCCGACCCGACGTCGGCGATTCCGCTGGACGGCGAACTGGCCCGGGAGGCCTCGATCCGCGCCGGGTCCCTCTACCTGCCGAACCGGAAGGTCCCGATGCTGCCGGAGGTCCTGTCGGAGGGGATCCTGTCGCTGGATGGCGGCCCCGATCGCCCGGCCCTGGATTTCCAGGTGGACCTCCTGGAGGACGGGTCGGTGGAACGCTTCGAGGTCCGGCCGGTGCGGATTCCCCGGACCGACCGATGGACCTACGACGAGGTGGACCGGGTGATCCAGGACCCCGGGACGCCTCCGGGCCACGATCTCCGGGTGCTGTCCCGGCTGGCCGACGCGATGAGGCAGCGGCGCCTGGACCAGGGGGCGATGCCGCTGGACCGGGACGACGTGACGGTCCGGGTGATCGAGGGGCGGATCGTGCTGAAGCGCCAGTCGTCCTCCTCGGCGGCCCGGCGACTGGTCCAGGAGTTCATGGTGCTGGCCTGCACGCTGGCGGGACGGCTGGCCCGGGAGGAGGGCATCCCGGTGGTGTACCGGCGTCAGGACCCTCCCGAGGAGCGGGCGAACCGGGACGAGGCGGCGCCCCCGGGCACCCGGGCCTGGCTCTGGCAGCGCCTCCGGACGCTCCGGCGGGCCGAGTGGACCAGCCGGCCCGAGTTCCACTACGGGCTCGGGGTGGTGGGCTATGCCCAGGTGACCTCGCCGCTGCGGCGCTTCCAGGACTTCCTGACCCACGGGCAACTGCGGGGCTGGCTGCTGGAGGGTCGGGCGCCCCTGAGCACCGAGGACCTGCTCCGGCGCTTCGGCGACCTGGAGGCCCAGGGGGAGGCCCTGACCCTGGTGGAGCGGGAAGGGCGGCGCTACTGGCTGCTGCGCTACCTGGAGCCCTTCGCCGGGCAGGTGGTGGAGGGCGAGGTGGTGGGGCGGCAGGGATCCCGGGCGCTGGTGGAACTCGCCGAGACGATGCTGGTGGCCCCGGTGCCGGGCCTGGGGCACCTGGCCCTGGGGTCCCCGGTGCAGGTGCGGGTGCGGGAGGTGGATCCCCGGGGGGACCGCCTGGTGCTGGCCCCCGCCTGAACAGGAGGCCCGGACGATGACCTGGCATCCCTGGCTGGCATTCCTGCACCGGGTGAAGACCCCCTCCCGGTACATCGGCGGGGAGTTCGGGCAGGTGGTCCGGCCCTTCGAAGGGGCCGCGGGGACCCTCTGCCTGGCGTTCCCGGACGTGTACGAGGTGGGGATGTCCCACCTGGGAAGCCAGATCCTCTACGACCGGGTGGCCCGGGAACCGGACCTGGTGGTGGAGCGCTGCTTCGCGCCGTTCCTGGACCTGGAGGAGGAACTGCGCCGGCGGGGGCTCCCCCTGGTGTCCCTGGAGACGTTCCGGCCCCTCCGGGACTTCGACGTGGTGGGATTCTCGCTGCAGCACGAGCTCTGCTTCACCAACGTGCTGCAGATGCTTCACCTGGGCGGCATCCCCCTCCGGGCCGACCGGCGTTCGGACGGGGATCCCCTGGTGCTGGCGGGCGGGCCGGGGACCCTGCACCCGGAGCCGGTCAGCCCCTTCCTGGACGCGGCCTTCGCCGGGGAGGCCGAGGAGGCCCTGCCCGAGATCCTGCGCCTGGCGGGACGGATGCGGCGCCAGGGGGCGCGGCGGATCGATGTCTGGAAGGCGCTGGCCAGGCTGCCCGGAGTCTATGTGCCCCCCCTCTACGAAGCCCGGAGGGACCCGGCCACGGGGCTGCTGGTGCCGGTCCCCCGGTTCCCGGAGGCGCCCGACCGGGTGCGGCGGGTGGTCGTGGGGGACCTGGACGCCCATCCCCTGCCGGCGAGGACCCCGATCCCCTGGAGCCGGGCGATCTTCGACCGGGTCTCCCTGGAGATCGCCCGGGGATGCACCGAGGGGTGCCGGTTCTGCGAGGCAGGGTACACCTACCGGCCCCTCCGGGACCGATCGCCCGGGGCGCTGGTCCGGCAGGCCATCGAGGCCGTGGATCTCTGCGGCCACGACGAGGTCTCCCTGGGGGGGCTGTCCCCGGCGGACTCCCCGGCGCTGCCGGGCCTGGTGTCGGCCCTGTCCCGGGTCTTGACCCCCCGGGGCGTCTCCCTGTCGGTGTCGTCGCTGCGGGCCTACGGACTGCCCGAGTCGGTGCTCCAGGATCTGCGGGCGCTTCGGGCCACGGGCCTGACGCTCGCTCCCGAGGCCGGGAGCCAGCGCCTGCGGGACGTCATCAACAAGAACGTCCGGGAGGAGGACCTGCTGGAGGCGGCCGGGAAGGCCTTCCAGAACCGCTGGCAGCGGCTGAAACTGTACTTCATGGTGGGTCTGCCCACCGAGACGATGGACGACGTGCTCGGCATCGTCGAGACGTCCCGGAAGGTGCTGCGCCTGGGACGGGGCAGGGGGCGGGCCGAGGTCACGGCCTCGGTGGGGGTCTTCGTTCCGAGGCCCCACACGCCCTTCCAGTGGGAGGGGATGGTCGCCCCCGACATCCTGGCGGAACGCCTGGACGCCCTTCGCCAGGCGGCCCGGGGCACGGGAGTCACCCTGCGCATTTCCGACGGCCGTTCCAGTCGCCTGGAAGGGGTCTTTGCCCGGGGGGACCGGGCCCTCGCCGAGGTGATCGAGGAGGCCTGGCGGAGGGGGGCCCGGTTCGACCAGTGGGGGGAGCACGCGAGGCCCGAGGCCTGGGACGAGGCCTTCGCGGCCTGCGGGGTGGACCCCGAGTCCTACCTGCGGCCGCTGTCCACCGAGGGGGTCCTGCCCTGGGAGGTGATCGACGTGGGCGTCGATCGGGACTTCCTGGTCCGGGAACGGGAACGGGCGATCCAGGGCCGGACGACGCCTCCCTGCGAGAAGCCTCCGGACCGTCCCAGGCCGGTCCCCGAGGACTATCCCGAGGCCCGGGCGCTGGTGTGCCTCGGCTGCGGAAGCGGCTGCGACCTGGAGGCCCTCCGGGCGCACCGGGCCCAGGTGGCCGCCGAGGCCCTGGCCCTGCCGGTCCCGGAAGTCGTCGTCCCGGCCGACACCGGTTTCCAGCGATGGCACTTCCGGTACGTCCGGAGCGGCCGGGCGGCCTTCATCGCCCAGTCGGAGTGGCTGCGCCACCTTCCCCGCATCCTGCGCCGCGGCGGACTGGTGCCGAGGATGTCCCAGGGGTTCCATCCGTTGCCGCGCCTGACCTACCGGGACCCCCTGCCGGTCGGCTACCAGAGCGTCGGGGAATGGTTCGACGCGGAGATCGCCCTGGGACCGGGGGAGGTCCCGGACCTGGATCGGCTCCAGGGGGCCTCGGTGGACGGCATGCGGTTCCTGTCGGCCCGGCCGGTCCACGGGCGCCGGGCGGCCCCGGGCCCTGCCCGCCTGGCCTTCGAGAGTCCCTTCTCCCTGGAGGAGACCCGGGCACGCCTGGCCCCGCTGCCCGTGGAGGAAATCGGCGACGCCGAGCGGCGGGAGATCCGGGAGTCCGGCCTGGCTCCCCCGGTCCTCCGGGGCCTGGGGACGCCCTGCGTGGTCCGCTGGGTCCCCGATCGCCCGCCGGGACGGCTCCACGAGATCCTGACGGAGCGCCTGGGCCGGGAGTGGCTGCCGGGGGAGGTGGCCCGGCTCTACGACGACCCCTGGCCCGGGGATCCCGTCCCCCTGCCGGAGGATCCCCCGTGACCCCCTGGCTGTCCTATCCGCCGGGCCTCCGGATGGCCGAGGTGCTGGACCGGCCCAACCGGTTCGTGCTGGAGATCCGGATGGAGGACGGCACCCGTACCCGGGCGCACCTGGGCGACCCGGGCCGCCTGTCGGAACTGGGCCGGGGGGGCTGGCACCTGCTGGTCCAGGGTCCCTGGCCGGCGCCCCGGGTTCCCTTTCGGGCCGTGGCGGCCCGCATCGGGGACGAGTGGGTCAGCCTTCGCCCGATCGACGCGAACCGGCTGGCCCGGCGGCTGCTTCAGGAAGGGTGGATCCCGGGGTTCGGGCCGGGGCGGATCCGGGAAGAGGTCGCCCTGGGACGCGAGCGGTTCGACCTTTCCTGGGAGTCCCTCGAGGGAGACCGCCGGGCCCTGGTGGAGGTGAAGTCGGCCAGCCTCGTGCTGGACGGCGTCGCCCTGTTTCCCGACGCCGTCAGCGACCGGGCCAGCCGCCACCTGGACCGCCTGGTGGAACTCGCCCGGGAGGGCTTCGAGCCCTGGGCGCTGTTCGTCTGCCAGCGGGGATCGGCCCGGGTCTTCCGCCCGGCGGAGGCCATCGATCCCCGCTTCGCCGCCACGCTGCGCCGGGCGTGTTCGGCCGGGCTGCATGCCCAGGCCTATGCCTTCCGGGTGACCCCGGAAGGGGTGGGCGATCCCCGGGAGATCCCGGTGGAGACCGGCCGCCCCTGACCGCCCGGAAGTCCGGCTCCCGTCCGCGACCCGGGGCAGCGATGGGGGGCTTTCGCGACATCCCCGGGGGCGCGTGGTGCGGTTTCCTGGGATGGACCGCCCGGATCGGGGTATGGTCACGGGTCTGGAGGGTGCGGCAAGGCAGGAGTCCATGACCCGGATTGCCTGGTTCCCGGTGGCCTGGTTCCTGGCGGGTGGGGGGCTGGTGTCGGGAGCCGTTCCCGCCCTGGCTCAGGGCCCGGCCAGGTTCTCGGAGGTGCGGGAAGAGGCCGTCGCCAGGCTCCGGACCGCCGATCCCGCCGGAGCCCTGGCCCTGGTGGAGGCCGCCGCGGCGCCGTCGGACATCCGGGAGCAGGCCGCGTCCCTCTGGATCCGGTCCCGGGCCCTGAACGACCTGGGCCGGAGGGAGGAGGCCAGGGCCCTGCTCCGGGTGCTTCCCCAGGGACTTCCGGGACACCTGATCGAGGTGCTGGAGGAGCAGCGGGCCCGGGCCGCCGAGGGGGATCGGGAGGGGCCCGAGCGGATCCGGGCCTTCCTTCGCGCCCACCCCCGTTCCCCCGTGGCCGTCGAACTGCGGCTGGCGCTGGCCCGGGGCCTGCTGGATCGGGGGGACCTGGCCGGGGCCCGGGCCGAGGCCGAGGAGGTGATCCGGTCCCGGGCCCACCGGCCCCTCCGGGGGGAGGCGCAGCGCATCCGGGCGATGACGCTCCAGGGCCGGGAGCGGGCGGCGGCCCTCCGGGCCCTGTTCCTGGACCTCCCGGAGACTCCCGCGGCCGCGGCGGCGGGACTTCGGGAGGAGGACCTGACCCCGGGGGAGCGGGAGCGCCGCGCCCGGGGGTTCGACGCGGCGCTGGAATACCGGGAGGCCCAGCGGATCCGGGAGGACCTGTGGAAGCAGGGGCGGCGTTCCCCGGGGCTGGCGATGGTGCTGGCCCGATCCCACCTCTCCCTGGTCCGGGACGACCCGGCGAGGGCCCTGGAACTGCTGCAGGTCGCCGAGGCGGGGGGCGCCCTCCGGGGCCCGGACCGCCACCTCTGGTTCGCCCGGGCCCTGGCCCGCCTGGAGCGGTACGACGAGGCCGCCGGCCGCTACCGGGCCTACCTGAAGGAGGGCGGGCGGAAGGAACGGGACCGGGCCCTCTACTACCTGGGCTGGCTGCCCTACGACCACGGACGCTACGAGGAGGCATTGCCGCAGTTCGACCGGTTCCTCCGGGAGGCCCGGCGGTCCCCGGACCGGTCCTACGTGGCCTGGTTCAAGGCCTGGTCCCTCTACCGGCTGGAGCGCTATCCCGAGGCCCTCCAGGCCCTCCAGGCGATGATCCCCATGGGCAACAACCTGGTGGCCGGCAAGGCCCTCTACTGGATGGGCCGCATCCACCATCTCCAGGGGCGGGACCGGGAGGCCCGGGAGGCCTTCGGGCGCCTGGAGGACCGGTATCCCCTGTCCTACTACGCGGTGCTGGCGGCCCAGCGGCGGCAGGAGTGGTGGGGGGAACCGCTGCCCGACTGGATCACGGGACCCTCCCCCGGCCTGCCGGACCCGGGCCCCTTCTGGGGCGACGGCCGCCTGCCGCGGGCCCTGGCCGCGGGGATGGAGGAGGTCCGGGACCTGGCGGAACTCGGGGAGATCGCCCGGGCCCGGCGGGCCTGGGCACCCCTGGCCCGTGCGGTGACCCGGCACTACCAGGGGACCGAACGCCTGCGGCTGCTGTCCACGGTCCTCGGGGCCCTGGAGCAGGACCATGAACTCTACCGGACGGCCCGGCGGGAGGCCGGCGGCCTCTTGGGATCGGTCCCCTCCCGGGGCAGCGCGGCGGCCTGGAAGGCCCTGTACCCCCGGGCCCGGCGCCCCCTGGTGGCCAGCCTCTCCCGCCGATTCTCGTTCCCGGAGGTCTGGGCCTACGCCATCATGCGCCAGGAGTCCCGCTACGACGACCGCCAGGTCTCCCACACGGCCGCCCTGGGCATCATGCAGATGATCCCGTCCACGGCCCGGCGGATCTCGGCATTGCTGGGGGTCCCCTTCGACGTGCAGGGGTTCTTCGACTCGGGCCGCAACCTGCTGTTCTGCACCCGCTACCTGGCGATGCTGCTCCCGGAGTTCCGCAACCAGGTCCTGTTCGCCTCGGCGGCCTACAACAGCGGGGCCCCGGCGATCCGGCGCTTCCTGCGGGAGAAGCAGGGGCTTCCCTTCGACGAGATGGTGGAGTCCATCCCCTACAACGAGGGGCGCAACTACGCCCGGAAGGTCGCCGAGCACCTGGTCCGCTACGCCTTCCTCTACCTGTCGCCCGAGGAGCGGGTCCCCCTCTACGCGGCCCTGTTCCCCCGGGAGGTGGACTACCGCATCGGGACCGACGTGGATTTCTAGGGCCCCGGGGGCGGCGGATCACTCCTGGATCATCACGCGGCGGGCGTCGGCGTAGCGGGCCGAGATCGACCAGGCGCAGAGGTCCACCAGCCGATCGCCGAACTCCAGGTCCGACACGAAGAGGGAGTCCTGCTTCAACTGGCGCCCGGCCACCTCCAGGTCGTTGGCCATGAAGAGCCCCACCCGGCTGGCGGTCAGGTCGATCCCCTGGAGGAAGGCCGAGGGGTCCAGGGCCCTCCGGCTCTGGCGGAACCCCGTCAGGACCTCCCGCACCTTCTCCAGGTTCCCGGGGTCCATGCCTCCGGCCAGGTCCTCGGCCAGGTGGGCCGCCACCTCGTCCTCCCCCTTCAGGGGCCACTCGGGGAAGGCCAGCCGGAGGGCCGCCAGCAGGAAGAGCCTCAGGGTGCGGGCGTCCACCAGGCCGGCCAGGTCCAGGCCCGGCAGGAAGGTCGTCAGGGCCCTGCCAAGGCCGAAGCGCAGTTCCTTGCCCCGCCAGGAGGTCAGCACGTCGTCGCCGACCGCCAGGGCCACCGGCCGCAGGGGGACCTTGGCGATCCCCAGCCTGCCCCGGGCATGGAAGACCGGGGGCAGGGGGATCCCGAAGACCCTGCTGCACGCCTGGGCCATGTTCTGGAAGGTGCCCCGCTGGGTCATGTCCACCCGGTCCCCTTCCGAGAGCCCGAGGTCGCCGGGGGTCTTGAAGGGCACCACGGCGATCAGGGGCCTGTGGAGCAGGTGCAGCACCCGGACCAGGTTCGGGTCCACCGCCTCGTCCACGAACCACTGGGAGAAGCCGTCGGGGGGCAGCGTGTCCCGGCGGAGCTTCAGGGCGGGCTGGCGCCGGCTCTCGAAGCGGGTCCGGTCGGCCTCGGTCTCGCACCCCAGCACGATCAGGGCCGCGCTGGCCAGCCATGCGCCGTCCTCCTGGTGCAGGGCCAGGTGGAGGTCCCGGAGGGCCCGGTAGGAGTCCTGGCGGGTCGGGTCCAGTTGCAGCACCCGGCGGTGGGCCTCGATGGCCTCGACCTCCCGCCCGGGGATCCGGGTCAGGACATCCGCGAGCCGCACGGCGCTCTCGGCGTCCCGGGGCGCGGCCTCCAGCACCTGTCGGAGGGTTTCGGCCGCCAGCGGCAGGTTGTGCAACTGCTCGATCTGGATCGATGCCAGCCGCCGCAGGGACTGGAGCAGCCGGTCCTCCTGGCCGGTCAGGCGGGTGTGGCGCACCAGGGCCTGGTGCAGCCGGGAGAGCCCCTCGAAGTCCGAGGCCCCCAGGAGCAGGTGCTCCAGGGCCTCGACGGCCTCGGTCATGTCGGGATTCAGATCCACGGCCTTCCAGAGGTGCTCCCGGGTCAGGTCGGGATCCCCCAGGTTGTCCCGGGCCAGCAGCGCCGCGGCGTAGTGGAACTGGGCCTTCTTCAGGACGTCCTGCTCCTCGCCGACCAGTTCCAGCAGGATGCCCTTGGCCTCCTGGAACTCCCCGGCCGCCACCGCGGCCTCCAGGGCCTTGTGCAGGGCCGCCTTGGTGGAGACCCCCTCGGCGGCTGCCGCCCGGTACCACCGCAGGGCCTCGAGGGGCGCCTGGAGGGCATCCCGGTAGAGGTCCCCCAGGCGGATCTGGGCGTTGAACCGCTTGACGCCCGGCGGTTCGGATTCGATGAAGGGCACCAGCCACTCGGCCATCCGGCGCCAGTCGCCCGCCTTCTCGGCCGCCGCGATCATCTCCCGGAGCAGGTCCGGCGGGGCTCCCCGGACCTTCCAGTTGGCCTCGAACTCCGCCACGGCCCGGGCGGCATCCCCTGCGCGGGCCGAGCACCGGGCCAGCAGCAGGTGCAGGTCCTCCACCCGCTCGCCGGCAGGCGGCGCCGGCATCCGGAGGACTTCCTCCAGCAGCGGGATGGCCTCGGCGTCCTTGCCGCTGCCCGCCAGGACCCGGGCCAGGGCCAGGCGGGTCCCCTGGTCCTCGGGGTCCAGTTCCAGCACCCGTCGCAGGCGTTCCTCGGCCACCCCGGTGGCCCCCATCTTCCGGGCCGCCTCGCCGGCCAGCCGGGACAGACGGCGCTCCAGGTCTCCGTCCCGGCTCTCCACCGCCTTCCGGATCAGGGGGTCGGCCAGGGCCAGGGCCGACTCGGGCTTCCCCTCCTCCAGGTGCAGCCTCGCCAAGCGCTCGACGGCCTCCCGGTGCAGGGGATTCGCCGTGACGGCCTCCTGGAGGGCCCGGCGGGCCAGCCCGAGGTCCGGGGACGGGGGCTCGAGGGCCCTTCGGGCCAGGTCCACCCAGTGGTCCGCCTGCTCCTCGGGAGTCGGGGCGAAGCGGGCCGCCTGTTCCAGGGCCTCCCACTCGGCCACCCGCTCCCGCCCGTCCCGGGCGATCTCGGCGAGTCGGAGGGCGATGGACCGGGCCCGGTCTCCGGAGGCGGCCCGTGCCGCCCGCTGGAGACTCTCCCGGGCCAGGTCCATGCGTCCGAGCCGCTGGGCCTGCACGTCCGCCAGCCGGACCCACAGGTCCACCTCGGCCGGACCGGCGGCCTCGGCCTGGCGGGCCAGGTCCCGGGCCACCTCGCCCCACATTCCCAGGGCCTCGTGGAGTTCCTGCAGGGACTTCTCGATGGCCGGGTCGCCCGGAAGGCGGGACCGGGCCTCCTGGAGGAGGCCCAGGGCCGTCTCCGGATCCCGCTTCCGGATCCAGGCGATTTCGGCCATCCGCAGCCAGGCCTTCCCGGCATCCGGTCCGCCGGTCTTCCGGTGCAGCAGCGTCAGCAGCCGGTCCCAGTCCTCCAGGCGTTCGGCCAGGTGCTCCAGGAGGTCCCGGCAGGCCTCGTCCTCCAGGCCCAGGGCCACGGCCCGGTTCAGGTCCCGGAGGGCCTCCCGGTCCCGTCCGGCCTGGGCCAGCAGTTCCCCGCGGGTCCGGAGCGCGAGGGCCTGGACCGCCGGCTCCACCGCCCGGACCAGCGTGTCATCGCAGAACTTCCGCAATCCCTCCAGGTCTCCGGCTTTCCGGTAGCGATTGGCCAGCAGGGCGAACCGGTCCCCGGAGGAAGGGTCCCACAGGAACACCCGCTCGTGTTCCCCGAGGGCCTCCTCGACCCGGCCCGCGTCCTCCAGGGCCCGGGCCAGCCGCTCGATCCACCGGGCCTGGTCCTCCCCCCCCCGGGCTGCCCCGACGCGCCTCCGGATGGCCTCGATCACCCGGTCGGGGTCCCGGGCCTCCGAGGCCCAGGCCACCGCCTCCTCCATCCAGTCGAGGTGATCCGGCGCGGATTCCAGGGCTTCCGACAGGGTGTCCAGCGCGTCGGGCAGCCGTCCGTCCGCCCGGAACAGGCGGGCGGCCAGGCGCAGCAGGGACCCCCGGGTGGACGACCCGGCGGGACGACGGGCGATCCGGCGGACCTCCCCGGCGATCTCCCCGGCCTTCCCGGCCCGGACCGCGGCCTCGCAGAGGCGATCCCCCAGGTTCTCGGCGTCGGGCTGCTCCCGGAGGGCCGACAGCAGGCAGTCCGCCTCCCCAGACGGGTCCCCCTGGCCGTCGCGCATCAGGTCCGCCAGTTCCCAGAGGACGCGGACCCGGGCGGGACCCTTCTCCAGTTCCTGCCGGGCCAGCAGCGTCCGGGCCAGCTCTGCCGTGTCCCCGGCGCCCCGGTGTCGCGCCTCCTCGGACTCCAGTTCCCGGCGCAGGGCGATCTCCACCCCCGCGGCGGTCTCGGCCTGCTCGTGGCCGTGGAGGAACTCCAGGACGGCCTTCAGGATCCCCTGGGACCGCTCTCCCATCCGGTGGATCAACTGCAGCACCAGCAGTTCCCCGGCGGCCTCGGGCAGCCCCGCGTCGGCCAGGGTCCGGGCCGCCGCCAGGGGGTCGTCGTCCGGGGGAAGGTGCCAGGCCACCAGGCGGCCCAGGGCCCGGCCCGCCGTCAGCCTTCCCAGGACTCCCGCGTGACCGTCGGCTTCGACCAGGTGCCCGTCGTCCCGTTCCAGGGTCCCCCCCTTCCCGGGTCCGGGAAAGGGGACCATCGGCCGGGGTCGCCGCTCCTCCCGGAGGGACGGCGCCAGGCGCCGCACCGCTCCGGTCTCCCGCCAGACCAGGACCGTGCCCTCGGGGCCCGGCTCGGGGGCGACCAGGCTCCCCTCGGGGCCCACCCAGGCGAAGGTCCTCCCTCCCGCCGAGGTCCGGACCTCCAGCCCCGCGCAAGCCCGGACCAGGGGCGCCAGGATCCCGGCGATCCGCGACGCGAGCGCCCGACTCTCCCGGTCCTCCCGGGAAGGCAGCACCTGCATGTCCAGGAACTTCGCCGCCACCAGGGCCAGTTCCTCCCGGGCCTCCCGCACCGGTTCCTCCCCCAGGCGGCTCGCCATCTCCCGGGCCAGGTCGTCCTCGCCGGACCGCAGGTCCAGTTCGTGGGCCAGGCGAGGCAGGTCCTCCGGGAGGTCCCGGGCCTCGTCCTCGCGCACGGCCATCCCCAGCAGGCGCAGCAGGCGCCAGGCCCCGTAGAGGAGCGACGCCCCCTCCTCCCAGCCCTCGGAGGCGTCGGCGGCCTGTCGGAAGGGCTGGGCCACGAACACGGGCAGGTCTCGCTGCAGGTCCAGGTACGACATGAATCCCTCTCCGGTCGGGCGGCAGGATCATCCTACAAAGGGACCGTTCCCGTCCACCACCCGCAGCGCGGCGGCAGCCGGGCTCCCGGCGCCGGGGCAGGGTGCCCCGAAGGGGTGGTAGGATCTGGCCTCGGGGAAGAGGCCGATGATCCCGACCATCTACCTGGCCGCCTACATCGGATGCTGGGCCGTGGCCTGCATCTGGACGCTGCTGCGGCCCCGGGTGGCCCTGGCGGTGATGTGGCCCCTGGTCCTGCTCCACCCCCATCCCCTGGTCCGGGACCTGCTGCCGTGGCAGCGCATGGGCCTCCAGAACTGGTACCTGCTGCTGTGCCTGGTCCGGGCCGCCTGGGCCTGGCGCCCGCTCCGGGAGGGGATCCGGGGGGCCACCCCGGCGATCCGCTGGACCCTCCGCCTGCTGGTCCTGATGGCGGCCCTGCACCTCTACGGTCTGCTGGTGCTGTGGTACCGGCACCCGTGGCTGCCGGGTCTGGGCTGGGCGAAGGTCGCGGAGCAGGTCTTCTCGGACCTCCGGTACCTGGCCCCGCCGGTGGTCCTGCTGGCCTGGGTCCGCTCCCGGCGCGACCAGGTCCTGGCCATCCGGTCCCTCTCCCTGAGCCTCTTCCTGGCCTCGCTGCTGGTGGCCCTGGACCGCTTCACGCCCGCGGTCTTCGACCTGTTCAACCACACCGCCTACGAGTCCACCTGGGAGATGCACCAGGTCCGGGCCGTCGGGGGCTACTCGGGTCCCTGGGAGGTCGGGGGCATCGGGGCCCTGGGCATCGTCTGGGCCACCACGGCGGTGGTGAACCGCCGGGCCCTGGGACGGCTGCCGGGGCTGCTGCTGCTGACCCTCTCGGCGGTATCGGTGGCCTTCGCCCTGTCCCGGGCGGGCTTCGTCGCCAGCGCCATCGGGCTCGCGGGAGTGCTGCTCTTCGCCCGCCAGGGGTCCAAGATCAGCGTGGCGGGACTGCTGCTGACCGCCGCCCTGGCCCTGGCGCTGTTCCAGGTCCGGGTGCCCCAGGGGGATGCCCCCGTGACCATCCCCGGCCTGATCGAGGAGGGAGTCGAGAAGGCCTACGAGGAGGGGGCCCTGAAGGGGTCGGCGGCCATCCGGGTGCGCCTGTGGCAGGACCAGCTCCGCTATTTCCAGGACGGCCTGCTGCGCTGGGACGAACTGCTCTTCGGGATGGGGGGCATCGAGGGGATGGCCGTTGCCTTCGAGGCCACCGGCCACAACGGGTACATCGCCCCGTTCCTGTACTACGGGATCCCCGCGGCCGCGGTCCTCCACCTGTTCCTGCTGCTGGCGGTCCTCGCCTCGGTCCGGGGCCCCGAGGCGGCCCGCCGTCCCGAGGTGTTCGTGATGTGGGGGACGGTGCTGGGGGGCATGATCACCAGCGAGTTCCTGATCAGCGGACTCACGGCTTCGGTGCTGGCGTCGATGATCGTCCTGACGGGCCCGGTCTGTGGCGACGGGCCTCCCGGGCGCGTTCCAGCAGGTCCATCCAGGGGCCCCGGAGCGTTTCCCACCGGTGGCGCCGTGCCACTTCCAGGGCCCCCTCGCTGAGCCGCCTGGACAGGCCCTCCTCGGTCGCCACCCGGACCACCGCCTCGGCCAGCCCCCGGACATCGCCGTGGGGCCTCTGGAATCCGGCCTCCCCGTCCCGGAACAGGTAGGGCATCCCTCCGGCCGAGGTCGTCACGGCCGGCATCCCCGTCGAGAAGGCCTCGATCAGCGACAGGGGCTGGTTGTCCGCGAGGTTCGTGTGGAGGAACAGGTCGTGATCGATCACCGTGTCCATCAGTTCGGGCAGGGAAAGCCCCTTCCGGAACGTCACGTCGGGAATGGCCTCCCGGGCCACCCGCTGCCGGATCTCCTCCTCCATCGCCCCCTCGGCCACCATCGTCATCGCGGCCCGGGGCAGGGTCCTGCGGACCTCCCGGAAGACGTCCAGCGCCAGGTGGGGGTCGTAGACGGGGTGGAAGGCCCGAAGCCACAGGATGCGCGGCTGCATCCGCTCCCGGATCCGCCACCGAGTCCATTCCCCCGAAAGCACGTGGGGGACGATGGAGCAGGGGACCCGGTGCCGGGCCAGCACGTCCCCCAGGAACGGCGATGCGACCTGCACCTCGAAGGCGCCCCGGAACAGGGGTGCCAGCGCCCAGCCCAGGTTGCGGAACAGGGCCTCGGCGGACCCGAACCGGGACCATCCTCCGTGGTAGAGCAGGATCACCGGCACTCCGCGGACCCGTCCCCAGGGCACCGCCATCGCCGCCACGGCCAGGTTCAGGTCCGTCAGCACCTGGGCCACCACCGCGTCGATCCCGGCGGCCCCCCCGGGAGGCAGGGCCAGCACCCGGGCCACGTCCAGGGCCTTTCCCGCCTTCGAGGGGGCGAAGGAAGCCCGGACGACCTCGATTCCCTCCGATTCGAAGTGCCGGGAGAGGGCCTCGATCTGGGGACGGACCTCCCGCCGACCGGTGTGGAAGTTCCCCAGCGCGATCACCCGCATGGTCCGCTCCTCAGGGAATCGCCAGGGACCGTTCGGGCAGGTAGCCCTCGCTCCCCGAGGAGAGCCGGACCCGGGCCATCCCCCCCCGGACCTCCAGGACCCGGACCTCCAGGCCCTCGGGCAGCCGCAGGGACGGTTCGAGGGCCGTCGGGTCGGGCAACAGCCCGGTCCGGGGTTCGACCACGACGCCCACCGTGTACCGGGAGACCCGGTCCGACGCAAGGGCGAGACCTCCGGCCACGAGACACCCGATGCCCAGGGCCACCACGGGACCCGCCAGGAAGCGCCGGAAGGAACCGGACCCGGGCCAGCGGTACAGCGCCAGTCCCGCCAGGAAGAGCCACCACAGGACCGCGAAGACCCCGAGGGCCAGCGCCGGAGGAATCCACCCCGCCAGCAGCGTCCACGCATCGGCATAGGCACTGAAGACGAAGGCATTGGGTCCCTTGCCGGCCTCCTCCGAGAGGATGGCCCGGGCCCGGGCCAGGTTGATCCGCGCCGTCTCGGCCAGGGGTCCCTCGGGGTCCAGGCGGATCACCCGGTGCAATGCGGCGATGGCCGGTCCTGGATGCCCTGCCTCGAACTCGGCCACCGCGAGGTTCAGAAGCACTTCGGGGGCCTCCAGCCGGTACCGTTCCGCCAGTTCCCGGAACGCCTCCGCTGCGTCCCCGGGTCGCCCTCCCCGGAGGGCCTCGACCCCCTCCTGGAAGCGGTTCTCCAGGGTCCCGGCCCGGGCCGCCGTCGAGGCCAGGATCCCCATGAGCAGGCAGGTGGCTGCGGTCCTCATCCGGGTCGCCCTCCCGCCCGGTCGGACCGGCCGGCATCCAGGGCCTTCAACGCCTGTTCCACCCGGCCCAGGGCGGCCCGGCGATCCCCGTCCTGCACCGCCGATGGGGCGAACCGGCCGAAGGCGCAGGCCTCCAGTTCCTGCTGCACGGTCGTGCACAGGGCCGAGGGGACTCCGCGATCGGCAAGGGCCCGGGCAACCTCCGAGGGCGACAACCCCGGAGGCAGGTCCATGCGGGCTCCCAGGAAGTCCCGCAGGACGTTTTCCAGGGCGGCCCAGAAGTCCGCCGAGGGGAGATCCGATCCCCGGAGCGAGGCCAGTCCGCGCAGGGCCTTCCGGAGGGCCGCGCGGCGGACGGCCGCCCGGGGGTCTCGGGCGAGGGACCGCCTCCGCCAGGCCCACCCCTCGACCCCGGCCCACAGCGCCACCGGCAGTCCCAGCAGGCCCCAGGGCACCGCCGGGCCCGGGGCCGCCGGAGCCTCCCGGGCGGGGTGGTCGGGGAACCGGTCCACGAAGATCAGCCGGGGATCGCCGCTCCGGGCCACCGCGTCCGGCCGGTCCCCGCCACCGGTCACCCGGAGCCGGATCGGGTCCGTCCGGGACCGCTCGAACTTCCCCGTCAGGGGGTTGAAGAAGACGAGGTCGATCCGGGGGATTTCCACCTCCCCGGGCTCCCGGGGCGCCAGCAGGAACTGGAAGGTCCGGCGGCCCGACACCCCGGCCAGGTCCACGACCCGCTCGTCCAGGTCCTGGGAAGGCACCCGGCTCACCCGCACCGATTCCGGCAGCGGGATGTCGGGGGCTTTCAGGGCCGCGAGGTTGCCGCTGCCGGTGACCTCCAGCACCAGCAGGGCCGACTCGCCGACCTGGAGGACCTGCCGATCGACCCGGGCCCGGAGGCCGAAGGTTCCCACCAGGCCCTCGACCCAGTCCGCGGGCCGGCCGTCCTTCGGGACCGGGAGCACCTTCAGGTGCACCGGGTCCGAGGCGATGGTGACGCGGCGGCGGCTGAAGAGGTCCCCGACCGTCAGCGTCACCCGCATGGGGTCCAGCACCGCCGGGCCCGCCTGGAGCGGGGTCACCGCGCCCCTCCAGAGGGTCCGGACGTCGTAGGAGGGGCCCCGGCCCGGACGCTCCCGGCGCACCTGCTGGGGGTCCGCCTGGGCCTGCTCCACCACGAAGCCACGGAGGGAGGGGTTCTGGTCCATCGAGAGGGCCGAGAGAGGCCAGTCGGATCGGACGTAGAGGAGATACTCCACCGGGATCGGCTCGCCCAGGTACACGGGGCGTTCCAGGGTCCGGACCCACAGGAAGGCCGGTTTCCCCGCCTCCCCTTCCGGCACTCGGCCTCCGGCCTCCCCGGGGGCCTCGGTCCCCGGATCCGCCGGGGGCTCTTCGGCCGTCGTGCCGCCGGGGGAAGGCGAGGAGGGCGCCGGGCCGGACGGCGGGGGGGGCAGGGGCGACCCCCTGGGCAGCACCCGGAGCGTCAGCCGCCGGGACTCGGCGACCACCCGGCCCCGCTGAAGCAGTTGCACCGGTCCGATGGACAGTTGTCCGAGGCGCTGGGGGGCGATCCGCAGCACGATGCGCTGCTGCTGGCTCATCCGGCCGTTGATCACCGTCACGGAGGTCCCCGAGGACCGGCCAACCACCTGGAGATCCGGCATCTCGGGCCCCCGGACGTCGTCGAAGGCCCCCGAGAGGGTCACGGTCAGGGTCGCGGTGTCGTCCAGGGTGATCGAGGGCGGGTCCAGGGTCACCTCGACGGACTGGGCCCGGGCCAGCACCGGGAAGGCCAGGAGGGCCCAGAGACACCAGGTCCGTCGCATCCCCGTCCTCGCCGCTACCAGTCCTTGTCCGGGACCCGGTCCTTCCAGGGGGATTTCCGGGTCGCCTCCTGGGCCTCCAGATTCTGCTCGTTCCGGTCCACGGACTCAAGGAGGTCCCGGAGGGCCTGGGATCCGGCCTGGGGCTTCGGGGACGAGTCGCTGCCGCCGCCCTTGCCGTCCCGGATGGACAACTGGTAGAAGGCCTCCCCCCGGCCGGAGCGGACGTGGATCAGGAACGGGGCCTCCTGTTCCGCCTTCGGGAGGCTGGCGGTGCGGACCTCCCGGCCTTCCCGAGACCCGGAGGACACGTCCAGCCGGGCGCCGTCGGCGCTGAAGACCTCCACCTCCAGGGGCCCTTCCCCGGCCTCCCACGAGACCGAGACGTCCTTCCGGGTCCCCTGCTTCTCGGTGTACCGGAACCAGTCCTCGTTGCCCGGGCAGGCCCGCAGTCCGTGGTCCCCGTCCTCCACGGGGCGGGCCTGGTCCTCCGTGTCGTTGGGTTCCATCCCGTCGTCTCCTGCGGGACAGGGGGGCACCAGCCGGGCCTCCAGGCGGTAGGGGATGCCGTCCTCCTCCCGGGGACCGGTCACCTGGACCAGCACCGGGTCCGGCGACTGGGCGCGGAAGCGGGCCTGCTTCCCCGGCGGGGACAGGACCCGCCCGTCGGCCCCCCGGAGGGTCAGGTCCACCCGGGCGGGGGGAGCCTCGCCCCCGTGGCCCTCGTCGCCGCCGGCATCCTCGGGTGCCTCCGTCGCCGACAGGAACAGCGTCTCCCCGGTCCGCAGCGGGAAGCGGAACCAGTCCTCGTCCCCGGGGCACAGCCACAGGTCTTCCCGGGCCTGCTGGGTGTTCGGATCGACCGGCAGGAACTGGGCATGGGCGGCATCGGGGTTCGGCTCGTAGGAATCGTCCAGCCTGGCGCAGGGAGTCCAGGCGGCGTCCGAGGCCAGTTCCATGTTCCGCCGGGAGTCCTCGGCCTCGGGGTCCAGCAGCACCGCCCGGGTCAGGGCCGCCACCGCCTCCCGCCACGTCTCTCGGACCTTCCGGGGGGGATCCTTGGCCTCGGACCGGGCCATGGCCTTGCGGCCCAGCAGCGTTCCCAGCAGGTGCTGCAGGCGGGCCTCCGGGGGCCAGTGGGGCGGGACCTGACGGGCGGCCTGGAGGGCAGAGAGGGCCTTGCGGGCGCTGTCGATGGCCGGGTCCAATTCCCCGGCGGCCTCCTGAGCCAGGGCCAGGTCGTACCACAGGTCGGGTCGGCCCGGCATCTCCTCGGTCAGGGCCTTCAGGGCCTGCACCGCGTCGGCCGTGCGCCCCTCCTCCAGATCTTTCCGCGCTTTCCGGACCGAGGGATGCTCCCGGAGCAGGAAGCCGGGCCATTCGAGCGGGCGGGCAGAGGCCGGCGAGTGGGCCCCTTCCAGGGCCAGGGCCGCCGCCAGCATCATCGCCCCCTTCCGGATCCTCGCTCCGCCGGCCAGCAGGAACGGCACCATCATCAGCAACAGGGCCACCCCCAGGGGCCAGGCGTAGCGTTCCTCCAGCAGCCGGGAGACCCGGGCCTGGTAGTCGGCCTTCTGGAGCCCCAGGAACGCCTGGGCCAGGGCTCCGGCCACGTCGGACCCCTGGGTGAGGGGCAGGTAGGTCCCGCCGGTCCGGGTGGCCAGGTCCCGGAGGAGGTCCTCGTTCAGTTTCGACAGGATCGGGGTCGTGCCGTCGGCCTCCCGGGCGGTCCCGACCACGGCCCCCTTGTCGTCCAGCAGGGGGAGCGGCTGCCCGGCCGGGGTCCCGACCCCTACCGTGTAGATCCGGACTCCCTTTTCCTTCAAGGCGTCGGCCACTTTCTGGGGATCCCCCTCGTGGTTCTCCCCGTCGGTGAAGATCACGATCACCTTGGCCGCGCCGGTCGGGTCCTCCCGGTCCACTCCCAGGGCCGAGGCGGCCACGGCCAGGGCTCTCCCCACCGCCGTCCCCGGGACCGGGATGTCGGTCACCTGGAGATCGGCCAGGTACTGGCGGATCACCGCGGTGTCCACCGTCAGGGGGCTCTGGACGAAGGCCAGTCCGGCGAAGGGCACCAGGGCCCAGCGGTGGCCCGGCGCCGCCTCCATCAGCCGGGAGATCTCCACCGTCGCGGCGGTCAGGCGATCCGGCGAGACGTCGGGGGTCTTCATCGATCGGCTGGCATCGAGCACGATGCAGACGTCCAGGCCGGTCCCCTGGATCGTCACCTCCTTCAGTCCCCACCGGGGCCTCAGGCAGGCGACGGCCAGGGCCAGAAGGGCCAGGATCACCGCCAGTCCCGACAGGAACCGCCGCCAGGGCGCCATCCCCTGGATCATCGCCGGCAACAGCGATCGGCCGCTGAAGCCCCGTTCCACCCGGCGCCGGAAGACTCCCAGGGCGACGTACAGCGGGATCAGCAGCAGGGGGACCAGCAGCAGCGGCCACCAGTCCCCGTTGCCCCAGCGGATGTCCTCGATGCGCCACATCCCCTACTCTCCGCGCCGGGGCCCCTCAGGGCCAGCGGCGCCACACCGTCAGGCCCAGGGCCTCCCCCAGTCCAAGAAGGGCCATGGCCAGGGCCAGGGGCCACAGGAAGACGTCCCGCCACTGCCGGAGGGGGACCGAGGTGAACTCGGTCCGTTCCAGGTCCTCGAAGGCCTTCCGGAACTCCTCGGCGCTGGCCGACTCGAAGGCCTTTCCCCTCGTCGCCTCGGCGATGGACCGCAGGAGGTCCGGGTTCACCGGGAAGGGCTGGTCCGGCCGCTCGTAGACCCGGAGGCCCTCGGGGGTCCTCAGGGGCCTCCCCGTGAACTCGTGGATGGCCGGCAGCCAGGTCTCCCGGCCGGTTCCCACCAGGAAGGTCCAGACCCGCACCGGCCGATCGGGGGACTGCTGGGCGATGAACCGGGCCACCTCCAGGGGGTCCGCCTTGCCCGCATTGTTGTCGCCGTCGGTGATCAGGATGATGTTGCGGGACTTCGCGGGCGATTCCTCGAGGCGCCGGTAGGCCCGGGCCAGGGCGTCGCCGATCGCGGTGGCCTCGCCGGTGATCGTGCACCCGTTCGTGCAGGTCTCCTGGGCCGCCCCTCCCCGGGTCCGGTCGTCCAGGACCAGGGAATCCAGGATGCGCAGCATCGCGTCCCGGTCCATCGTCAGCGGGAACTTCACCCAGGCCTTGCTGCTGAAGATCACCATCGCCACCCGGTCCCCGACCCGGTCCCGGATGAACTCCCGGAGGACCATGCGGGCCGTCTCGAAGCGGTTCGGGGGCTCCTGTCCCTTCCGGTGCCACTCGAGGATCTCGTCCGCCTGCCGGTCCACCGCGTTCATCGATCCGGACATGTCCAGGGCGATGGCGTAGTCGGCCCCTTCGCCGGCCATCACGTCCGCCTCGGGCAACTGGGGCCGGGCCAGGGCCACCACGGCCAGCAGCGCCGCCACGCCCTGGATCATGCGGGGAAGGTCGACCCAGGCGGCCCGGAAGGACCGTCCCAGGGCCTTCGCCTCCCGGATCGACGGGAACAGCAAGGCCGGGGGCACCCGTCGCTGTCGGCGCAGGCCCAGGGCGACGATCACGCCCACGGGGACCAGCAGCAGCAGGAACCAGGGGCTTTCGAATCGCAAGGCGCCCCTCCTTCAGACCCCGGACGCCGGTCCCGGCAGCCGGCCCTCCATCACCCGCATCACGATGTCCCGGGCCCGGGGAACGATTCCCTCCCCCTCGGAGGGGGCGGGCTGGTACTTCGCGAACTTCACCAGGTCGCAGAAGGACAGGAACTCCTCCAGGTCCAGCGCCGAGATCCGCCCCAGGTCCCGTCCCTGGATCGCCCGGATCACCTCCCAGGTCGTCAGGTCCACCCCCTGGAAGCCGTGGAGGGCCCCCAGGAACTCCCGGAGGACCTCCGACACCCCCAGGGCCAGCGCCTGGTATTCCCCGGCCTCGGCCAGCCCCCGGGCCTCCAGGTCCCGAAGTTTCTCCAGGGCCACCTCGTGGGCCGGACGGGGGGGCGGCGGGGGACGGTGGGCCTCCTTCCAGGCCTGGTATCGCCGCCATCCCCAGATCCCCGCGGCGGCGGCCAGGATCGCGACGACCAGGGCGCCGGCGGCGATCAGCAGCGGGAGGTTCGGCACCCGCACCGGCACGGGCTTCCCGGCCGGCGCCAGTTCGGGGGCCTCCGTGTCGTCCAGCACCGACGCCACTTCCACGGTCACCTCGGGGGAGCGGACCGACCGGGCCTCCCCGGAGGCGGCGACCCAGGGAATCTCGAAGGGGGGGACCCGGGAGGTGCCGCGGCGGACCGGGAGCAGCCGGAGGACGTGGTCCTCGGAACTGGCGATGCCCAGGACCGGCGGCACCTGGTGCCGGGCATCGACCAGCACCAGCGGGGCCACCTCGGGTTTCTCGGGGAAGAAGATCCGGGTCCCGACGGGGTACTCCAGGTGGAAGCGCACCTCGAAGGGGGTCCCCAGGGGGACGGGGCCGGAAGGTCCCTCGACGGTCACCCGGACCTCTCCGGGTTCGGCGGCATCCGGCGTGCCCCCGGGGGTTCCGGACTGGGCCCGGGTCGCCGGGGATCCCAGCACGCCCAGCAGCAGCATGGCCGCGGCGACGGCCCACCGGGCGCCGCCACCAAGTCCCCCGACCGGATGCGGCGGGCGCCGCCGCGGGGACGGATCCTGGGGGCTCCTCCTCACAGCGTCTTCCCCTTCAGCCGGGCGAAATGCCCCGTCAGCGCCCGTTCGTAGGACTCGGCGGTCGAGAACCGGGTCCAGGGGACGCGGTACCGGTCCCAGATCTGCCGGCAGCGCTCCTCCTCGGCCTGGACCTCCCGGCGGAAGCGTTCCCGGGTCTTGCGGTCCGTGGGGACCACGGCCAGTTTCCCCGTCTCGAGGTCCCGGAGCGTCACCAGGCCCGCCTCGGGCAGGTCCCGCTCCACCGGGTCCCGGACCAGGAACGCGTGGACGTCGTGGCGGCGTACCGCCACGCGCAGTTCCCGCTCGAAGTCCCCGACGTGGAAGTCCGAGATCAGGAACAGGGCGGCCCGGCGTTTCAGCACCCGGCCCAGGTAGGACAGGGCCCCGGCCAGGTCCGTGGGAGATCCCCCGTGGCGCATCGTCAGGACCTCCCGGATCACCCGGAGGGCGTGCCGGCGGCCCTTCTTCGGGGGGATGAACCGCACGACCCTGTCCCCGAAGACCAGCAGCCCGACCCGATCCCCGTTGATCTGGGCCGACAGGGCCACGGCGGCCGCGATCTGGGCCGCCACCTCCCGCTTCCGATCCTCGGCGACCTGGACCCCCTCGCGACCAGACCACCGGGCCGCCGAGAGGCCGAAGTCCATCGAGAGGCTCGCGTCGGCGACGAGCATCACCGTCAGTTCCCGCTCCTCGACGAAGCGCTTCACGTGCAGCTGCCCGGTCCGGGCCGACACGTTCCAGTCGATCAGCCGCACCTCGTCCCCCGGGGCATAGGGGCGCACCTCGTCGAAGGACATGCCCCGGCCCTTGAAGATGCTGTGGTAGCGCCCCCCCAGCTGCTCGTTGACCAGCCGCTGGGCGACCACCTCGATGCGCCGCACCCGGGCCAGCACGCCCCGGAGGGCCTCCTCGTCGGCGGGGTGGCCCTCGTCCCCTGCGGGTTTGCGGTCCTGTCCGAACCAGCCCTTCATGGGATTCCCTGTCCCCGGGACCGGGCGCCCGTTCCCCTCACGGGACCGGCACCGATTCGAAGACCCGTTTCAAGACGTCCTCGGCCGTCAGGTTGTCCGCCTCCGCCTCGTAGGAGAGGATCACGCGGTGCCGCAGCACGTCCAGCCCCACGGCCTTCACGTCCTCGGGGATCACGTAGCCCCGGTGCCGGAGGAAGGCGTGGGCCCGGGCGGCCTCGTTCCAGTAGATCGTGGCCCTGGGGGAGGCCCCGTACCGGATGTAGGGCTTCAGGGAGTTCGCCCCGTAGTCCTCGGGTCGCCGGGTGGCCAGCACCAGGTCCACGATGTATTCCTTCACCTTCGGGTCCATGTAGATCTCCCCGAGGACCGACCGGGCCCGGTCGAGTTCCGCGAGGGTCAGCACCCGGTCCACCCGGGCGGGTTCCGACAGCGCCATGCGCTCCATCACCTGGAGTTCCTCGTCCCGGGAGGGATAGGTGACCCGCACCATCAGCATGAACCGGTCGATCTGGGCCTCGGGCAGGGGGTAGGTGCCCTCCTGCTCGATGGGGTTCTGGGTGGCCAGGACCAGGAAGGGTTCCGGGAGCCTGTAGGTCTGGTCCCCGATGGTGACCTGGCGTTCCTGCATGGCCTCCAGCAGCGCCGACTGGACCTTCGCGGGGGCGCGGTTCACCTCGTCGGCCAGCACGATCCCGGCGAAGATCGGCCCCTTCTTCACGCGGAAGTCCCCCGTCTGAGGGTTGAAGACCTGGGTGCCCGTCAGGTCCGCCGGGAGCAGGTCCGGAGTGAACTGGATCCGGGCGAAGGACGCGTCGAGGACCTGGGCCACCGTCTTCACGGTCAGGGTCTTGGCCAGCCCCGGGACCCCCTCCAGCAGCACGTGTCCCCGGCAGAGGAGGGCGATCAGGATCCGGTCCACCAGGTCCCGCTGTCCCACCACCACCTTGCCGATCTCGCCGACCACCCGGTCCACGAAGGCGCTTTCCTTGCGGACCATCTCCGTCAGCACCCGGACGTCCTGTTCCATGGCGACCCCACCTCCCAGCCGGTTCACCGGGCAGGGAACCCTTCGACCGCGATTCCTATTCCCGGCCGGGGCATTGTGGGCGCGGGGCCCCTCCCCGTCAAGCCGCCGCCCGCGATGGCCTTCCTGCTGCCGGCCCCGAGATTGGCGGGTGTTTCCGTGCGGCCGTCATCGCGGGATCCAGGGCCGGATTCCCGAACGGGGGTGTCTTCGCGTCGTTCCAGGGGATCGAGGGCCGGAGGGGACACCGCCCCATCCGGGGATCTGGGACCCCGGGGCCTGGGGGGCGTCAATAGTAGTACCAGAGGCTCTCGTAGTCCTGGGGGTCCTCGCCGATCCCGCGGAGCCGTTCCAGGTATTCCAGCAGGGGAACGTCGCGCCCGATGTAGGGCTCGGAGGGGGCGATGCCCATCTCCCAGGGATGGAACGAGTAGACCCGGGAGCCGTCGGGAAGGATTGCGAGGAGGTCCCGGTGCTGCATCGCCCGCAGGTAGTTCTTCCCGAGGCTCGGGACGTTGTACACCGCCTCGTCGGTCCGCCGGGACCCGGGGAGCAGCCGGGCCTCCTCGGCCTGTTCCTGCATCAGCCGGGCAATGGGGACCCGGTAGTCGGCCAGTTCCTCCTTCCCCTTGGGCAGGAAGGTGTAGTAGGGCTCGATCCCGATGCGCCGCAACAGCATCCGCAGGGCCGACGCCTCGAACCGGCGCGACACGAACAGCGTGAAGACCATCTGGTTGAAGACCGGGATTCCCTGGCGTCGCAGGCGATCCACCGCCCGGACCGTCCGGGGCGTGACCTCGTAGGGGTGCTGCACGTGGGTGACGACGCAGACCTCCCGGCGTCCGGGTTCCCGCAGGCTTCCGAGGCCGGCGGCCAGGGCCTCCGTGATGCGCATCGGGAGCGTCACGGGGGTCCGGGTCCCGATGCGGATCAGGTCCACGTGGGGGATCGCGGCGACCTTCCCCAGGATCTCCATCAGGGGTCCATCCGGCAGCCCCAGGGGATCGCCTCCGGTCACCAGGACCTCCCGGATGGAGGGGTGTTCCCGGATCCACCCGATGGCCTCGTCCAGCACCTGCGGCGATGCCAGGGCCCCGGGAGCCATCGGCTGGTCGATTTCCCAGTTCCGCTGGCAGTACACGCAGATCTGGGGGCAGGTGTTGAACGGCTTCAGGATCGCGATGGCCGGGTAGCGCCGCGTGACCAGGTCCGTCGGCGAGGTGTTGCGCTCCAGCATGAAGTCGAATGCGCAGTGCCGCTGGCCCCGGCGGGCGATCATCTCGTCGACGTAGTCCTTCGGCGGCAGCACCTGGGCCCGGAGCGCGCGATCCCGCCCCGCCTCGGGGTCGTCGTCCATCAGGGAGGCATAATAGGGGGTCACGCCGAAGGGGATCCGGTAATCGGCCAGCGGCTCGATGGCTTCCCGCTCCTCCGGCAGCAGTCGCATCGCCCGGGACAGGGTGGTCGCATCGGCGAGGACGTGCCGAACCTGCCACCGCCAGTCCTCGAAGTCCTCGCGGCTGCCGCCCAGGGCACCGGCGACGGCCTCCTCCCGGCGGGCCCTGCGGTCGAGGCTTTCCGGCGACAGGCCGGACGAATACCTGGCCATCCGGTCCTGGACGTGCTGCCACAGGATGTCCAGGCGGTCGGACCGTTCCCGGGCCGCTTCCCGTCCCTCCAGCCCCGCGGTGGGGCTTCCCGGCACCAGGGATCGGAGCCGTGCCTTCCCGGTCAGTGCCAGGAAGAGGTGCGTCGTCTCGGCGAAGAAGGCCGGACTCAAGGAAGGGTCGATCCGCCCGGATGCCAGGTCCCAGAGCGTTCCGGCCATCGAGAAGCCCGCCTGCTGTTCCGCGGCGGGGTTCAGCATGCTTCGCAAGGCCCGGGCGGCGTCCCGGACGTTGCGAAGGGCCGTGGTGCCCGCGGCCATCGTGTCGTCGTGCTGGTAGTACTGTTCCCGGGAGACCTCCTCGTAGAGGCGGTGGCGTGCCGCCTTCGCCGAGGGGCACCGGCGGATCATTGCCAGGAAGGGCTCCGCGGCCTGGAGCAGCGATTCGGGACCGTATCGTGGGGCCGTGGCATCTTGCATGGGCTCTCCCGGTTTTCAAGGGGCGTCGCGCCTCTCCCGAGACTAGCCGAGCCCCCACGGCAACACAACCCTGCCGGCGTTCCCCGCCGTTCTGGCCATCCTGGGCGGGGGATCCTCGGCAACCCTTGGACACCGGGCCTGGAACGGCGGGGCTCGCCACCGGGGATGTGTGGCAGAACGGCTCGGGACCGGGTGCGCCCCAGCCGGATTCCCGGTTCCGGTGCCTCGACCCGGCTACTGGACGCAGCCCGGGACCTGCGTGCAGGGCGGGCAGACCCCGACCGGGGAGGCGACGTTGTAGCACTGGTAGGCCGACCCGGACAGCGCGCAGCAGCAGTCGCAGGTCGAGGGATTGCCGTCGTCGCACTGCTTCGAGGTCCGGCAGGGCGTCACGCATCCCGGGATCGCGGTGTGCGTACATCCGCCGGTGTCCGCATCGCAGGCGTCGGTCGTGCACGGATTGCCGTCGTCGCAGGAGACGGCGGTGCCGGTGCAGGTCTTCGACACGCAGACGTCTCCCCGGGTGCAGGGGTTGCCGTCGTCGCAGGCGGTTCCCTCGGGAGCCGCGTCGTAGGCGCAGTAGGGATACCCGGGCCCCCGGACGCACCGGTCGTTGACGGTGCAGGGGTTGTTGTCGTTGCAGATGATCACCGTGAACTGGCAGACGCCGTTGACGCACTTGTCCCGGGTGCAGACGTCGTTGTCGTTGCAGTCGGCGTCGGCCTGGCACTTCACGTTGCAGTTCGGCACCGCCGTGTGGGTGCAGCCGGTGGCGGGGTCGCAGGCGTCGGTGGTGCAGGGGTCATTGTCGTCGCAGGAGATGGCGGTGCCGGTGCAGGTCTTCGATACGCACACGTCCCCCCGGGTGCAGGCGTTTCCGTCGTCGCAGGCGGTTCCCTCGGGAGCCTCGTCGTAGGCGCAGTAGGGATACCCGGGCCCCCGGACGCACCGGTCGTTGACGGTGCAGGGGTTGTTGTCGTTGCAGACGATCGCCGTGAACTGGCAGGCGCCGTTGACGCACCTGTCCCGGGTGCAGACGTCGTTGTCGTTGCAGTCGGCGTCGGCCTGGCACTTCGTGCCGCATCCGGGAATGGTCTCGAAGACGCACTTGCCGGTCCCCCGGTCGCAGGAATCGGCCGTGCAGGCGTTCCCGTCGTCGCAGACCACCGCGGTGTTCCGGCAGACGCCGTCCAGGCACCGGTCCGTGGTGCAGAGGTCGCCGTCGTCGCAGGTCAGCGGCGTCCCGGTGCAGGTCTTTTCGGAGCACGCATCGGGCCCGGTGCAGGGGTTGCCGTCGTCGCAGGGGGTCCCCTCCGCCAGGGCGTCGTAGGCGCAGTAGGGATAGCCCGGCCCCCGGACGCACCGGTCGGCCGTGCAGGCGTTCCCGTCGTCGCAGGGGACGTCCTGGTGCAGGCACTGGCCATCCTGGCATGCGTCCCTCGTGCAGACGTCCCCGTCGTCGCACTCCGGGTCGGTCTGGCAGGGACCGCAGCCCTCGAGCGGCACGGCCAGGCAGCCCTTCCTGGGGTCGCAGCGGTCCTGGGTGCAGGGGTTCTTGTCGTCGCAGACGGTCAGGAGGTGCGTGCAGGCGCCATCCACGCATCGGTCGGTGGTGCAGACGTCCCGGTCGTCGCACTCGGAATCCAGCAGGCACCGCGAGCAGGACCCGTCCCGCCAGGACACGCATCCCACCCCCGGGGTGCAGGAGTCCACCGTGCAGGGGTCGCCGTCGTCGCAGACCACCGCCCGGTAGAAGCAGGTCCCGGTGGTCGCGTCGCAGAGGTCCTGGGAGCAGGGGTCGGAGTCGTTGCAGTCCGTGGCGGTCTCGCAGACCGGGTTCACGCAGCCCTCCACCGGCAGGGTCCCGCAGCCCTTCGCCGGGTCGCAGAAGTCGATCGTGCAGGGGTCCAGATCGTTGCAGACCAGGCGCGACAGCACGCACCGGCCGGACACGCAGCGATCCGTCGTGCAGGCGTTCTCGTCGTCGCACTCCCGATCGGCCTGGCAGGATGCCGGCACGTCGACCCCGCCCCCGACGTCCTCGGAGGCACCCGGGTCCGCCGCGGAATCGGGCGGAAGATCCGGCGCGGCCAGTTCGGCATCAGGGGTTCCCTCGTCCCCCGGCCCCTGATCCGACAACAGGCCGTCCGTCACCTCAGGGAGGTCGCCGGTCTGCAGGTCGATCCCCCCGGTCCCCGATCCCCCGCCGCAGGCGAGGGCCCATGCCGAAAGCAGCACGATCAGCCCCAAGGCGTTTCCCGGACATCGACGGGATTCCATCTCGTTCCCTCTCCAGATCAACAGGCGGTCTTCATTATCGGGAAAAGCCCGCGGGTTTCCAACGTCCCGGGGACGGCCCGGCGGGTTCAGCGGGGTTCGACTTGGGGTTCGGGGCGGTAGAGCAGTGCCGGCTCCCGGTCGTGGAGCACCCGGAGGGCGCCCTTCGCCAGGGCCATCATCTCGTTCTCCCCGGGGTAGATTCGCACCGGGCAGGGCAGCGCGGCCAGGAATTCCCGGATCCGCCCGGTCAGGGCCGCGCTCCGGGCCATGCCTCCCGTCAGGATCACCGCGTCCAGAGGCTCCCCTTCGAAGGCCGGCAGCAGGGAGCAGATCCACTTGGAGACCTGGTAGGCCAGCGCCTCGAAGACCTCGGCGGCCCAGGCGTCCCCCGCGGCGATCCGCCGCTCGACCTCCCGGAGGTCCTTGGTCCCCAGCAGGTCCATGAGGCCTCCCCGGCCCTTGTTCAGGACCTTCAACTGATCCCGGGTGTACCGTCCGCTGAAGCAGAGGTCGATCAACTGGCCCACGGGCAGGGACCCGGATCGCTCGGGGGTGAAAGGGCCTTCCCCGTCCAGACCGTTGTTGACGTCCACGTAGCGGCCCCGGTGGTGGGCCCCCACCGTGATCCCCCCGCCCAGGTGGGCCACCACGACGTTGACCCGCTCGTAGAAGGTCTCGTGCTCTTCGGCGAAGCGACGGGCGGTCGCCACCTGGTTCAGAGCATGGCTGATGACCCGCCTCCGGATCTCCCGGAGCCCCGTGATCTTGACCCGGGAAGGGACCTCGTCCACCACCACCGGGTCCACGATGAAGGCGGGCTTCCCGGTCCCCGCGGTCAGCTGGTCGGCGATGATCCCGCCGAGGTTGGAGGCGTGCTCCCCCTGGATCCCGGCCTGGAGGTCCCGGATCAGCGTCTCGTCCACCCGGTAGGTCCCGTGGGGGATGGGCCGCACCAGGCCCCCCCGGGCCGACACCGCGTCGATGTCCGCCATGGACAGCCCGTGGCGGGCCAGGGCGGCCAGCACGGCGTCCCGCCGCATGGGGTACTGCTCGACGATCCGCTTCCCCTCGTAGGGAGCCATCTCCCCGGCCGAATGCTGGACCTCCTCGGTGAAGACCTCCCGGTCGTTCTCGTACACCGCGATCTTCGTCGAGGTGCTCCCCGGATTGATGGCGAGCACCCGGTACCGCCGGAAGAAGGTGTCCTTCGGGGTGCGGCTCCATCCCCCGTGGAGGTGCAGGCGCAGCAGCGTGGCCTTCACGGCCAGCCGGACGTCCTCGGCCTGGGTATCCATCGCCAGGTCCACGGCCTGGCTTCCGACGCCGGTCAGCAGCGGGAACTTCCGGGCCTGGGGGAACCGGACCGCGTAGAGGTTGTAGAGCAGGTTCCCCATGTCCACGTTGGGGCAGATCACCACGTTGACGGGGTCCAGGGGCCGGTTCTCGCCGCCCTGGAGGTAGTAGGCTGCCGACCGCTGGGAAAGGGCTGCGCTGATCTTCACCTCGCCCGTGATCCGGATGCTCCGGTAGCGGTCCCCCCGAGTGATGCGTCGGGCGAGGACCTCGGGGACCCTCTCCATCGCCGCCCGGACCAGCATCGGCGAAGGGCCCTCGTCGGACCCCCGGTTGGAATAGGAGACGATGGCCCCGTGGATCGTCGGCAGGATCTCCTCTGGGATGATGTCCCGGGCCACGGCGCAGGTCCCGACGGCCACCTCGGCCAGCACCTCGGGGGTCATCGTGGCGTTCACGGCCACGTCGCCGAACACGGCGATGTTGTTCGGGAACATCTCCGCCGGGTGATCGTCGGGCAGCACGAAGATCCCGGCCTCGCAGACGTCCCGCCTCGTGGCGAAGAGCCGGAGCATGGGCCGGAACCAGTCCTTCGGGGCATGGGCCGCCCCGCCGACCACCATGTCGGCATGGCCCATCCGGACGGCGAAGAGCCCGAAGATCCCCGGGTCCAGCACCCGCTCGCGCCTCTCCCGCTCTCCCTGGGCGATCCAGCGGCAGTCGGGTCGTTCCCGGATGGCCTCCTCGAACTCCCGGATCAGGTCCTCCCGGTCCGGGACGGCCACGAAGGCGCACTCGGAAAGCGCGTACTCGACCCGGGCGGGATCCACGTGTCCCAGGTGCTGCCGGACCCGGTCCTGGACCTCCTCCCGGGAGGCCAGCAGCACGGGTCGGCAGAAGCGGGTCAGGTGGCAGACGGCCTCCAGCACCCGGGGGTCCAGCGCCTCGACGAAGACCACCGTCGGCCGGTCCCGGCCCATGTCCAGCAGCCGATCCTCCAGGGACCTCTCGATGTCGAACATGGTCGTCCTCTCCTTGTCGTTCCGGGCACCGCGGCCCTGGCGGTCCGGGTGGTACCGGGGGTCTCGACCCTCCCCTATGTAGCATCCCGGCGCGGTAACGCAATGCGCAAAGCGGCTCCGAAGACGGATTTTCCCGGGATGGGAAGGCCGGCGGGACATGTCGGGGCCTCCCGTCCGCTTCCGGATCCCTCCCGGATGGCGCCCCGGGCCGGGGCAAGCCCGGGGATCCGCCGGTGGATTCTTGTGGAATGACCGGATGTTCGGCACGCTGGTCGGGGCCATCGGCCCTTCCTGTTGACATTCCGCGGGAAAGTGCTATTCTTCCCACGCTTCTGGAGGTGGCTACCCTGTCCACGCTCGATCCGCGTTCCCGGGTTCTGTGGTCCCACCGGCCTTCATGACCCCCGGATGAGATCGACACCGTGAGTCGAGGCAGACCTTTCCAGGAGGGACCGGCCGCCAGCCACTGGGGCGGGCGCCGGAAGGCCCGAGGCATTCGGGCGTGGTCGGGGCATCAGCCCCTGGTTCAAGGAGCGTGATCGATGAAGAACAAGCTGTTCCTGGGTGGTCTGGCATGGGCGACGACCGAGGCCTCTCTCCGTGCGGCGTGCGAGCCGTTCGGCGAGGTGACCGAGTGTCGTGTGGTGGTCGATCGGGACACCGGTCGGTCCAAGGGCTTCGGATTCGTGACGTTCGCCACCGAGGAGCAGGCGACCCGGGCGAAGGAGCAGCTGGACGGCCAGATCATCGACGGCCGGGCGGTGAAGGCGGACTGGCCCCGGGAGCGCGAGGAGCGCGGGGCGGGCGGCGGCGGCCGCGGCGGCTTCGGCGGCGGTGGCTATGACCGCGGTTCCCGGCGCTACTGAGTTCGTCGGGGTCCTCTCCGATACCCACGGGCTGATGCGCCCCGAGGCGCTCGATGCGCTTCGGGGCGCCAGCCACATCCTCCATGCGGGCGACATCGGATCCCCGGCCGTCCTGGCGGCCCTTGGGGAGATTGCGCCGGTCACGGCGGTCCGGGGGAACGTCGATCGCTCGCCGCTCCTCTCGGGGCTTCCCCTCTGGCAGGTCCCGACGCTGATGGACCGGGAATGGATCCTGGTCCACCGCCGGGAGGACCTGGACTGGGATCCCCGGGTCTCGGGAACCCGGGTCGTGGTCTTCGGGCACACCCACCGTTTCGAGGCCTGGCAGCGGGACGGCATTCTGTGGTTGAATCCCGGCAGCGCCGGGCCCCGGAGGTTCGGCACGATCCCGGGACTGGCCCGGGTCTGGCGGGTCGGGGAGTCCCTGATCCCCGAGCAGGTGGAACTGGGGAACGGGCGATGACGCGCCGGTCCGGGCTGGCAGTCGTGATTCCCATGATCCTGTGGGCCTCGACGGCCCTGGGCCAGAGGATCCCGGCCGTCGGCAGCCGGCTGCCCAACGTCCCCTTCGAGGACCTGGAGGGCCGGGAGGTCCGGATCCGGTCCTTTCTGGGACGCCCGGTGCTGATCCTCTACGAGGACCGGTCCACGGCGGCCTGGAACCGCGCCCTGAAGGACCAGCTGGTCGCGATGGCCCGGAGGAAGGAACTGCCCCCGCGACTCCTGGTGCTGCCCATCGTGGATCTCCGGGCGTTCCGGGCCTGGCCGGCCCGTCCCATCGCCCAGGCCCAGTTGCGGGCCCGATCCCGGGAACTGGGGAAGCCCCTCTGGGCGGACTGGAGCGGACTGGTCGCCGGGGCCCTGGGGGTCTCGGGGCCGGGACCGGCGGTGGTGCTGCTGCTCGACGGGCGGCAGCGGGTGATCTGGGCGGGGTCGGGTCGCCTGGATCCCCGGCAGGTCCAGGAACTGATCGCGCTTCTCCGCTCCCCGGAGGGGAGGGCGAAGGCCGGGCCGTCGGGAACCCCGCCGGTTCCGGAGCAACCGTCGTCGAAAGAGGGGGATTCCGGGGGGGAATCCGGGGGATCCTCCGCCGGGGAAAGGCCGCCGGGGCCGGGCCCCGAAGGGCCGTCGGCCGATGGGTCTGCGGAGTCCCGGCAGGCGGCCGGGGAGGTTCCGGGAGGGGATCGGGAGGATGCCTCGGCCGAGGACCCTGAGGAGGACGAGCCCGAGGGGATTCCCCTGCCGCCCTTCGTGACCCCCCTGGGCATGCCGCTGCCGGGAGGGCCCCCGGTCCGGGTGCCGCCCCAGGCACGATAGGCCCTGGAAATGCGCGGGGGATTGGCCTAGGATGGCGCCATGTTGCTGATTCCCACGAATCTGCCCAACGGGATCTCCTTCGCGAGGCTGATCGCCAGTCCCGTCTTCGTGTTCCTGTTCTGGATGGGGCTTCGGGGCAGCGGCTACGGCAGCACCCCCGAGGAACTGGTCCGGGACCTGAACGTCGGCTACCTGGTGGCGGCCTGGGCCCTGATGTTCCTCCAGGAGGCATCGGACCTGGTGGACGGCTGGATCGCCCGGCGGCAGGGGATCGTCACGGACCTGGGAAAACTGGTGGACCCCCTGGCCGATGCCCTCTCCCATGTGGGGGCCCTGCTCTGCCTGATGTGGGTGGGCCTGATTCCCTTCTGGGTGCTGGTCGTCGTGTACTACCGGGAGGCCGTGGTGGGCACCCTCCGGGTCCTGGCGGCGAAGGAAGGCTACGTCGTCCAGGCCCGCCCCTCGGGCAAGGTCAAGTCCCTGACGCTGGCGGTCGCGGCCAACACGATCGTGGGGTGGCTCGTGGTCTCCCACTGGGTCGAGGGGCTGCGGGTCTTCGTCGGCCCCGTCGCCTTCGGGCTCGGCGTGCTGGTGTCCCTGGGGTCCCTGGTGTCCCTGGTGGACTACTACCGCGCCGTGAGCCGCCTGGTGAAGCAGGGCGGGGGTTCCCCCCGGGGCCGGGACCCCGGGTCTCCGCCTCAGGGAAACCGTCCCTCCTGAAGAGCCCTCTGCTGGGCCTGCAGGAGACCCGGCAGGGCCTCCCGGACCCGGGACAGGGCCACGCGGAGCAGGTCCTCGGGAAAGGGTTCACCCTCGGCGGTGCCCTGGACCTCCACCAGGCGACCGTCGGCGGTCATCACGAAGTTCAGGTCCGCTTCGGCCCGGCGGTCCTCCGGGTAGTCCGGGTCCACCCGCACCTCGCCGTCCACGATGGCCGCCGAGAGGGCGCAGACCTGGCGGCGGAGGGGCGACGTGGCCAGCAGGCCCTGTTCCACCAGGTGTCGGCAGGCCATCGCCAGAGCGACCCAGCCTCCGGTGATCGAGGCGCACCGGGTGCCCCCGTCGGCCTGCAGGACGTCGCAGTCCACGGTGATCAGCCGCTCTCCCAGGGCGGCCAGGTCCACCGCCGCCCGGAGGGATCGCCCCACCAGTCGCTGGATCTCCTCGGACCGCCCCTTCTGGGTGCGACCCTGCCGCTCGGGGGTGGCCCCAGGGAGCATCGCGTACTCGGCCGTGACCCACCCCCGTCCCGTTCCCTGGAGCCAGGGGGGCACCGACGCCCCGACGGTGGCCGCCACCAGCACGACGGTCTGCCCGAAGGAGATCTCCACCGATCCCGCCGGGTCCCGCTGGACTCCCGTGCGGATCCGGACCTCCCGAGCCTCCCAGGGGCCCCGGCCGAGGCGATCCACCGTCAGACCTCCTCCTCCTGGTAGTCCCGGGCGCTGAACAGGCCGCCCGCCAGGTCTGCCGACCCGAGGTCCTCCAGGGTCCGTCGTGCCTCTTCCCGGATCGCGTCCACCTGGTCGTCGTCGGCCTCGGGGTCGTGGTGGGTCAGGCCCAGCCGGAGGGACCCGGTGGCCTGCATCACCAGGGCGGCGAAGGCCCCGGTGCCGTGCCCGTATCCCGCACGGCTCTCCTTCCACTGGCGCCGGGAGTACTGGGCGTCCAGGATCAGCAGGTGCGTTTCCCGGAGGTGCGCCAGCAGGAGTTTCGGGACCTCCTCGGAGGCCTCGTGGTCCGTCAGCAGCGCCGCGACGCGCCCGGTGGGTCCCTCCTCCAGGCGGAAACTGACCGTGTATTCCGGGTGGACCGTCCGGGCCGTCCGGATCCGCAGGCATTCGGCCAGCGGCACCGGGACCCCGCCGATCGGGACCGACCGGGGAGCCGATCCGTCCCCGATCCGGGCGGCATCCTCCCAGGCCAGCCCGGCTTCCCGGTGGACCAGGAGCACCCGGGACTCCATCCCGTCGATGCCCTCCACGTGGACGTGATCCTCGACCCGGGAGAACGGGACCGGGAAGTGAGGAGGGCGCATCAGGGCCTCGAAGACCTCCCGGGGGCCGACTCCTTCGCTCCGGGGACCGAAGACCCGGACCTCCACGGACCGGTCGTGGATCGTCCCGGCGATCGGGAACCCCAGCGTGTGGTCGTGGTGGTAGTGGGTCATCAGCAGCAGGACCTTCCGGATCCCCTCGGCCTGGAGGTCCCGGGAGGCCTCGAAGAAGCCGCTTCCCGCGTCGATCAGCAGCGCCGTGTCCGGAGGCAGGCAGTCGGACAGGACCCGCAGGCAGGTGGTGTTGCCCCCGTATCTCCGCGTTCCTTCCCGGCAGACGGGAATGGATCCGCGGGTGCCATAGAACCGGATGCGCATGCCCCCCCCTTTCCAGACGCCGCTCTCTGCCTGCAAGCCTGCCTTTGAAGGAATGCTAGCGAAAGACGAAGGGCTTGTGAACCCCGGTTTCCAGGCCGGTCCCGGTGACGGGATCGCCGGGGGTCCGGGGGGGGCGGATCGCGGGAGATTCCCCTTGTCACCTCGCGGGAAACGGATAGGATTCCATTGCGGTGGAGGTCCGGTCGTGGCGCGGTATTGCAGTCTGTGCGACGCCCGTTTCGACGGGGAGCCGGAGACGTGTCCCTTCGACGGTGCCGCGACGTTCCGCATCGACAACCGGGATCGGAACCTGGGCCGCACGCTCGCCCAGCGGTACACCCTGGTGGAGGTCCTGGGATCGGGGGGCATGGGGACCGTCTACCGGGCCCGGCAGCGGTCGATGGAACGTGACGTCGCCGTGAAACTGCTGAAGCCCGAGCGGATGAACGACCCCGACGCGATCCGGCGCTTCTTCCAGGAGGCCCGGGCGGCCAGCCGGCTGGCGAACCCCCACGTGATCACGCTGCACGACTTCGGCCAGGCGACCGATGGCCAGTTCTTCCTGGTGATGGAACTGCTGGTCGGGAGCAGCCTGGGGGACTACCGGACCCGCCGCGGCGGGCGCCTTCCGGCCGCCGAGGCCGTCGAGATCATCGACCAGGTGCTCGAGGCCATCGGGGATGCTCATTGCCAGGGGGTCGTTCACCGGGATCTGAAGCCGGACAACATCTTCCTCCTCGAATCCCCTCCGCGGTTCGTGAAGGTGCTGGACTTCGGCCTGGCCCGGATCGTGGATCTCGAATCCCGGGTGTCGGACCCGAACCTGCTGTTCGGCACCCCGGCGTACATGAGCCCGGAGCAGGCGAAAGGGAAGGCGGTGGATCACCGGTCGGACCTCTACGCGCTGGGAGTCATCCTCTTCGAACTGCTGACGGGCCAGCTGCCCTTCCAGGCCAGTTCCTCCCTGGCGATCCTGCTGAAGAAGTTCCACCGGTCGGCCCCCCGGCTGCGGGACATCCTTCCGCCGGCGGAGGTCCCCCCGGCCCTGGATGCCCTGGTGGCGAGCCTGCTGGCCACGGACCCCAACCGGCGCCCCCAGACGGCCCTGGAGGCCCGGAGACTGCTGGGATCCTTGGGCGCCGCGAAGGGGGGCGTACCTGCCGCGCCCGTGCCTGTCCCGATTCCCGACGTCCCGGGACGTCCGGTGCCGGTCCCGGCCGCATCGACGACCTCCCCGGTGGGACTGGAGAACCCGATGGAGCGGGGGCAGGTCTCCCGCCACGTCCCGTTCCTGATCACCAGTTCGATTCGCAGGATCCTGCAGGAGGCCCTGGAGGAGACGATTCCGCTGACGGGCAGGGTCTGGTGGCTCTACCAGTCCGCGATGGGCCGCGTTCGCAGCGACGGGGCCCGGGCCCTGCTGAACGGCCTGCTGGAAATGGTCCAGCGGGAACGGCAGCGGATCGCGCGGATCGCGGCAGACGTGGAACAGGGGGACGCCCAGTGGACCCGGAGGCCGGAGGAACCCGACTCCCTGGACCCGGCGGGAATGTTCGACGTGGAGGCCCGGAGGAGCCCTGAGGAGATCCTGGCGGACCGGGACCTCCAGGGTCTCCTGGAAGAGGCCTCGGCCGCCGAGCGGGAACTCCGGGAGCACTGGGAGCGCTGGGCCCTGAAGTCCGTCGGCGGCCCGGACACGGAATTCTTCTCGCGGCGCATGGTGCGCTGCCGGGAGCGCATCTCGATCCTGGACGAGGCCTCTCTGCGGTTGCTGGGACTGGTCCGGGGGGCTGGCCTCCATTCCCTGTACATGCGGCTGGCGGGCCTGCTGCCGGTCCAGCGGGTCCGGGCCGGCGAGGTGCTGTTCCGGGAGGGGGAGATGGGGGACACGATGGTGGTGATGATCCGGGGCCAGATGAGGGCCTACCGGGAGGGGGGGCGTTCCCCGGAATCCCGGCTGACCCTGGCCACCTTCCAGCCCGGCGACGTGATCGGGGAAATGGCCTGCCTCGACCCGGCACCCCGGAGCGCCACCGTGGAGGCATACAACGACGCCGAGGTCTGCCTCCTGGACCGGGTGCTGCTGAACGAACTGCGCCAGCAAGACCGCCTGTCGTGGATGGGAGTGCTACGGACGGTGGGAAGCCAACTGGTCCAGCGGATTCGCCAGAGCGTCGAGATCCTCGACACCCTCCAGCGGTCGGCCCGGCGGGACGGAGTGGTCGTCCCGCCCCTTCCCCGGGCTTCCGAAAGGAGGATCCCCCAGGAGATCCGGGATGTTTTCGGGACCCTGGGGACCCGGCGGGTCCTGGAGAACGGGCAGTGGTTCTGGAGGGAGGGAGACGGTGCCTGGGGGGCGTCGCTGGTCCTCCGGGGGAGCCTGGCCCTCCACCTGCAGCACGAGGGGAATCCCCGGCAGGTGGGACGGATCGAGGAGGGGAACGTCGTCGGCCTGATGGGGTTGATGGACCAGGGGCCGCGGCTCTGCTCGGTGCAGGCGATGGGGGCATGCGAGGTGATGGACCTGGACCGGAACGCATTCGAGATGCTGCTGGACAGCGGCCATGCCCCGACGATGGAGTTCCTGTCCTTCCTGGTGGACATGGCGATCCGCCATCTCCGGATCGCGAACGACTGGGTCGAGTGGCTTCACGTCCTCTGCCGGGAGAAGCCCGCGACGACCGCCCCAGGTCCGGTTCTTCCGATCTCCCGCCCCCTCGGGACGCTCCTGGTCGCCCTGGCGGAATGGGGACTGGAGATGCCGGCGGTTCCCCGGGGGAAATCCCCTTTCGACCCCATGTAGCGTTTCGTCTTCCTGGAATTTCCGAGGACGGGGAGGAGGCCCTCGTGCCACGCTCTCGACATTCCCCGGGACCCTGGACTATCCTAGCGCCGTATTCGTGGGAGGTCTGAAGGCATGTTCGTGGACCCGAACACCGGGGAGGTGCTTCCGGACCAGCCGGCTTCGCATCCCGTGGTGATCCTGTACCGGATGACCTTCCAGGACGGCCGGCAACAGACCTTCCGGGTGGTGCTGGACCGGGTCACCCTGAACCTGCTGTCCTGGCCCGAAGACCCGCCGCCCGACTGGGCCCGGCTGGAAAACCACCGCTGCCGCCCCTGCTCCCTGGACCCCGGGCAGCACGCCCACTGCCCGGCGGCGGTGGCCCTCTCGGAACTCGCGTCCGCCTTCAAGAACGCCGTTTCATGGACCCCGGTGGACCTCTGGGTGGAGACCGAGCACCGCAACTACCAGCGCCAGACCACGCTGCAGAAGGCCGTGTCCAGCCTGGCGGGGATCTACATGCCGACCTCGGGCTGCCCGGTGCTGAACCGGATGCGCCCGATGGTGCAGACCCATCTCCCGCTCCAGACCCAGTTCGAGAGCACCCAGCGCTTCCTGTCGCTGTTCCTGTTCGAGCAGTGGGCCCGGGAACGCCAGGGGCTTCCTTTCGAATGGAATCCCCGGGCGCTGCAGGCCTACCTCGAGGAGGTCTCCCTGCTGAACGCGGCCTTCGCGGAACGGCTGGGCACCATCCCGGGCCAGCGGGGGGACGCGACGCCCAATGCCCTGGTGATCCTGGATTCCCTGGCGATGGCGACCCTGGCCTCGACCGAGACGGCCCCGTTCAGGCAATGGACCCGACTGCTCTACACCGAAAGGATGTCCCAGAGGGATTCATGACCGCATCGCGGACTGGATCGAGGCCCCGGGGGCCCGGCGCAGCCGCACCGGCGGCCGCGGGCTGAGGCCCGCATCCCGCTGCCAGCCCGCCACCTCCCCCGTGGTCCAGATCGCCGACCCGCTGGTCATCGCGAAATACAGGTGCATCAGGGTGGTCATCTGGTTGGAGGTGCAGCGCTGGTCGGGGCGGAAGAAATCCACGCAGGCCAGGACCCCGCCCGCCCGGAGGGCCCGGGCGGCCCGTGCGACCAGGTCCCGGCAGGTCGGCTCCGGGAAGTGATGCAGGAAGTTCGCCATCAGGATCACGTCGAAGCGCGCCTCTCCCAGGTCCGTCCGGAAGACGTCCCCGGGCCAGTGGCGAATCCGTTCCCCCAGTCCCTCCTCGGCCAGCAGGGGTGCTGCGTGCTCCACCGCATCGGGCAGGTCCAGCACCTGGGCGGTCAGGGTGGGATGGCGCCGGCAGAAGGCCGCGGCGAGCGCCCCGTGGCCGCCGCCGATGTCCAGCAGCGTCCGGGGCGACGGGGGGACCGGCGTCCGCCGGGCCACCTCGGGCGAACCCAGGCGCGACACCGCCCGCATCCCTCTCTGGTAGAGCCCCCAGGCTTCCCGGTCCATCCGGGAGGACTCCACCATCGGACGGCCGGTCTGCAGGTGTTCCTCGAGTCCCTCGACGAACTCCCATTCCCGGTACCGGAACAGCACGTAGTCCCGGAGGGAGTCAGGAGAGGAGGCCAGCAGCCACCGCCGGGCCAGGGGGGTCAGGTGCGCCCGGTTGCCGTCCCACCGGATGTAGCCCATCGAGGCCAGCACCTGGAGGAGCCTGTCGGCGGGCTCCGGCTGGCACCCGCACTCCCGGGCCACCTCCTCCGGGGTCCGGGGCCCGTCGGCCAGGGCGTCCAGCAGGCCGAACCGGCAGGCCGCCATCAGGGAACGGGCCAGCAGCAGGCCATGGAACGTTTCCAGGATCGGGGTTGGGACCCGGTCGGTCCAGAGTCCCAGGCGTTCCCAAGGGTTCTGGGGAACGGGTCCAATGCGCATGAAGCCTTCCTTCTGGGGCCTACGGATTGCCCGGGGAGTCCCCGGTGCCCGCCTGCGACCCGGACCCCGGCCGGACCCAGCCCCGGACCGTGCCGTCAGGCATCGTCGTGGTTCCGTCCTGCCTCTCCCGCAGCACCACCTTCCGGAACAGCCGGGCCATCCGGGTCTGGCGCCCGTCGGCGCCGTAGAAGCGGTCCCAGGCCCAGTGGTAGAGGTCCTGCAGTTCCGAGGGGGTCATGTGTTTCGGCTGGAAGACCACCTTGCCGGTCGTGTACTGGGACCAGTCGTTGTGCAGGACCCGCCCCTCGGCCTCCACCTGCTCCCGGTAGGGCGTGTGCAGGAAGGGGGTCATCACCGTGAACTCGGCCATGTCCAGGTCCATCTCCACGCAGAACTCCACCAGCCGGATCACGTCCTCCCGGGTCTGATCGTCGGTGCCCAGGATGATGGTTCCTTCGATGGCGATGCCGTGGTCCCGGTACATCTGGATGCGGCGCCGGATCCCCTCGGTGGGGGCCGTGATGGCCTGGTACACGTACCAGGCGCCCGCCTCGTAGGCAGCCTGGAGCACCTCGTCGTCGGCCTCGATGGGGTGGCTGATCCACTTGCGCTTCAGGGGCTTCAGGGCCCGGAAGAGTTCCAGTTCCCAGGCCTTGTTCTGGGCCAGGCTGTTGTCCACGAAGAAGAGGCGCCCGTTGTCGATCCCCGCGACCTCCTCCACCACCCGCTCGACGGGCCGGGGCCGGAAGCAGCGGCCTCCCAGGAAGGCCACGCTGCACGGCGGGCACTGGAACCGGCAGCCCCGGGAGGCGTGGACCAGGTCCACCATCCGGACCCCCCGGTAGGTGTAGAGGGAATAGTCCAGGATCTCGCGCCGTGCGGGGGGGACCGACTCGATGGGGGGCAGGGCCTGCATCCGGTCATAGACCCTCTTCAGGCGCCGGGCCTTGAAATCGTCCAGGACCTCCTGGAAATGACCCTCGACCTCCCCGAGGAAGACCGCGTCGCAGCATGCGGCCATCTCCTCGCTGTGGATCGCCACGGCGATGCCCCCGGCGATCACGGGGATGCCCCGGCGGCGGTAGATGGCGGCGATCTCCTTGGCCCGGGGCACCTGGCAGGTCAGCATCACCGACAGGGCCACCAGGTCCGGCCGGTCCTCCAGGTCCGGCTCCCCCCGGTTGTCGTCGTGGAAGGTCAGGTGGACCTCGGGAGGCACGCTGGCCGCGAAGACGATCGGGCCGTGGGGCGGCAGGTGGAACTCGGTCTGCTCCGGGAGTTTCGGCCAGCGGGGGTAGATCAGTTTCATCCACATGGGGCACCTCCGGGATGGAACAGGGTGGCCAGGAGGCCCAGGGGCCCCCGGCCCAGGTGGACGTGGACCGCCGGGGGTTCTTCCGGGTTCTCGAAGGCCGCCGCGATGGCCGCGGCGGCGGCGGTCGGGAAGCACCCGGTCCGATCGAGGTAGGGATCGTGCCGGAGCGGGAAGCGGGCCAGGGGTTCCAGATCCGGTGGTTCCACTCCGGCGCCGACCATCAGGACTCCCTCCGATCCCGGTCGAAGGCGCCCCAGCATGCGGGCCAGGGCCTCCCGGTTCCGGGGATCGGCCAGGCGCATCGGGGGACGGATCGATCCCGGCAGGGGAAGGTCGTCTGCCGGGAGATCGCCGGGCGATCCGGCCTCGAGCCAGAGCCAGCCGCCCCCCTCGCCCAGGCGGGCCGAGGGAGGAAGCCCCATCCGGGCCAGGGGTCCCTCCCGGGGATCGGTCCACTCGTCCAGACCCCCGCACAGGACCGCCGGCGCATCCCCCGATCGCAGCGTCCACCGGGCCGCCCAGAGGGCCGCTTCGAAGGAATGCCCCTCGGCGGACAGGACGGCGTTGGGTCCGCGGGTCCCCAGCACCTGGGCCACCTGGAAGGTCGCCGAGTTGCTGACCGAGTTGGCGAAGTGGACCGGCGAGGCCGGGCCGTCCGCCAGGCCCATCGCCATCGCCACGGTCCGTTCCACCACCGGCCGGGTTTCCCCCTCGTTGCCCAGGCCGCATCCCAGCAACACCGCCAGATCGTTCCAGGGACGGGGCCGTGCGGCCCGCCGGGCTGCCGCGAGGGCCGACGCCGCCGCCAGGCGGGCCAGCCGGCTGACCCGCCGGGGCCTCGGGATTCCCAGGGCCTCTTCCAGGATCGCCGGGTCCGGGACCCGGAGGTCTCCGGGTCCCTCCCCGGGAAGCAGTGCCGCCGCTGCCACGACCTTCATCACCGCGATCCCTCCCGGGTCGGGACGTCCACCACCAGGGAGGCGCTGTTGCCCCCGAAGCCGAACCAGTTCAGCAGCACGGGCCCTCCGGGAAAGGGCGCGGCCTCCCCGGCGGGAGACAGGCCGATCCCATCGTCCTGGTTCCGGAATCCCAGGCAGGCGGGAACGAACCCTTCCTCCAGGCAGCCGATCATCGCGGCCGTCTCCAGGGCTCCGGATGCGCCCATCGTGTGTCCCAGGTACCGCTTCAGGCCGGTCCAGAGGGGAGGATTCCCCCGGAAGACCCGCGCCGTCGCTCGCCCCTCGGCCAGATCGTTGTCGGGGGTGCCGGTCCCGTGTCCCTTCACCGCCCGGAGGTCCTCCGGGGCCAGTCCCGCATCCTCCAGGGCGGCCCGCATCACCGCCTCGGCCCCGGCCCCGTCGGGGTCGGAGGCGGTGAGGTGGTGGGGATGGCACCGGGAGGCGCCTCCGATCAGCAGGGAACCCCGGGGGGAGGACCCGGTCGCCGCTTCGATCAGGATGGCGGCCGCCCCCTCCCCCAGTTGGATGCCCTTGCGGTCCCGGTCGAAGGGGCGGCATCCCTCGGGGTCCAGCAGCATCAGGGCCTCGAACCCGTGGATCAGGGTCGCGGTGATCAGGTCCACCCCGACCGCCAGGGCGATCGGCACGTCCCCCTGCTGGACCGCCCGGAGCGCCATCAGCAGCGCGACCGCCGACGAGGTGCACGCCGACCCGACCGTGACCACCGGACCGCCCACTCCCAGGGAACGGGCCAGGCGCAGGGCCAGCGCTCCCGGCCCCGGTTCCACGGTGACGCAGGGGACCCATCCCTCCCGGATCTGGCCCCGGTAGCGCCGCTCGCTTTCGAAGGCATCCCCGGTCACGGTGCCGAGGAAGATCCCGGCCTCCCGCAGGTCTTCCGCCCGGAGTCCCGCCCGTTCCAGGGCCTCGGCGACGGCGTGCATCGCCAGGGCATCGGCCCGGGGCATGAGGGAATCCTCGGGAAGTTCCGGCACCTCGGACACCGGGATCGGGGGGGCCTTCAGGCTCCGGGTCGCCGGGAGGGGCCGCCCGCCGTCGCGGCCTTCCCGGAGGGCCTGGACCGTTCGGGGACCGTCCAGGCCCAGGGCCGAGACCAGACCGGTCGAGAGGATCCGCCCGGCGGGACCGGTCATCCCGCCCTCGTCTGTTCGTCGATGAACCGGGCCAGGGCCCGCAGGCTTGCCAGGACCCGGAGGCTGGTGTTCTGGCTGTCGATCCGCACCCCGTAGCGCCTCTGGATCGCGGTGACGATCTCCAGGGCGTCCAGACTGTCCAGGCCCAGGGGCGACTCGGGTCCCACGATGGGATCCTCCTCCCCGAGGGCGGCCACCCGGGCCGGGTCCAGGTCGCAGGCCTGGGCGATCAACTCCCGAAGTTCCGCAATCCGCTCGTCCACCGGACACCTCCGATCCAGGTCCGTTTCCGCCGATTCAAGCCCTTCGGCGGGACCACGTCAACGCGAGGCCCGTGCCGGCCGCCGAAAAGGCCAGCAACCGCCCGATCCAGGGCATCACCGCCCCGAACTCCACCCTCCGCAGGAAGAGGTCCAGGAAGGCCCGCTGGCTCCATCCCAGGGGGGACCAGGCGGCAAGGGCCTTCAGGGGTTCGGGCATCACGAAGAGGGGCAGCATCACGCCGCCGATCGCCGCCAGGATCACCACGGTGGTCGCGCCGAACAGGGCCGCCTGCTCGGGGCTTCCCGCCCGGGCCCCCACCAGGAGCCCGAAGGCGACGGCCGACAGGGCCGTCGCGAACCCCACCGCCAGGGCTTCCGGCCACTGGTCCCCGGGGCTGAAGCCGGCGATTCCCGCCAGGGGCAGCACCAGCGCCCCGGCGGCGAAGATGACCCCGAACTGGGTCCCGCAGACCCCCAGGTAGATCAGGGCCTTGCCCAGCAGGGAGGCCGAGGTGCCCCGGGGGGCCATCCGGATGCGCAGGGAGGTCTGGTCCCGCCGTTCCCGGATCATCGATCCCGCCAGGGGAATGACGATCAGGTACATCGCGAAGATGGTCCAGGCCGGGATGTTCTGCTGGGCCGCGCTGGGCATCGTCAGCCAGGGCTGGTCGGTGGCCACCCGCTCCTCGGGGTCCGCCAGGGGCGACATGGCCAGCGCCGCCGCCGGGATGGTCTCCATGGCCTGGCGCACGGGTTCAGGCAGGGGCGGACCGATGGCCGCCGCCGCCTGCCGGGCGATCTCCCGGGCCGTGGCCTCGACCAGCAGCCGGGTCTCGTAGCCCTGGAGCACGCCCCCGACCACGTTGCGCAGCAGTTTCCGGTAGGCATCGGGCAGCACCGGGTCCACCCGGAGCACCGGCCGGGGCGGCCGGGGCAGGTCGTCGAGGCTCGGCGGCGCGGTCCGGAGTGCCGGGGACATCAGGCGGGCTGCCAGCCGCTCCGCCCGGCTCCGGGTCCGCTCGGTCACCCCGGCCGGCAGGCGCAGCATCGCCTGGTACCTCCCGAGGGCCACCGCGCGCCGCCCCGCTTCCTCGGTCACCGGCACGCCGTCCAGGGTCCGGCTCACCGTGAAGATCCCGGCGCTCCGGAGACCCTCCTCCAGGGTCCGGCCGGCCTCGCCGCCATCCTCGTCCAGCAGCAGCAGGTCCAGTTGGGGCGCCGCCAGGAGCTGCATGGCCCGATCCTGGACCACGGTGGCCACCAGGGCCAGCAGCAGGGGCATCACGAAGAGCACCAGCATCCCCGCCCGATCCCGGGCCAGCAGCCGGGCCTCCTTCCCGCACACGGCCAGCACCTGGCGCAGGAAATCAGTCACGGACGTCCCTCCCGGTCAGGTCCAGGAACAGCGCCCGGAGGTCCGGGCATCCCGGATGCCTCTCCCGCAGCGTCCCGGGAGTCCCGGCGACCAGTACCCGGCCCCGGTCCATGATGACCACCCGGTGGCAGAGGCGCTCGGCCTCCTCCAGGTAGTGGGTGGTGTACAGCATCGACAGCCCCTCCCGGGCCAGCCGGGCCAGGGATTCGAGGATGGCCTCCCGGCTCTGGGTGTCCACCCCCACGGTGGGTTCGTCCAGGAACAGCAGGCCGGGGCCGTGGACCAGGCCCGCGGCCAGGTTGGCCCGGCGCCGGAGTCCTCCCGACAGGGTCCGCACCGGCCGGTCCCGCACGTCGTCCAGGAAGGTCCGTTCCAGGGCCAGGGCCACTCCCCGGTCCAGGTCCCCGCCCCGGAGGCCCAGCAGGCGGCCGAAGAACCGCAGGTTCTCCTCCACCGTCAGGGTCCCGTAGAGCGCCACCTCCTGGGGCACCAGTCCCAGGCGGCGCCTCAGGGACACGGGGGCCCGGCGGAGGTCCTGCCCGAAGTGCCGGATCTCCCCCTCCCGGCAGGGAAGCAGGCCGGTGCAGAGGGAGATGGCCGTGGTCTTGCCGGCCCCGTTGGGACCCAGCAGGCCGACGATCTCCCCCTCGCCCACCTCCAGGTCCAGCCCTCGGAGCGCCGGTTCCCGCGCTCCCCGGTAGGTGAACCGGAGTCCCGAGGCTTGAAGGACCTGCATGGGCGGTCTTCTCCGAAAAGGTCAGCGGAGGATGGCTCCGATGCGCCGGAGCGCCGTCGTTTCCCGGTCCGCGCACCGGACCAGGATCTCCCCCAGGCGTTCATAGGGGTCCGGGACGTCCGTGCGTCCCTTGCAGGTCCGGGAGGCCAGCAGGGCGAACTCCCTCCACAGGTCCCCCGCCTCGACGAACTGCCCGGCCGGCTCCCGGAGGTCCGGCAGGCCCAGGCAGTCCGCGGCCTCCTGCAGGAAGGCCCCGAACATGAACCGGAAGCCCGCGCCGCCGGTCCCGATCTCCTCCAGCAGCAGCACCAGGTGTCCCGCGTTCAGGGCCGCCATCTCCGGCGTCATGCGCCGGGGCCACTCCCGGACCACCTTCGAGAGGCGCCGGATGCCCCGGACCCCGATCAGGGGGATCGGGATTCGCAGCATCTGGAAGACTGTGTCCTTCAGGCCGTCCCGGACGGGTTTCCGGAGGTCCACGCCCTGTGGGACCCGGGTCGGGTAGTAGAGCCTCCCCCTGGGGGCCATCTCCCCCCGGGAGAAGCGGGCCCGTTTCAGGTCCCGGTGGGAGCACCGCACCGGCTCCGCCAGGACCGGGTCGCTGACCAGGTAGTCGTCCCCCTCCCGCCCGAACACGATGATGTTGTGGGCATTGAAGTGGAACCGGAACGCCCCTGGCAGGTAGGGCAGGTAGAAGACCCCCGTCTGGACCGCCGTCGGGATCCCCTGGTCCAGGCAGCGGTCCAGTTCGGCCATCGCCTCCTCGGGGTCCCGGAAGGTCCGATCGTGGAAGCGCAGTCCCAGCCTCCGGGAAACCTTCCGGAGAATCGCCCCCGGGGGGGCCCGGAAGGTCACCAGGGGGAACTTCTTGTCCGTCACCTTCAGGAAGGGCAGGTAGCCGAAGAAGAATCCCGACCCGATCCCGAACACCATGGGCTCGCTCAGCGACAGGCCCCGGTGCCGGAGCAGGCTGGCCAGCGTGGCGGTCTCGCAGTGGGCTCCCTGGAGGTGGTCGAAGGGAATCCGCATCATGGCTCCCCGGGAGAGGAGGTGGGTGGGGGCTGGTCCGGGATCGCCTGCAGTTCCTCCACGGTGACCCCGAGGACCTCCGCGTAGCGTTCCAGCACCCGTCGAGGCAGCCTCCGAAAGACCTCGGGCCGAAGGTGGCGACGGACCCTCCATCGCCACATCCCGGCGTGTTCCGCCAGGTCGTCCGGGTGCATCAGGTTGGCCACCATGTGGAAGTAGAGAGGGCTCCGGCGGCCGGCCCGGACCTCTTCCCAGGCCCGGGCGGAGTCCCGGTGGATCACCTCCCAGGCCTGCTCGTGGACCAGGCGGCTCTCCTCGAACCCGTCGTCCTGCCGGGCCACCACCCGCCCCTGATCGTCGGGGCGGTAGGTGACGATTCTTTGCCACCGGTCCGGGGCCCCCGGGCGGGTGACGCGTTCATCGACCGGCATCCGCTGCTCCCATGCCGTCGGGCGTGGCCGAAACCTACCGGAAGTGGGGGGCCGGGTCAAGGAAGGGGGCGAATGCCGGTTGCCACCGGGCGTCGCAGGCACTACCCTCTTGGCCGGGCCCCCGGGGGTGACGCCCGGTGGTGGCCCGGAAGCCCGGTTTTCGGCCAGAGGAGGAATCGATGCCCATCAGGACCGTTGCGGACGTGGATCTGAACGGCAAGCGGGTCTTCATGCGGGTGGACTTCAACGTCCCCCTGAAGGACGGGCGGATCACCAACGACCGGCGGATCGTGCAGGCACTGCCCACGATCCGCCATGCCCTGGACCAGGGGGCGCGGCTGGTCCTGGCGACCCACCTGGGACGACCCGAGGGCAAGGGGTTCGAGGCGGAGTACAGCACCCGGCCCACCGCCGAACGGCTGACGGAACTGCTGGGACGCCCGGTCCGTCTGGGTCCCCCCGAGGTGACGGGCCCGTCGGCCGAGGCGATGGCGGATTCCCTCCAGCCCGGGGAGGCGATGCTGCTGGAGAACGTCCGCTTCGATCCGGGCGAGACCATCCCGGACAAGGCGAAGAAGAACCCCGACAAGAAGCTGACCCCGGACCAGCAGGCGGTGCTGGACCGGTTCGTCGAGGGGCTGGCACGCCTGGGCGACGTCTATGTGAACGACGCCTTCGGGACCTGTCACCGGAAGCACGCCTCGATGTACGGCGTCGCCCAAGCGATCCGGGCCAAGGGCGGACCCGTCGTGGCAGGCTTCCTGGTGGAGAAGGAGGTCCGCTACCTCCACGAGGCGGTCGCGAACCCGAAGCGCCCCTTCCTGGCGATCCTGGGCGGGGCCAAGGTGTCGGACAAGATCCTGCTGATCGAGCGCCTGCTGGAAAAGGTGGACGGGATCCTGATCGGCGGGGCGATGGCCTATACCCTTCTGAAGGCCCGGGGCATCCCCACCGGGCGCAGCCGCGTCGAGGAGGACCAGGTCGAGGCGATGCGGGGCCTGCTGGCGAAGGCCGGGGACAAGATCCTGCTGCCGACGGACCACGTGGCCACCGACGACTTCGAGAACGGCCGTCCCCGGGAGGTTCCGGTGGTGGAGATTCCCGAGGACCTGTTGGGGATGGACGTCGGGCCCCGGACGATCGCCGCCTGGAGGGACCGGATCCTCGGGGCGGGCACGGTGGTCTGGAACGGGCCCGTCGGGGTCTTCGAGAAGCCCGACTATGCGGCGGGGACCCGCGGGATCGCCGAGGCGCTGGCGGAGGCCACCGGGAAGGGGACCGTCTCGATCATCGGCGGCGGGGACTCGGCCGCGGCGGTGGAGCAGATGGGCTTCGGGGACCGCATGACCCACATCAGCACCGGCGGCGGGGCGAGCCTGGAGTACCTGGAAGGGCGGCGGATGCCCCCTCTCGAGGTGCTGGATCAGGTTCCGTAGCCGGTACGGGTTCGTGACGCGGCGCCCCCCGTGCCCGGCGGGCCTGGAGGTCGGTCGATGTCCCGTCCGGTGGACCGCCCCTTCGCCTCGTTCCTGACCGCAGCCACCTCGCCGTCCCGGTTCCCCCCCGAGTCGGTTCCCGAGGTGGCGCTGATGGGGCGATCCAACGTGGGCAAGTCCAGCCTGCTGAACGCCCTGGTGGGCAGCCGCGTGGCCCGGGTCAGCCGGACCCCGGGCCGGACCCGGGAGATCCATTTCTACGACGTCCGCCTGGGGTCGGGAAAGGGACCGGTGGCCCTGCGCCTGGTGGACCTGCCGGGGTACGGGTACGCCCGGGTCGCCAGGGAGGTGACCCGGGAATGGCCCGCCTTCATCGAGGCCTTCCTGTCCGGTCGGGCCTCCCTGGCCCTCTGCCTGCTGCTGGTGGACCTGTCGGTCCCCGTCCAGGAGTCGGACCGGAGGATGGCGGGGTTCCTCCAGGCCACCGGGAGGCCCTGGAAGGTGATCGCCACGAAGGCCGATCGGGTGCCGTCCTCGCGCCGGGAGGCCGTGATCCGGGGATTCCGGGAGGCCTTTCCGGTCCCGGTCGATCCCGTCTCGGTGCGGGCGGGACTCGGGGTCCGGGAGTCCTGGGAGGCGCTGGTGCAGGCCGTCGTTCCCGTCCGCTGAACCGGGAGGTTCCGATGGCACCGAAGGTCCTGATCGTCGAGGACGAGGCGGATTTCGCGGAAATCGTCGCGATGAACCTGCGGCGGAGCGGCATGGAGACCGTGATCGCCCGGACCGGCGAGGCGGCGCTGGCGGAGGCCGCCTACCGGCGTCCCGACGTGGTGCTGCTGGACCTGATGCTGCCGGATCTCCAGGGAACCGAGGTCTGCCGGCGGATCCGGTCCGACCCCGCCACCCGTTCCCTGCCGATCCTGATGGTGACCGCCCGGGGGGAGGAGATCGACCGGGTCGTCGGCCTGGAACTGGGGGCCGACGACTACCTGGTGAAGCCCGTCAGCATGCGGGAACTGGTCCTGCGGGTCCAGGCGGTGCTCCGGCGCCGTGCCTCCGACCCGGAGCCCGAGACGCCGACGGCGGTCTTCGAGGGCCTCCGGGTGGACGGTCCCGCCCACCGAGTCTTCGTGGAGGACCGGGAGGTCACCCTGACCCCCACCGAGTTCCGGCTGCTGGCGGTGCTGGTCACTCCTCCCCTGGGCCGGGTGCTGACCCGGGAGACCCTGCTCGACCGGGTCTGGGGACAGGACTCGGAGGTGGAGATCCGGACCGTGGACACGGTGATGAAGCGCCTGCGGGACAAGCTGGGACCGGCGGGGGTTTTCCTGGAGACGGTGCGGGGCGTCGGCTACCGGTTCCGGGAGGATGCCCGGAGATGAGGCGGCAGGAGGACCCCCTGGAGGCGGCGGTCTTCGACCTGGACGACACCCTGTACCCCGAGAGGCAGTTCGTCCGGGGGGCCGTCGGCGAGGCGGCCCGCCGGGTCCTGCCGGAGTTTCCCGAGGCCGCGGAGGTCTTCCGGCAGGTGCTGGCCACCGACGGGTTCTCCCGGATCTTCGACCTGGGACTGGAGCGGCTGCACCTGCCCCGGACCGGGGATCGGATCGACGCGCTGGTGGCAGCCTACCGGGATCATCGCCCTCGCCTGCGCCCCTTCCGGGGAGTCGTGGACCTGGTCCGGGACCTCCGGGGGCGCGGGGTCCGGACCGCGCTGCTGACCCAGGGATTCCCCGAAATCCAGTGGCGCAAGATCGAGTCCCTGGGGATCGAGCCGCTCTTCGACCGGATCGAGGTGGCCGGGCCCGGGGAGGCGAAGCCCGATCCGGCCCCCTTCCGGCGGGTCGAGCGGTCCCTCGGAACGGCAGGGAGGGGAATGGTGATGGTCGGGGACTGTCCGTCCCGGGACTTTCCCGCGGCGGACTCCCTGGGCTGGAGGACGATCCGGCTGCGCCTTCCCGGTACCCTCCACCGGGACGACCCGGACCCGGACTACCGGCGCCCCGAGGCCCGGTCGATCCGGGCCCTCCGGAGGATCCTGGATTCGTGGATCGCCGGTCCGGGATCCCGGTGAGCCGGGTTTCGGTGGCGGTTCAGGGACCCGGGGACAGGACCTGGACCGACGTGGCCCGCCATCCCTGGCCGAAGGTCCACTGGACCACCTCGGCGGTCCCGTCCCGCCGGGTCACCAGCACCTCCGCGTCGTTGCGGTGCTGCAACTGGGAGTCCGCGATCGGTTCCCCCCGGGAATCGAGCCACGGCGTCCCGACCAGGAAGACCAGGTCCCCGGAAGGGGAGAGGTCCAGGGCCTCCGGGAGCACCGAGACCGAGGCGGCGATGTCCCCCGGGGGGAAGTCGGTGATCCACCGGAGGTCGCCCGGGTCGAGGCGTCCCTCCCGGTCCAGTCTCTCCAGAGAAAGGCCCAGTACCTTGGTCCAGGGCTTGTCCCGGTTGTCGCCGCAGGGGGCATGCCCCACCAGCACCACCTCCGAGGAATCGGGGGAGAAGCGCAGCGGGGGCACCACCCGGGTGGGTTCCCACCGGGACGGGGGCGTCCGGTTGTAGCAGGCATCGGTGGAGAAGCGGCTTCCCCGGGGAACCTCCATCAGGATCGCGGCCCGGGTGGCGTCGCCCCGGAGATCCCGGTGCCACGCCACCAGGCGCCGGTCCTCCAGGACCAGGGCCGCCACCAGGTGGTTCCCGTCGGGGGAGACGGCCACGGGGTCCCGGTCCGAGAAGGCGCCCCCCGATTCCAGGCAGGATCCGTCGGGAGCCCGGTCGGGCGTCCCGCAGAAGGGGCCTCCCTGGAGCAGCGGCTCGCCCGCTTCCCGCCACAGGAAGATCCGCTGGCTGCCCACCGTCGGGGCCAGCACGATGACCGTCCGTCCGTCCTCCCCCAGGCGGAAGAACCCGGAGTGGGGAAGGGTCCGGTCGAGGATCGACGCCGGGGGGAACGAGAAGAGGAACTCCTCGGGGGCGTCGGCCCGGAGCAGGCGCCGGTAGAAGGCCCGGCAGCCCTTCGGGAGTCCCGAGTCGGCATCGCAGGCCGGGCGGGACCGGGACCAGTAGATCGCCGGGCCGTCCCGGGTGCTCCCGAAGGCCGGGTACCAGGCCTCGGCGACGTCCGGGATCCCCGAGGCGACCGGGGTCCCGTCGGCCTGCACCCGGAACAGGCGGAGGGTGTTCCCGTCTCCTCCTCCCGAAGCCGTCGCCACGAGCACCGCCAGCCAGGACCCGCTCCGGTCCAGCAGGCATCCCGCCTGGCAGTCCAGGCCCAGGGGCTCCAGGCGATCCCGGAAGGAGACCGGATCGGATCCGTTCGGGCCCGTGATCCGCAGGTCCAAGGCGGGTCCCGGGTCCACGTACCGCTGGTAGCCGTAGGCGATCCGGGTCCCCTCGGGGACCGCCAGGGGCACCCGGCCGTCCCCTCCGGGGTCGTTCACGACCCGGTCCTCGGGCAGGTCCGTCCCGGGGTCCGGGTCGCTGCTCCCGGTCGGAGGCGAGGAACACCCGGCCAGCCACCACGCCAGCACCCCGGCGATCATCCCCATCCGGCGACGACTCATCCCCCCATCCCCGGCTCCGGCCCTCGCACGCTACCGATTGCCCGTGGTAGAGTCAACCGCCGTGGTGGGGCATGCCGTGACGCTGGGCATCACCGAACTGGACGCCGTGGTGGCCGAACTGGCGGGGATCCTTCCGGGAGCCCGGTTGACGGGCGTGGACGCGATGCCCCATGCGGCCGTTCGACTTCGGTTCGCCACCCCCGAGGGGCTGCGCCTGGTCCGGGTATCGGCCCGTCCCCGGATGGCCCGGATCCACCTGGATGCCCCTTCCCCGGACCATCGCCGGGAGGAGGATCGGGCGGCCCGGGAGGTCCGGGACTTCGCGGCCCGCGTGGCCCGGGAACTCCGGGGAAGCACGCTGGTGTCGGTCCAGCGGGTCTTCCAGGACCGGGTGGTCGAGATGTCCTTCTCGAGGAAGCCCCACGACCGGTCCCTGATCTTCGAGTGCAGCGGCCATCACCCGAACCTGTTCCTGGCCGACGACCGCCGGGTCATCCTGGCCAGCCTGGTCCCGTCCCGGTCCATCCGCCGGGACCTTCGGCCGGGCAGGCCCTATCGGCGTCCCCTTCCCCACGAACACGAGGGACCCGAGGCGGTGCGCTTCCTCCAGGGGGCCGTGTCGGAGGCCATCGCCGCCTGGTACGGGGCCGAGGAGGAACGGGAGGACCGCCTCCAGGATGTCGCCGGGATGCGGGAGGCGCTGAAGGGGCGACTGGCCCGGCAGGATCGCCTGGTCCAGGCCCTGGAGGAGGACCTGGCGCGGGCCTCGGCGGCCGCGGCGAAGGCCGCAGAGGATCCCCCGACCGAGAGGACCCTGCGCCTGGCCCGGGAGGAGGGCCGCCTCCGGTCCCGCCTGGAGGCGGTCCGGGCGTTTCGGGAGGAGATCCGGGTGCTGCTCCAGGGACTCCTGGGCGGAAGCCCGGAGGGCGTCCGGGCCGCCGGGGCCTTCCTGGCCGCCGGGGCGAAGGCTCCGGAGGTACCCGCCCGTGCCGCTCCCGGCCGTCCGGCGACCCGGCTGGCAGAGACGGGAGGCCGTCGTCGATCCCCGGGTCGAGGGAGGCCGCCGGGGTCCCCGTCCCGCCCGCCGGGCGGCGTCGCGAAGCCCCTCCCGGCACCTCCCGGGCGCCGGCGCCGGATTCCGTCGGGGGGAACGCCCGACTCCTGACCCGGTTTCACCCCGCCGACGGCGCGGCCCGGGTTGACCGGCGGCTGGCAGCCGCCATAGGCTTCCTGCGAGGATGGATGGAGGAGGAGAACGGCCATGGACCGACCCGATCGTCCCCGGTATGCCGACTGGACCCGCCTGATTCACGGGCAGCCCCATTCCCCCTTCTGGGACTACAGCCACCACGTGCTGCCCCCCCTGACGACCAGCACCACCTTCCGGATGGAGAGCGTCTCCCGGGGCCAGCGGGGGTTCCTGGACTTCGCCACCGACGCGGCGACCTCGGAGGACCGGCCGCCGACCTACATCTACGACCGTCTGGACGAGCCGAACGTGGCGCTGCTGGAGGAGCACCTCCGGGAGGCCGAGGGGGGCGAATCGGCGGTGGCCTTCGCCTGCGGCATGGGGGCCATCTCGGCGGCGCTGATGACCTGCAGCCGGGCGGGGAGTTCCATCGTGGCCCACCGGACCCTCTACGGGTGCACCTTCAGCCTGCTGACCACCCAGTTGCCCCGCTACGGCATCGGGACCCGGCTGGTGGACGCCCGGGACCTGGACCAGGTCCTGGACGCCGTCGACGACACCACCCGGGTCCTCTACCTCGAGACCCCGGCGAATCCGACGCTGCACCTGGTGGACATCCAGGCCCTGCGGCAGGCCCTTCAGCCCGTCAATGCCCGCCGGGGGCCCGAGGACCAGGTCCTGATCGTGGTGGACAACACCTTCCAGACCTTCTGGGGCCAGCGTCCCCTGGAACTCGGCGCCGACCTGGTGGTCGCGAGCCTGACCAAGAACGTCGGCGGGTTCGGGGTGGACATGGGGGGCATCGTGGTGGGGCCCCGGCGCCTCCACGGACCCCTGCGGGGCCACCGGAAGGACTTCGGGGGGGTCCTGTCGCCCTCGGCGGCCTGGGACATCCTGGTCTATGGCCTGTCGACCCTCCCGCTCCGCCTGGCCCGGCAGGTGGAGACGGCCGGCCGCGTCGCCTCCTTCCTGGAGGGGCACCCGAAGGTGGCGAGGGTCTCCTGGCCCGGCCTCCCGTCCTTCCCCCAGGCGGACCTGGCCCGGCGCCAGATGCGGACTCCCGAGGGTGCCTTCTGCCCCGGGTCGATGATCTACTTCGAGATGGCCGGCGATCCGCGGCAGGCCTTCGAGGCCCGGGAGCGCGTGATGAACCACGTGGCGGCCGAGTCCTACTGCATCACCCTGGCGGTCAGCCTGGGCATGACGAAGACCCTGATCGAGGCCCCGGGACTGATGACCCACTGTGCCCTGGACCCCGCGACCCAGGAGGCGGCGGGAATCCACCCCGGCGGCGTCCGCCTCTCCATCGGCCTCGAGTCGGCCGACGACCTGATCCGGGACCTGGAAAGCGCCCTGGAGAAGGCCTGACCGGGAACCGGGGGGTCACTTGGCCTGGTAGGCCCAGACCTTGAAGAGGTTGAAGTCCCGCTCGGCCTTGATCGGGGCGATCTGGATCCGGAGGGTCGGCTCGGTGGCCAGTTCGGCCGGGATCCGGTAGGGCCAGTTCCGCCAGCGGAACTTGATGTCGTTTCCGCCGATCACCAGGTTCGGGGCCTTCCGGCCGTTCACGTACACCTCGCTCTCCGAGTCCCCCCGGACGTAGTCCATCCGCAGGATCAGGATCACGTCCCGGTTGGGCTCGATCCCCCGGATCTCGAAGGAGCACTTCCCCCCCTCGAAGTGCACGCCGACGTCCTCCACCACCTTCCCGTCGGGGTACTTCAGTTTCTGGCGGCTCCGGTACCGGTCCTTCTCATCCATGATCAGGAAGTGGTGGGCCTTCTCGCTGGCCTCGTCGTAGATGTCCAGCAGGTCCACCCGGCGGAAGTCCCGGGACTCGATCGAGAGGATCTCGGTGAAGTCCTCGCTCCGGACCTTGATGTCCTCCCAGATCTTCTCCGACGGCGCCTCGGCGGCGACCCGGGGCGTCCTGGGGACCAGGTCCTGGGCGAAGAGGGCCTTCATCGCCTCGTGGGCGTTCCGCTGGGTCGTCAGGATGTCCACCAGCAGTTCCAGGGAGTGGCGGCGATCCATCTTCACGCTGGAGACGTTCCACTTGTACACCCCGAACTCCCGGGACTGGCAGATTTCCGGGTGGCCCTTCTCCATCTCCCGGATCAGGGCCTGCTGCAACTGGATCAGGGTCTCCAGCAGCGAGAAGACGTTCCGGTAGTCCACCAGCCCCGCCGACAGCAGCATGTCCAGCGTGATGGCCCCGTGGAGGACGTCCAGGGCTGGCGAGATCTTCAGCACGTGGGCCAGGTGGGAGTAGATCTCGATCTTGTGGGCCAGCAGCTGGGCCAGGTCCTCCCGGTCCTGGGTCTTCAGGAAGGACCCGGCGACCCCCGCCCAGGGGACGTAGCGCAGGTCGATCTCGTTGGGGCGGGGGTGGTTCGGGTCCACGGCGTCCTTGATCGCCTTGACCCCCTTCTCCAGCTGGATGCGCGCCAGTTCCACCTCGCTCTGGATGTCGGGTTCCCGGGCCGTCACCTCGACCTTGACCCCCTCGGTGATGCGCTTGTGGCCCTTGAACTGGAGGTTCTCCTTGTAGGCCACGAAGTCGGTGGGTTCCTCGGTGTAGGACAGGACCACGTAGACCGTCTGGGGCAGGCGGAAGTCCGCCGGGTTGACCGCCCGGATCACCGTCTCGGGGAGGTAGAGGTCCCGTCCCTGGCCGTCGATGGCATAGCCCGGCGAGACCTCGATGTTCAGTTCCCCGCGACCCCGCTGGCGCACCCGCAGTCCCTCCAGGAACTGGGGCACCACGCCCGGCGCATGGAGGGCCCGGGCGTGGAGGCTGCGCTTCTCGATGTGGTACCGCTCGCCCTCGTTCCAGTCGTCCTCGGTGGTCAGGAACCCCCGGAAGAAGTTCAGGCGCTTGAATGCTCTCGGATCCGCCATCTCCGCCTCCCGCGCCCCGTGTCGGGGCACCGTGTCCCGCTCAAACCGGTTCCCGGGCCAGGGAGTCGCCGGAACCCTCCGCCTCCCCGGGCCCCGGGACATCCGTCGTCCCGCTCCCGTCCACTCCGACCATCGACGACACGCCGATCCGCATCCCCACGACCTCGGTGACTCCCTCCACGTCGGCGAACTGCAGGAAGTAGTTCGTCGATGCCGGCTTCTCGGCCTGGATCACCCGGTGCAGCCGCAACAGCAGTTCCTCGGGGACCTCGTCCCGGGGGATCGGCACCCGGACCACGAAGGCGTGGGCCATCGAGATCTCGGGCAGGATCATCGAACGGACCCCGATGGGGACGTCGCACCCGATCCGGAATCCCTGGTAGGGCCACCGGTTCTCGAGGACCTCGACCTCCAGGTCCGTGAACAGGAAGACCCAGCGGATCAGGGCCTCGCGGGTCCCCCGGATCCGGAAGAGCCCCGGCGCTTCCCGGAGCAGCCTCCGTCGCCTGGCGTCGTCCAGGGAGTCGTCGAAGAAGATGCCGAACCACGAGGCGAGCCAGGGCAGGAACTCCGGGGGGGTCCGGGAGGGCCGGAAGATCCGGTGGACCTCGTCGATCCGGCCGTTCACCGATTCGTACAGATGCTGGATGATCCACAGGAAGTCCCGGAGGAAGGACGGGTCCCCCCCCTGCCTGGGACGGTAGATCGCCGGCAGGAACCGGATCAGCGAGGTCTTCGAGACCGTCAGGGTGACGGGGCTCCGGCTGTCCCAGAGGGACCCGCCCTCGGGGTGCTGGGCCAGCACCGTTTCGCCCTTCTCGTAGGACTCGGCGAAGCGGATGCGGGGATCGGCGAAGCCGGCGGAGGCCAGCACCGACACGGCCACGTGCCGGTCCAGCCCGACCAGGTCCGGAACCGGGAGGCGATGGCCCCGCTGGGGAGGGCCTCCGGAGGACGTGGCAGGGGAACGCGCCATCACAGAATCCTCTCGTGACCCCGCTCTTCGATGCCCACGGACTCCACGAAGGGCAGTTCGTCCTCGTCCAGGCGGACCAGGTCGGGCTCGCTGCCGAGGTCCAGGTCCCGGATCACGACCCGCTCCACGAACTCCACCCCCGCCACCTCCTCGCAGAGATGGTAGATGTCGATCTTCGACACGGGGCGTCCGAAGGGCCATCCCTTCCGGTTCCTTCCTCCCCGCAGGGGATGCAGGAACTCCCGGACCCGGCGGTCGATCTCCTCCCGGACCGCCCCGGACGTCCCGGTGGAGGACCGGAGCACCGTCACCCGCACCTCGAGGTTCCGGTAGCGGGGCCTCACCACGTGGAGGATGGTGTTCAGCAGTTTCCGCCGGTCCAGTTCGGCCTTCACCCGGCGCATCAGTTCCGTGGACGGGACCGGCCGGATCGACTCGCCGCCGGGGGTGTCGGCCATCTTGGGGACCACCACCACCGTGACCTCCCCTTCCCGGTCACGGCAGGGCAGGCAGTGGGCCCGGGCCACGGAGGTGGAGGCCTCCCGGGCGATCCACTCGAAGTCCTCGGCGGTGACGGCCCGGAAGCGGCTCCGGAAGAGGTGGGGCGCCCGGGCCTTGACCTCCTCCACCGTCTCGCGGTCCGCACCGCCCCCGGCGGGGATGAGGTTCGTGACCCCCTCGATGAAGGTCAGGGACTGGCGGGGAATCACCAGGCTCCCGGGGGCCAGGTTCCCCTCCTGTCCGCCTCCCACCTGGAAGCGGACCAGGCGGACGTTCCGGTCCCCTTTCGGCGGCACCCGCCCGTGGACGCCGTCCCCGAAGCGGATCTCGCCGGTCATCTCGTCCTTCTGGTAGTGCCGGGCATGGGGCGGGCTCTCGTAGAGGTCCTCGACCTCGTGCCAGCGGACCCGGAATCCCCCCGAGGGATCCGCCTGCACCGCGTCCTCTCCCTCCTCGTCCACCAGGGCCAGCCGCTCCTCCTCGGTCGGGGCCTCCCGCTCGATCACGACCAGTTCCTGTCCCGGAAGCACCGGTCCGGGAGGCAGGGGGAAGACCTGGTTCGGCGTTCCCTGGGACGACCCGAGGATGGTCTCCCCGAAGGTGGTCAGGTGGCTGGCATGGACGCTGTTCAGCAGCACCCGGACGATGCGGGGGGACTCGACGTACCCCCCGGCCTCGAGTCGCACCCGGATCCAGTAGAGGGACTCCCCGAACCGCTTGGACGACCGGAAGTCCGCCGGGCCGACGAACCGCACGAAGCCCGAGTTCTGGAACCCCCGGGTCTCGTCCCGGGGCATCAGGTTCTGCCAGTGCTTGCCGTTGAAGTACTCCCAGGCGAGCACCACCTGGGTCGACGACCCCTCCCGCCGGAGGGGGTCCCGGAGTCCCGACTCGTCCTGCAACTGCACGTAGAGGCAGACCTCCTCGTTCGGGAAGGAGTCCTCGAAGCCCAGGAACAGCGTCGGGCTGGCCTCGGCCACCGTCGAGAGGGCCTGGAAGGGCTTGAAGTCCACCTGGGCCAGGTCCGTCAGGTCCTGCAGGACCCCGTCGTTCTCGGAGATCACCGCGGCGAAGGGGTGTTCCCGTTCCTCGAACCGGACCAGGAGGTCCCGCAGCACCGGAGGCCGCAGGGGACGGGGTTCCCGGAAGACCCACCGGTCCCCGTCCCGCTCGTACTCCCCCCGCTGCCCGTAGTCGCCCTTGTCCACCACGACCCGGACGAAGTGCCCGGTCGTCCCGTTCACCTCCACCGGGGACAGGCCGTCGGGGATCTCGAACTTGATCATGCCGTTGCGGGTGAATCCCCAGGAGGTGTCGGAGAAGTAGTGCCCCTCGGGGCACTCGACCGCCTGTTCCCCCGGGACGACGCGGGCCAGCAGCCGCCAGTTCCCGACCCGGGCGTGGAAGTACTCCCAGCGCAGCACCAGGTCGTCGCTGGGATTGGGGGCGTTCGCCTCGCCGCCCTCCAGCGCCACCTCGATCCGGACCTGGGCGCCCCGGTGGGCGAAGGCCCGGTCGCATCGCAGGTAGGCCGCGATGCCCTCCCGGGGGGGGTTGTCCTTGTCCCCCAGCAGCGCGACCCGCCGGGAGGGGTCCTGGGCCAGGAACCGGTCATCGGGCGTTCGGACCCACAGGGCGTCGGGAAGGAGTCCCTCCCCGGTGACCTTCACCGCCCCGAGGATGGTGTCCACCATCGTGATCTCCGGGGAGGCGGGCACGTCGACCAGCCGGGCCCGGAGGAAGGGCATCGTGACGTCGTTCACGGTGGCCGGGACCAGCACCCTGGGGGCCGGGAGCACCACGCTCTCGGCGTCCGACTCCTCCAGGGGGACCAGGGGATTCCAGTGGCTGCCGTCGAAGGACTCCCAGTCCAGGTGGTCCAGCAGGTCCGTCACGTGGGCATGGGGGCACCGGAAGCGCACCCTCAGGGACGCCCCCTCGGTCCAGGCCTCCAGTCCCGGATCCCCCAGGTAGAGATAGCGTTCCGCCACCAGGGTCCCGGCGAAGGGGTCGAAGCCCTCGGCGGTCTCCAGGGCCGCCGAATGGTCCGCGAAGGCCCGCCGATACTGGCTGAAGGCCTTCCGGAGACGGTTCCGGACGACCAGCACGTCCTCCTCGGTCTCGAAGGAGACCACCCTCCCGTCGGGGGAGGGGCGGGTGGCGACGGTGGTGCCCCGGGGCACCGTCACGTGGTCCCCCTTGTCGGACATCAGGAAGGTCAGCACGGTGCGGGCCGGTTGGGGCGGTTTCAGGCGGATGCCCAGCAGGTTCAGGAAGGCCAGGTAGTTCTTGTCCGGCACCCGGTTGAGCCGGTAGAGCACCATCTCGGTCATCCAGGCGAACAGTTCGATCAGGGTGATGCCCGGGTCCGCGGGGTTGAAGTTAGTCCACTCGGGACAGTACTGGGGGATCAGGCGGATGGCCTCCTCCACCAGGTCCTTGTAGGTCCGGTCGTCCAGTCGCGGCGTCGGGATCATAGGTCCTGCTCTCTCCGGAGGTAGAAGGGATAGACCAGGTTCCGGGTGTTGTTGCTGCGCCGGATCCGGTAGCGGATGTCCACCCGGATGGCGTTCTCCTGCACGGGGTCGGGCGTCGCCGAGACCCGGATGTCCTCGATGCGGGGCTCCCACTTCGCCAGCGCCTCCCGGACGTAGTAGGCCACCAGGGAGGCGGTGTTGGCATTGTTCGGGTAGAACACGAAGTCGTGGATGCGGCAGCCGAAGTCCGGCCGCATGGGCCGTTCCCCCGGGGCCGTTCCCAGCAGCAGGCGGATGCACTCCTCGATGTTCTGCTCCCCTTCGGAGAGGGCCACGGACCCCTTGGGGTCCAGGCGCATCGGGAAGGCGAATCCGCGGCCCAGGAAATCCTTCTTCATGCCAGCATCGCCTGCAGGTGCCGTCCGCACCGGGGACAGCGGAGTTCCAGGGACTCGCCGTCGAAGCGGCAGGTCAGGACCCCCTCCCGGCACGCCGGACAGGCCAGGTCCTCGGTCCTCCCGGCCAGCACCTCTTCCACGACCCCCCTCCAGAGGTCCATGGCGTCGAGGTCGTCCTCTTCCGGGTCCTGCACGACGGCTCCTCCGACAGCATCCGCGATTGTTCCACCGTCCTTCCGCGCCTGTCAACCGGAGCGCCGGAACGCCCGGAAGTGCCGGGCCGACGCGCGGGAGCCGGGATCCGGGGCTGGTGGCAGGCGACCCCATGGGACTCTGCCTGGATGGACTGGGGACTGGGGTCTTCGGCCCCCGGATCGGGGACCAGATCCGGGGCGACCGTGGGCGCCGGGCCCCCTTCCCGGGGCCTTCCAGGGCGCGTCAACCGCCCGGGATGCTTGACAGGACCAGGCCAACCCGGTAGTCTCCCCCCGCCTTGGCGTTCCGGGCCCATAGCTCAGTCGGTAGAGCAGCGGCCTTTTAAGCCGTTGGTCGCGAGTTCGAATCTCGCTGGGCTCATCGAGGACGACCCCATCGTCTAGCCAGGTCAAGGACACGAGCCTTTCACGCTCGCGACACGGGTTCGAATCCCGTTGGGGTCGCCAGGCCAGCCGCAGCCGACCTGCCCGCGGACCCGGATGCCCGGGGGCCGTGCTCCATCCTTCCCGGTTCTGCACTTGCGACGACGCGCCGGACGGCCTCGTTCCTGCCATTTCACAGGCTCCCGAGGCCGATCGACGTTTCCGGTTTCCGGCGGACGGATCGGTGGAGGAGGGGCCGGTCAGGGTGAGGAAGGGATCAGGGGCGAGGGATCAGAGTCCGTGGGCGACCTTCACGTCGGCGGCCCGGCCGGCCCCGTGGCACAGGGCGCAGGTCTCGAGGGGCGGGTTGGTCATGGACTGCCGGTCCACCCCGATCTGCCCGCCGTTCTGCTCCATGTGGGCCTTGGCCATCGCCGAGTCGTGGCACGAGTAGCAGGCCGAGGCGTAGGGCGTCGCGACCGTGTCCTGGGCGTTCGGCACCGTGGTCCGGGCGGCCAGGATGTTGGTCCGATCATCGATGCCGTTGGAGGTCCGCCAGGTCGTCGCCGATGCGCCCTCGGGCACCGTCAGGTACGTCCCAGTCTTGTGGCAGGCCAGGCAGGCGTCCTTGTTGTTCGGGTAGGTGACGTGGCTGAAGTCGTAGTAGAACACGCCGCTCGTTCCCCGGTCTCGGACCTCCCGGAAGGCGCCGGTGCGGATGGCCGCGCCGTGGATCGCGTGGAGCATCTCCTTCAGGTTGTTGGTCACCTCGGGGAACGTCAGGGGGTCGGCCGGGTCGTAGCCCGCGAGGACCATCCCGTCGAGCACGTCGCAGGTCCCGTCCACGTAGGCGTCCTCCTCGGGGTCGCAGGCGCCGTTCGCATTCAGGTCCCAGATCAGGGGCGTGTTGGCGCCGGCGGTCTGGAGGCGGGCGATGACCGTCGCCGGATCGGCTCCGCGGCCGGAGGTGGTCAGGTTCGGGACGTGGCAGGTGGCGCAGATGTTCGCGCCGGTGCTCCCCAGGCCGGCCACCCGGTTGCCGCCGTGGCCCTCGAACCACTCGTGGCAGGCGCCGCACTTCTGGGAATCGATCACCTCCCGGCGCTTCGCGTCCCCGGTGACCTCCTTGACGACCGAGAGGGTGTGCCGGCCCAGGGCCGCAGAGTAGCCCGGGACCCCGGTCTGGCTGAAGTAGCCCTGGAGGGCCACGGCCCGCATCTTCGCGTCGGCCGGGAAGGCGTTGGAACCGGTCAGCGTCGCGATGTAGTAGCCGGGGTTGGCCGCGTCGGGGGCCAGGGTGCCCGCGGCGCCGCTCCGGAGGTTCGCGAGGGACACGGACAGCGGCTGGGCCGCCGCCCGCGGGAAGTTGTTCCAGTCCACCGGCTGGAAGGTCGCCGGGTCCTGTCCGGGCTCGGGGGCCGCCCAGACCAGCAGGAAGGACGGTCCGCCGGTGAGGTCCGACGGCAGCGTGGTGACGTCCATCGGGTTGCCGTCCCGGGTGATGCGGAAGGTGATCTGGGGATGGGTGGCGTCGGCCATCGTCACCGACTTGATGTCGTAGGTGAACACCGACGCGCCGGCCACGACCCCGGTGGCGTTCGGGGTGTTGTTCTCGCCCTTGTGGGCGTTGGTGATCCCGTTCTCGGTGTGGCACATCTTGCAGGCGCTGTTGTCGGCCTGGCCGCCCATGTGGGCCGCCCAGTCCACCGTCGCGTGACAGGACCCGCAGGCCTCCTTGGTCGGGAACTTCTTCCAGTTGTCCCCGTCCTGGGTCCTGGTCCCCTCGTGGCACTTCCGGCAGGCGTTCAGCGGTCCCGGGTAGGTGACCTCGGAGAAGTCATAGGTGTTGCCCGAGTAGGAGGACTTGATCCGGTAGGGCGAGGCGCCCTGCTGGTGGCGCAGGTGGGCGGCGTGGATGGCATGGGTCATCGTGGCCATGTCGATGTCCACGCCGTTCGGGTCGACCACGCCCTTGGCATGGCAGGTCGCGCAGTAGCCGACCTCGTAGCGGGACCCGTGGACCACCAGCTTCCCGTGGCAGGTGTTGCAGTCGGCCGTCGCCGCTACGTTGTGGGTCTGGGTGACCTGGCCGCCAGCGGGGACGAAGTCGTACACGCCGTTGCCATAGGGCAAGGTCCCGGCGGCGGTGGTGCCGGACAGCTGGATCACCAGGCGGTGGGTCAGGGTGGGCTCCCAGGCAACCGCCTTCGGGGTCGTGACGTTGGTCACGTTGGTCGCGAAGGTGTACACGTAGGACCCGTCGCCGTTGTCCACCAGGGTTCCGGTCCGTTCCACGGTCGGTGTCCCGCTGGACGACAGCACGTAGCTGACCCAGTCCGCGGGCTCCCCGTTGGCCGCCGGCGCCAGCTTGAACAGACCGAAGCGCAGGAAGCCGGAGGAACCGGCCTTCAGGCCCACGGCGCCCCGCCCGACGGCGTCCTTGACCGTGAACTTCACCACCGGCGGGCTCGCGATGACCGGGGGCTCGGTCACGGTGATCAGCAGGGTGTTCGGGACTTCGGCCTGGACGTGGAAGACGAAGGCCGCCGACGGGCCGACGGGGCCCTGGGGTCCCGGGTCGCCCTTGTCCCCCTTGTCGCCCTTCGCCCCGTCGGTCACCGTCACCGAGGTGCCGTCGGTGCAGGCGATGACCTTGGTGCCGGGAACGGTCTCGCTGACCGAGCAGGAGGTGCCGTCGGCGCCGGCCTCGCCCGGGTCGCCCTTGTCGCCCTTGGCCCCGTCGCTCAGCACGGCGATGGTCTGGCCGCAGGTGACCGTCTTCGTGCCGTCCCCGTTGTCGGCGACCGAGCACGAGGTGCCGTCCTGTCCGTCCTGTCCGTCCTGCCCGTCCGAGATGACGACCGACGTGTTGTCGGTGCAGGACAGGGTCTTGGTCCCGTCGCCGTTGTCGGTCACCGAGCAGGAGGTCCCCGCGGCGCCCCGGGCGCCGTCGGTCACCACGGCCGAGGTGCCGTCGGTACAGGCGATGGTCTTGGTCCCGTTGCCGTTGTCGGTGACCGTGCACGACGACCCCGGGTCCCCCTTCTCGCCCGCGGGACCGGTCGGTCCCACGGGACCCTCCTTCCCCTCGCATCCCCAGACCGCGATGGCGGCCAGGACCGGGAGGCTTCCCTGGATCCAGAACCTGCGACTCATGGTTCCTCCTTAGGTTTTCGGCGGGTCTTCCGCCTTGTCCGCGAACTCCCGGATCCCGGATTCCACGTGCCGCTGTTCCCTGGCCACCCGCTCCCGGAACAGGAGGCAGGTGGGGTGCCGATCCGACTGGCATAGGTGTTCCAGTTCGGCCTCGGTGGGGGTCCGAAGGCCCCCGTCGAAGGCCGCGCAGATCGGCACCGGGCTCATCTGCAGGAACCGGCATGGGGTCCGAGTCTCCATCGGGGGCCCGTTCAAGCAAGTCTCGGGCCAAGCGATTGGCCTGGGAACCGTCCGAAGACATGGGCCTTTCGGTCCGAGTGGCGGGGTCTCTGTCAAATCCGGCTCTGTCGGATATGACAGACAGTTTCAGTCCTGGTCCACTTCCGAGATGCCGTACTTGGCCAGTTTGTACCGGAAGGATCGGAAGGAGATCCGGAGCAGATCGGCCGCGTCCTTCCGGACTCCCCGGGTCCGCCGGAGGGCCTCCAGCAGGATGGACCGCTCGATGTCCGCGAGGTAGGCCTCCACGTCCAGTCCCTCTTCCGGGATCCGGGATGCCTGCCGGGCCTCGGGCGCCGTGCCGGATCCTTTGCGCAACTGCTCCGGGAGGTCCTCCATCGTGATCTGGTCCCCCGAAGCGAAGGTGGCGGCGTGCTCGATGATGTTCTCCAGTTCCCGGACGTTCCCGGGGTAGCGGTGGGCCAGGAGCACCTGCATCACGTCCGGGGCCACCCCCCGGATCTCCCGGTGGAGGGCCTTGTTGAACTTCTCGAGAAAGTGGTGGACCAGGTAGGGGATGTCCTCGGGGCGATCCCGGAGCGGGGGCATGTGGATCCGGATCACGTTGAGGCGGAAGAAGAGGTCCTCCCGGAAGGTCCCCCGCTCGACGTCCTGCTGGAGGTCCCGGTTGGTGGCCGCCAGGACCCGGACGTCCACCGGGGTCTCCTGGACTCCTCCGACCATCCGGATCTTGTGCTCCTGGAGGAACCGCAGGATCTTCACCTGCATCGAGGGGGACAGCTCCCCGATCTCGTCCAGGAAGATCGTGCCCCCGGAGGCGGACTCCACGAGGCCGTGGCGGGTCGTGTGGGCCCCGGTGAAGGCCCCCTTCACGTGCCCGAAGAGTTCCGACTCCATCAGGGTGTCGGGGATGGCCCCGCAGTTCACCACGATGAAGGGGCGATCCTTGCGGGGCGAGTTGAAGTGGATGGCCCGGGCCACCAGTTCCTTGCCCGTTCCCGACTCGCCGGTGATCAGCACCGAGGTCTTGGTCGGCGCCACCTTCAGGATGCGGTCGAACACCTGCTGCATCCGGGAGTCCCGGCCGATGATGTGGTCGAACCGGTAGCGCTGGGACAGTTCCTGGCGGAGCCGGATGTTCTCCAGGGACAGGGATCGCTTTTCCAGGGCCTTTTCGATGGTGATGCTGATCTCGTCCAGCTTGAAGGGCTTCCCGACGTAGTCGAAGGCCCCCCGGCGCATGGCGTCGATGGCGCTCTCGACGGTGGAGAAGGCGGTCATCAGGATCACTTCGGTCTGAGGGGAGATCTCCTTGGTGCGGGTCAGGACCTCCTGACCGCTGCCCCGTCCCAGCCGGAGATCGGTCAGGACCAGGTCCAGGTTCTCGCGCTGGTCTTCCAGGATCCGCTGGGCCTGTTCGCCGTCCGTGGCGACCACGACCTCGTGGCCCGCCTTCTGGAGGAAGATCGTCAGGACCTCCCGAAGGGAGGAATCGTCCTCGACCACCAGGATGGTTGCCATTCGGTCCCCCCGCCCCAGGGTTCGGGACCGATGATATCACGGCGTCGCGCAGGGCCGGGACCGGGGCCTCAGGACCAGATCCGGACGACGAAGAGGGTCGCGCCGGTCAGGGCGATGCCGAGGCTGAGGACGGGCACGACCCTCCGCCGGCCCCAGTCCGGGCGGCGGATCAGCCAGACCGCCGGCAGCACGACGGCCATCACCGCCAGTTGTCCCAGTTCGACCCCGCCGTTGAACAGCAGCAGCGCCGCCAGCAGGTGCTGCCGGGAGAGGCCGGCCTCGGCCAGCGCCGCGGCGAAGGCGAACCCGTGGATCAGCCCCAGGACCAGGGCGATGCGCCAGCGTCCCCGGGGCTCCCGCAGCCAGAGATTCTCGACCCCCACGTAGGCGATGGTGAGCCCGATGGCCGGCTCGACGATGGGGGGAGCCAGGGAGACGACCTGGAGGGCGGCCAGGCCCAGCGTCAGGGAATGGGCCAGCGTGAAGGCCGTGATGGTGGCCAGCAGGGACGGGAAGGTGCCCCCGAGGAGCAGCAGTCCTGCCAGGAACAGCAGGTGATCCCAGCCCCCCAGGATGTGCTCGATGCCCAGGCGCAGGAAGGAGAGCGGAAGCACCTGACCGGACCCCGGCCGCAGCGTGATGGCGGCCTCGGGGCCCTGGACCACCTCGGTCCGGGAGCCGTTCCCGTCGTCCACCACCGCGAGGTTCCGGTGGTTGGATCCCAGGAACGGCAGGAAACCGGGGACCACCCGGATGTCACCCGGTCCGTCCGGGCAGCGATACCGGAGGGCCACCCGGAGCACGCCCTGGCCGTCGACCTCCGAGGAGACCAGGGCGCCCGGGCAGGCGTCCTCGCCCCGGCGGACGTCGATGCGTCCCGAGAGGGCTCCCTCGATGGCCTCCGTGGGCACGGCGGCGGGGTCGTCCCGGGTGGCGCCGGTGACCAGGTGGGCCGCCAGGTCCCGGTCGATCCGCACCTCCGCCAGGAGTTCCCGGCCCTCCAGGGTCCAGGTGCTCCGGGAGAGGGTGACCTGGGACCGGAGGCGGCTCCCGAGGCTCAGGTCATGGGCCCGGGCGGGATCTCCGGGCAGCATTCCCAGGGCCAATCCCAGCAGGACCCATCCCGTCCGTCGGGGGCAGTGCTTCACGACCGGCCTCCTCCAGCCGGGGCATTCTACCGCAGGTCCGGGGGGAAGCGGGCCTGCCGGTCTGATCCGGGAATCCAAGGAGAAACAAGGATTTGCCTGGGGTAAAAAGGTGACTGTCCCCCGGTGGGGTGACTGCGATAGCATCCGTTCCGGGAAGGGCCGGGAGCACGCCCCATGAGAGTCTGCTCGAAGATCCTGGTGATTGGCTGGCTGATCGGACCCGCCTGGGCCTGTGGGGAGGCCGGAATCCCGCCGGCCGACGTTCCCGGCGATCCGGGGATCGAGGACACCCCGTTCGTTCCCGAGGACCTGTCGGAGGACCGGTTCCCGGATCTCGCGGACCCGGCACCGGCAGACCCGGGAACCGGGGCGGACGATTCGGAAGAGGCGGCCGGGGACCTTCCCGGGGCCCCCGATGGCGGGCTGGATGAGGGCCCGGTTCCGGGGGACTGGAAGGTACCGGCCCTGCGGACCTGCCGGGCCGTAGGGGACCCCTGCGGGGTCGAACCGGCGGAGATCGGCCCCGCGGGGGCCGTCCGGGCGGATTTCTTCCTGCCCTACGACCAGTACCCGGAAGACGAACTGCCGGACCCGGCCGAGGGTCGCCGGGTGCAGGTCGCGGCGGTGGCCGGGACCTCGGGGACGGTCACCGAGGTCCTCCTCGGAGACCTGGACGTGACCCCCGTGGCGCTTCCGGTGGAGGGGTCGTCCCCGACTCCCGACGCGGTGATGGCCCTGGTGGACCGGGGGTTCCACTACCTGCACGTCTGGCCGATGCCCCTGGTCGCCGGCCGGCCGTTCTTCCTGGCCTGGCACCGGGACGACCCGGGACTGGACGCGGGGACGCCGATCCGGATCCGCGTGCGGACCGACCAGGGGACTGCCCTGGACGCCCAGGTGCCCCTGACCCCCCCGGGTGAGCCCCGGCTGACCTACGTCACCACCGCCGACGATCACCGGACGCTGCTGGTGCACCTGCGCAACGATGCCCCCGGGTCCCGGACCCTTCGCAGGATCGTCGTCAACGGCATGGACGTGACCTCGGTCGCCTGCATCCCCGACCCGGCGATCGGGCCCGGTGGGACGGCCCTGTGGACCGTCCCCCTCTGCAGGCCCCTGTCCCCCGGGGACCCCTGGACCGTGGTCGCCGTGTTCGAGGAGGGGCCCCCCGCCGTCGGCGCCGGCCGGGTCGTGATGCCCCACTTCCCCATCCACGCCTGGGTGGACGAGGAGGAGTGCCCCTTCCCGGGGGCCGATTTCGACAACTTCCGGGCCCACTGGGACCAGGGCTTCGACACCCCCTTCCTCCGGGGGAGCTTCCCCCGGGAACACTGCCGCTTCGCCACGGCCCGGGAGGTCGTGTCGAAGTCCCAGCACCTCCCGGACTGGCACTACCTGCTGGACGAGTGGGCGGACATCGGCGACCTGGACGACACCCGGGTGGCGCGGCTGCTGGGGGACGAGGTGGACAGCAACCGCCGGGACAAGCCCTGGCGGGTCTCCCAGGACGCGAAGCGATCCTTCCTGCGCCGTCCCCGCATGACGACCTACATCGGAGGGGCCCGCCACCGGATGACCGGGGCCTACGCCGGGATCGCCGACGTCCAGGGCTTCGACATCTACTTCGCCGCCTGCGCTCCCTCGATCCTGGTGGGGCAGATCCCCCCGCTCCGGGCCCCCCTGGACTACTGCCGGGCGGTGCGGGAGAACCAGGCCCCCGGGCCGGTGTGGTTCTACTCCCAGGGGATCCACGGGTGGAACGACACCCGGGACCCCGACCCGATGGAACTGAAGGTTTCCGCGCTGTCGGTGATGGCCTGCGGGGCCAAGGGCCTGATGTACTTCCGGACGGACCTCGACCGGGCCCGGGCCGTCCCGGCCACCTGGGAGGCGATGGGGGAGGTCAACCGGGTCTTCCGGGCGGTCCGGCCCTTCCTCCGGGAGGGGGATGCCACCGGGGCCGCCCGGACCTCCGACCCCGACGTGTGGGCCGAGGCGATCCGGTCCCGGGAGGCCCTGGTGGTCCCGGTGATCGACGGCAAGGTGGACCAGGGGATGGACCTGGTCCGGTGCATCTTCGAGGACGATCCCCACTGGTCCCTGCAGCCGGTCGTGGCCGACGTCCGGGTGCGGATCCCCGAGGACTTCGCCGTGGAGGCCATCTGGGAGGTGGAGGACGGCGCGGTCCGGCCCGCCACCGAGGGCGCCTGGTCCGAGGGGAGGCAAGTGGTGCTGCCCCAAGTCTCCCTGGACAACGACCGGCCCTACCGGGTCTTCGTGCTGGGCCGGGACCCGGGGATCGGGGACCGGATGGCCCGGTGGATGGCGATTCCGGACCCGGGCCCGGAGCCCCAGGGGGCCGCCCGGGAGGCCCCGGCCCGCTGCGCCCCTTCCCTTCGGCCCTGCGAGGCCCCTCCGGCCGATCCCCGGGTCCGGGCAACCCTGCGGAAGGACTTCTTCTACCCCTATGACCAGTACCCCGAGGCGGGCATCCCGGACCCGGTGCTGGGGGGCCGGGTGCACCTGACGGCGGTCGCCGGGGCCCCGGGACGGGTCCGGACGGTGCGCATCGCCGGGCGGGACGTCTCCCCGCTGCTCCGGGACGACCTGGCGGAACCCTCGCCGGAGGTGAAGGCCCTCACCGAGGACGGGTGGATGCACTGGCTGCACGTCTGGCCGGAGGACCTCGAGGCGGGATCCCCCTTCTGGATCGCCTTCCATTCCTCCCACGCCTGGCTGGAGGACCCGGGCCCCTTCCCGGTGGAGGTCGTGACCGACCAGGGGGTCGCGTTGCAGGCGGATTTCGCCCCGACGATCCCCGGGGTGCCGGTCCGCTACGTCACCCCCTCCCCGGGCCACGACAGCCTCCTGGTCCACCTGCGCAACGAGTCCCCCTCGGCCCGGCACCTGGAACGCCTGGTGGTCAACGGCCGGGATGTCACCGGATCGGCCTGCGTTCCCGACCCCCGGGTCGAGGCCGGCCAGGAGGTGATGTGGGAGGTGCCCCTGTGCCTGCCGACCCGCCGGGGGGACCCCTGGACCGTCACCGCCCTCTGGGACGACGGGAGCCACTCGACGGCCGGGGGGAGGGTGCTGGTGCCCCACTTCGGGATCCACACCTGGCCCTCGTCCTCCGACTGCCCCTTCCCCGGGGCCAACGAAACGAACTGGCAGCGCCACCGGGAGGCGGGGTTCGACACGCCGTTCCTCTGGAAGACGACCTATGCCTCCTACGAGGGATGCAACGGCGCGTCGGCCAGGGACATCCTGGCCGCCGCCGAGGCGGTGCCGGACCAGTGGCTGATGGTGGCCCGGGAGATCGACATCACGGGGTTCCGGACGGACCGCCTGCTGTGGTTCACCGGCGACGAGCCCGACAGCGGGGTCGGCAACGCTCCCTGGGAGAAGGCCCGGTACTCCCGGAGGGCCTGGCGATCCACGCCGGAGATGGCCACCTACGTCGGCGGATCCCGGCACCGGCACAACGGGTCCTTCGCCGGGGTCACGGACATCCAGGGGTTCGACATCTACATCTCGGCCTGCGCACCGTACATCCTGGACTTCGGGCACTTCCCGCCGCTGCGGGCCCCCTTCGACTTCGCCCGGGCCGTGCGGAACAACCAGTCGCCCTGGCCGACCTGGATCTACAGCCACGGCATGCTGGGCAAGACGGACCCCGTCCGGGAGCCGAGCCCTTCGGAGATCTGGATCCAGGCCCTGTCCCCAGTCGCCGCCGGAGCCAAGGGGTTGATGTACTTCCAGACCAGCCTGAAGGGCGCCGACCGGCGGCCCGAGTCCTGGCGGGCCATTGCCGAGGCGAACCGGATGGTCCGGGCCGTCCGGGACGAACTGGTGCTGGGGGATCCCACCGGAGGGGCCCGGGCGGACCGGGAAGGGGTGGTGGTCGAGGCGATCCGGACCCCGTCTTCGCTGGTGATCCCGGTGATCAACGTGACCGCCCGGGAGGAGATGAACGACCTCCGCTGCCTGTTCGAGGAGGACCCCCACTGGGTGCTCGAGGACGTGGCCACGACGATCCGGGTGGCCCTGCCGCCGGACCTCCCGGTGGGATCGGTGCGGGAGCACCGGGACGGGGCCTGGCAGGATCCCGAGGGGATTCCCTACCGGCTGGGTGACGACCTGGTGATCCCCTCGGTGCGGCTGTCGGAACGCCGGCCGGTGCGGCTGTTCCGGGTGTCCGGCCCCTGACGGGCCGGCGGGAAGGGGTGCAGATCCGCTGTTCCCGGAGGCGGGAATCCCCTAGGCTTGGGGGCAGGAATCGCGCCGGTGCGCCGGCGGGGAACCAGGAGGTGTCCGATGGGAAGGGTCGCGTGGTCGGCGTGCGTGCTGGGTTGGGCGATCGCCTGCGGGTCCTCGGGTGGCGGGGACCTGGGGTCCGGGGACCCGGGACTCCTGGACGTCCCGGAGGTGGCGACGCCGGATCCCGGAATTCCCGACGAGGGGCGGGTCGATGAGGGCCCGGGGACCGACCTGGCGGAGGTTCCCGGCGAGGTTCCCGGCGATCCGGGGGGATCCCCCGACGAGGGACCCGCGGACCTCCCGCCCGACCCGGCCCCGGACCCGGGCCACGATCCGGGATCGCTCGACGAGGGGGGATCGGACCCGGGTCCCGGTGGGCCCGACGTGCCGCCGGACGTGACCCTGCCGCCCCAGGCGCTGCCCTTCGACTTCACCCGTCCCGCCGAGGGGGAGCCCCTGAGCCCCGAGGAGGTGACGGAGTTCACCCGGGAGGTGGCCGCCGCCTGGAGGCAGACGGGCTTCTTCCGGTGGGTGATCCGGACCTCGATGGGGGTGGACCACAGCACCGGCCGGGACGACTTCCTGGCCTGGTACAACGACATCATCGCGATCAAGAACGGGGACCTGGTCACCTACCGGGAGATGGGCAGCGAGCACAACATGTGGATCCCCGGGTCCATGATGCTGAACACGGTGGTGGGCGGTGCCCTCTGGACCGGGGACCCGACCCTGCTGCGCCTGGCGGAGCAGTATTGCAAGGGCCTCGAGGCCGTGATCAAGGGGTTCGTCTGGGACGAGAACGACCCGGCCCCCTGGCTGATGGCCCGGTCCATCTTCCCCTTCGACCACGAGTTCATGCTGGACGGGGAGTTCTGGGGGGACGACGGGCGCCGCAAGGCGGTGGCCTTCGGCAACGACACCCGGCAGGAGGAGAACAACTGGAACGCCCAGACCTTCCCCTGGCCCCACAACCCGGCCTGGGGACAGATGTGGGTCACCAACATGCGCAGCAAGGACGACGTCCGGGCCATCTCCCGGGCCACCACCTTCCTGTTCTACGCCGCCCGGGATCTCCCCGAGGGGCCGGCCCGGGACGCCTGCGCCCACACGCTGGACACGATGATCCACTTCCACCGGGACATCGTGGACGAGGACTACTACATCCGGACCAAGGACCGGGAGGGGAACGCCTGGCGGATCCCCTGCGGGCAGCAGGACCTCGGCTCCTATTCCTGCTATGTGGACATCGATCCTACCAACGAGTGCTGCGCCCGGATGTCGGCGGACATGATCGCCTACGGGGAGCGGAAGACCGGGGAGTGCGGCTCCTGCACCGGGAGCATCTACGACCTCTTCGCCAGCACGGCCCACTACTACAACTACCCGATCATCTGGGACTACCACATGGCCGGGGTCGGGACGGCGCTGGTCCGGGGGCAGTGGCGGGACGCCTGGATGGCCCTGAAGGGCCTTGCGGAACGGATCGACTCGTACATGCACCCGAGCCCCGAGGAGCCCGGGGCGTCCCATCCCGACTGGTGGCAGGACATGGCCGTGCTGCTGGTCCAGGCGGCGTCGGTGGGGCTGCCGCTGACGGCGGCCGAGGCCCGCCACGTGCAGCAGCACTGGCGGAAGTCCGTCGAGGAGTTCACCGCCTGGCCCTACTGGGATCTCTGGGCCCAGCCCGACGGGACCTACTCGGGTTCGACGCTGCGCCCGAGGGCCTCCCCCCAGGGGATTCCCGTCGAGGCCTGGGGCGTGCTGCTGGAGTATTGCGCGAGCCCCCTGAAGAATCCCGCGGGGGCCTCCTTCGTGGACTGCGAGGTGCTCCGGGACCCCTCCTCCTGGTGAGGCGGGTCCGGGGCCGGTGCGGAGGGTGCGGATGACCGGTGCCACGCTGCGCTTCCCCGGGCCGGGAGGCATCCTGATCGTTTCGTTGTGGGCGTTCCTGGCGCCGATGGTGGGACGGGCCGACGGCCTGGCGGTGCCTGGGGACCCGGAGTTCCAGCAGGTGCTGGCGATCTACCAGGGACGCGCGGATCCCGATCGCCACCGGGAGGCCTGGGAGGGATTCGCGAGGCTGGCGGCCCTGCGGACGGGGGACCACGACGTGCAGATCTGGTGCGCCCGAACGTCCTTCCACCTGGCCCACCGGCGGATCCAGGCCGGCGACAAGGAGGACGGGGCGAGGATCGCCCGGGCGGGGATCGAGTGCGCCCTGCGGGCCCAGGCCCTCAGGACCCGGGACTACGACGGGCGCTACTGGGAACTGATGAACCGGTACAAGGCCGGTGCCACGCTGCCCTTCACCCGGATCCTCCAGGCGGTGAAGCCGGTCCGAGGCCAGCTGGAGGAACTGATCGCGATGGACCCCCGGCGGCCGGAGGCCTACGTCTTCCTGGCGATGGCCTACCGGGAACTGCCCTCGGTGATCTCCTGGGGGGACGACGACAAGGCCCTGGAATATGCCCGGATGGGGGTGGACCGGGCTCCCGGGGACCCGGAGGCCCTGCTGGAACTGGCCGAGGCGTGCCGGGAGACCGGGGACCGGGAGTGCGCCCTCCGGTACTACGAGGCGGTGATCCAGGCGAAGGCCCCGTCCGGCCTCGAGTGGGAGACCGACGACGCCCGGAACTGGGCCCGTCGCCAGATGAGGAAGGTCCGCTGATCCCCGGGGGTCAGAAGCCCCCGGACCTCCAGGCGAACCACCCCCAGCGGGCGATCTCCCAGAGCCAGGCCAGCAGCGGCCGATCGGCGGGATAGGGCAGCACGCCGTCCGCGGCCCCGGGGGTCAGGCCCGCCTGCCGGAGGACCTCGGCGGTGTCCCGGCCCCGCTGGGGAGGAGGGAGCCCCTCCCGGAGGGGGGTGCCCGAGAGGTCCAGGGGCAGCCGCACGAAGGCCATGGGCCGGTTCACCCCCGGATAGGGCCGCATCCGCACCGGGGGCGGCCGGGAGGGGTCGAGTTCCGGGAGGCTCCGGACCAGGTCCTTCACCCTGGGCACGGCCATGCACAGCACCCGGCGGCCCATTCCCCGGGACTCGAGGTCCCGTTTCCAGGCCGCGGCCGGCCGGGTCCAGGCCTGCCGGGCCAGCCGGCGGCGCAGGATCCCGGGGTCTGTCCGGTCGGGTCCCTCCAGGCCGATCCATGCGGCCAGGTCCCCGGGAGTCCCGGCCACGGTCATCGGGCCGTCCAGGGCCCGGACGATCGTTGCCAGGAGGCCGGGGGCGGGAGGCAGGGGACGCCCCTCCCTGGCGGACCGCTGCCGGTGCACCTCGGCTACCTGGCGGCACTGGAGCAGCAGCGCGGTCCAGGTGAGGTGCGTTTCCACCCGGCATCCCCGGCCGGTCCGGAGGCGGTGCCACAGGCCCACCTGGGTCGCCAGGGCTCCCGCCAGCCCCGTGCCGATGTCGATCACCGGCGTCGGAAGCAGCCTCGGGCGGTCCCCGCCGCCGTAGGTCATCTGGATTCCCGTCACGGCCTGGACCACCTGCTCGAACCCCGGCCGCTGCTGCCAGTCGCCCTCGTTGCCGTAGGCGTTCAGGTGGGCCTGGACCAGGGCCGGGAAGGATCGGGCCAGGTCCTCGGGACCGACCCCGACGGACCGGGCGACTTCCAGGTTGCGGTAGTTCTGGATCAGGGCGTGGGGATCCAGGTGCCGGATCAACCCCTGGAGGCGGTCCTTCCCCTCGGGGGTGGTGAAGTCCAGCGTCACCGTCCGCTTGCCGACGTTGAAGAGCAGGTGGAAGGACAGCGCCCAGGCGAGGTCCGTGGGGCCCTGGATCGCCGTGACCTCGGCCCCCAGTTCGGCCAGCAGGCGCCCGGCGGTGGGGCCGGCGATGATCCGGGACAGGTCCGCGACCCGGATTCCTTCCAGGGGATGGGCCAGCCTTCGCCCCGGCTCCAGCGGCGCCCCGACTCCCGGGGACTCCCGCCACCGCGCCGCGAGGTCCCGGAGATCATCGGCGACGCGCCGGGGCCCGACCCGAGGCGGCATCTCCCGGCACAGGAACCCGGGACCCGGGGCCTCGACCCCCCCCAGTTCCGGGTCCTCGAGCGCCACGACGTCCTGCATCCCCGCGGCCCGGGAATCCCGCATCCACTGATCCACCGTGCGGACCTCGATGCAGCAGAGTTCCCGGCCCAGCAGGGCCTCCCATTCCCGGGCCGGCCGCAGCCGGAAGATCCGCCGGAGGACCTCCTCGATGGCCTTCGCCTCGGCGAGGTCCTTCACCTGGCTCGGGTCCCGCATCGTCTGGTCCGACAGCACGCCCCGCAGGTCCCGGGCCTCCCGGGGATGCCCGATCTCCTCCAGCAGGGCGATCATCCGGGCGTTGTGGGCCGGCAGCGTGATGTGCAGGTAGACATGGCGCCCGTCCTGGCACGGCCAGGAATGCATGAAGGGGGTGGCCACCATCTTCAAAGCCAGGAACCCCCGGGGCACGCCGCAGCCCATCAGCACCTGCAGGATCTGGGCGAAGAGGGTCCCGTGGTAGAGGGGCACGGTGACCCGCTGGCCCTGGCCGGTGCGGAGCCGCGCGATCAGGCCGGCCATGAGGCCGTTGGCCCCGAAGAGGCCCCCCACCACCGGGGTCACGGGCAGGTCGTGCCACCGGGGGGCGCCCAGGGGCCTCGCATAGAGGCAGCCGGCCACGGCCGCCGCCACCTCGGGATGGGGCAGGTCCTGCCGGGGATCCCCCTCCCGGAAGGCCGGCAGGGAGAGGCGCACCTGGTCGGGCCGCGGGGTGGCTCCGGTTGCGGCCTCGAGGGCCGCGGTCTCGCCGGGCAGCACGTCCTCGACCCAGGCGTCGGCGTGGGGCAGCAGGTCCCGGATCGCCCCGATCCCCTCCGGCGAGTCCGCCGGGAAGCGGGCCACGGTCTTGTTCCGGTCCAGCAGGGCTCCGGTGACCGGGTCCGGGAGGTCCTCCGGCAGGGGGATCCGCACCACCTCGGCACCGTGATCCGCCAGGACCATCGTCGCGATCCGGGCCGCGATGCCCCGGGAGGTCTCCAGGATCCGGATCCCGGCCAGCGGTCCCGGCTCCTGGCGGTCGCTGGGAGCGTTCATGGGCACCTCCTTCTGGCGGGATGCTACCAGAGGGGGCCCTGGATCGGGCATGGGAAAAGGCTGGGGATCTCCGCCGGTGCGGTGGACGCGGCGGAACCCATCGGGCATCCTTTCGGGGATCCCGAGGGGAGGAGCCGATGAGCCGCTGGTGGATGGTCGTCCTGGAAGGCTGGATCTGCGCATGCGGCGGCTCCCCGGATCCCGGGACCGACCCTGGGGCCGGGGATCTCCGGGACCGGGAGGAGGTCGCCGGGGACTCGGGACCCGGGATCGGGGACCCCGGGAACGACCCGGGGGATGTTCTCCCGGCCGACGCGGGGGACAGTTCCGGAGGGGATGTCGGGGAGGATGCCCTGGAGGATGTCCCGGGCGACCCGGCGCCGGACTTCCAGGACGTCGTCCCGTGGGACGTCCCCGAGGATCCCTTCGCGGTGGAGGTTCCCGCCACTCCCGGCGGGCTGCCCCTGGCCCTTCCCTTCCGGCTGGTCCGGGACCCCGGCGAAGGGGCCCCCTCCCCCGAGGAGACCGCCGAGGTCACCCGCCGGGTGACCGGCTTCTGGAAACGGATCGACTATTTCACCTGGGCCGCAGAGACCAGCGCCGGCATGGACGCATCCACGGGGGTCCCGGACTACCTGATCTGGTGGCACGACTTCGTGGCCGAGAAGGCGGGGGACACGGTCACCTTCCGGGCGAACGCCGCCGACGGGGGCAGCCACAACAACGCCGAGCCCACCGGCATCGTGCTGGCCTCGGCCCTGGCGGGGTACCGGGCCACCGGCGATCCGGCGATGGGGTACCTGGCGGACCAGTACACCCGATCCCTGACCGCCTGCATGCGGGGCTTCGTCCGGGATGCGGATGATCCCGTGGACTGGCTGCTGGCACGCAACCTGATCGGCCGCAACCACTCGTTCCTGCTGCCATCCGGAAAGAAGAAGGTGGTGGAGTACGACCAGTGGTATTTCCCCTACGAGGGCTGGAACGCCGACCGGTTCCGGTATCCCGGCAATCCCACCTACGGCGACGTCTGGGTCACCAACAAGCGGAGCAAGGACGACCTGCCCTACCTGTGGCGGTCGGCGGCCTGGCTGCTGTACCTGGTCGAGGACTCCCCCGACCCGGCCCTCCAGGCTTCGGCCCGGGAGGCCCTGGACCTGCTTCGGAAGTCCGCCCGGGACATCGTCGAGTCAGGGTGGAAGATCCGCACCAAGGACGCCGACGGGAACGTGCTGGTTCCCCCGGGTCAGGACCTGGCCTCCTTCGTGGACTACGTGGACCTGATCCCCGACGCCGAGTGCGATGCCCGGCTGGCCACCGCGCTGATGGCCGACGGCGATCCCCATGGCCAGGACTGCGGCTCTGGGCAGGGAAGCCTCTACGACGACTTCGCCGCGGCGGGGCACTACTTCAATTACGACATCATCGTCCACTTCCACCTGGCCGCGATCCACTGGGCCCTGGTGACCGGCCACCCCCGCATCGCCCGGGACCTGCTCCTGGGACTGGCCACCCGCCTCGAGCGGTACCAGGACCCCCGATCCGGCGAGCCCGGCCTCGGCGACCCCTCCTTCCCGAGGGACATCGCGATGTGGCTGCTCCGGGGGGCGGCCCTGGGCCTGCCCCTGACCGCGGCCGAGGCCCGCCTGATCCAGCGGTTCCACCGGCAGTCGGTGGACTACTACGACACCTTTCCCCGGTGGGACCTCTGGTCCTCCGAGGTTCCCGACGGGGTCTACTCCTTCCGGGACGGATTCCATCCCCGGTCGATCCCCGAGGCCCTGCGCATCGAGGACTTCACGACGCTGCTGGAGTACTGCGCCTCCCCCTTCCGGAATCCGGCCGGGGTGCCGGTGGCGGACTGCGACCAGGTGCTGGACCCCACCTCCTGGGGGCGATAGGGGATCGGTGGGAAACAGCAGACTCAGGAAGGGATCGGCGCCAGGCGGTCCTCCATCCTCCGCAGCACCTCGCAGAGCATCCGCAGGGAGGGACCCGGATCGGGCAGGGAGCAGTCCAGGTAGCCCAGGCGATGGGTCCCCGTCTCCAGGAAGGCCTCCCCGGGACCGCCGCGGACCCCGATCCAGAACGTCACCTCGCCGCCGCCGTTGACCAGGTGTCCCTCCATCCGGTCGCCGCACAGCCGGAGGGCGCCGACCCGCAGGTCCCCCAGGCGCCCCTTCCTCCGCAGCACCTCCGCCAGGGCCCGGAGCACCGGGTCCTCCCCGATCTCCTCGGGCCCGACGGGGGCCTCCTCCAGGGTCGGCGACCGGGTCCAGGGACGGCAGTCGTCCAGGTCGGGGCAGGGGTCGTCGATGGGGGGATAGGCCCGTTCCCAGGCCTTCCGGAGCAGGGCCCCGGGGTCCCTCCGGGAGGCCCGGAGGGGCCCGCCGCTGGCCTGGAGGACGGCCCCGTGAACCCCGGGACAGACGGGATCCAGCAGGCACGCCCGGCACGCCTCGGCCTTCCGGGCCATCGGCCACAGGGAGGGATCGGCCTCGGCCGATCTTCCTTCCACCTCGATGTAGGTCCGGCCCCGGGCCAGGTCCTGGAGTTCCCGGGAACGGTCCTCCAGGCCCGGCAGCGCGCAGAGGGGGAAACTGTCCAGCAGCAGCGCCCGGCCGATCCGGTCCGCCTCGGCGGCGGCCATTCCCAGGGCTCCGCCGACCTGGTCCAGGGGCACCAGCAGCGTCCGGTGGGCGGGCAGCACCGGGACCGCCTGCTTCACCCCGAGGGTCAGTTCCCGGACGTGGGCCAGCATCTCCCCCAGCACCCGCACCACCTCGTGCACGACGGCCAGGTTCAGCCGGACCAGCACCGTCTTCGTGTAGACCGCGTCGATCTCCCCCCGCCGGGCCGCCCGATCCAGGTTGGCCAGGGCCTGGCGCTGCCGGGGCCAGGTCCAGGCCCGGCCGCTGATCCGCCCGGCCAGTTCCCCGTCCACCGCGTGCACGCTGACGTTGTAGTGCCGCAGACCCAGTTCCACCAGGCGCCCCAGGCGCCGCTCGTCGGCCAGCAGGGTCCCGTTGGTCGTCAGGCTGGGCCGGATCCCGCGGTCCGTCAGGCCCTTCAGGATCTCCGGGAAATCGGGTCGCAGCACCGATTCCCCGGTCATCAGCACCGCCTCCCGGATCCCCCGCCGGGCCAGGGTGTCGAAGTCCGAAAGCAGCGAGTCCAGCGACGGGTCGCTCTCCCCCCGGCGGTTCGCGTCCAGGCAGAAGACGCACCGCTGGTTGCAGCGCTGCGTGACCCCGACGATGGCCGGTGGCGTCCCGGGAACCTTCATGGCGGCATTCTACCCTCTTGGCCGGAAACGTGCCGTCCTTTTCCCGATCGCCGGCGATCCCCAGGCCCGATCCAACGAAACGGACTAATCCGTCCGTCTGGGAATTGACAAGCGATACGCGTCGCGTCATGCTGCCCGGGTCTGTTTGATGGAGCGCCTCGATGGCTCGCAAGACGGATCACCCGGACCGGAAGGTGCTGGTCAGCATCGACCCGGCCACCTGGGAGGAGATCGGCAGGGTGCCCCTGGCCGGTCCCGAGGAGGTGCAGCAGGCGGTGCGGAACGCCGAGGAGGCCTTCCCCGGGTGGGCGGCCCGATCGGTGGAGGACCGGGCGGCCCACCTGCTGAAGGCCCGGGACTGGCTGCTGGCCCACCTCCAGGAGACCTGCGACCTGATCAGCCGGGAGAACGGCAAGCCCCGGAGCGAGGCCCTGATGTCCGAGGTCTTCGTCGTCTGCGACCTCATCACCAGGTACGCCCGGCGGGCGCCGGCGATCCTGGCCGACCGGCCCATCCCCCTGGGCAATCCCTACCTCCGGATGACGAAATCCTCCCACTACCACTACCGTCCCCTGGGCGTCGTGACGGTGGTCTCCCCGTGGAACTACCCCTTCGCGATCCCGTCCTCGGGGATCCTCTTCGCGCTGCTGGCCGGGAACACGGTGGTCTTCAAGCCGGCGTCGGACACGGCCCTCATCGGCCTGTGGATCCACCGGATGATCACCGAGGGCGGGGAACTGCCCCCCGGGGTGCTGAACACCGTGGTCGCTTCGGGATCGGCCATGGGGGACACCCTCTTCTCCCCGCCGGTCCGGAAGGTGGTCTTCACCGGCAGCACCGAGGTGGGACGGAAGATCCAGGCCGTGTGCGCCCGCAACTTCATCCCGACGGTGATGGAACTGGGGGGCAAGGACCCGGCCATCGTCTGCGCCGACGCGGACCTGGAACTGGCCGCCAACGGGGTGGTCTGGGGAGCCCTGACGAACTGCGGGCAGGTCTGCGCCAGCGTCGAGCGGGTCTACGTGGCCCGGCCCATCTACGACCGGTTCTGCGAGATGGTCGCCGACCGGGTGAAGGCCCTCCGGGTGGGCAAGGACCGGGACTACGACGCCGAGATCGGCCCCCTGGCCAACGCCGAGCAGATGGAGACCGTCGAGGATCACGTCCGGGACGCCGTGGCGAAGGGGGCCCGCGTTCTCGCCGGCGGCCGGCGTCCGCCCCACCTCGATCGGGGGTGGTTCTACGAGCCCACCGTGCTGGCCGATGCCGACCACACGATGAAGACGATGGTCGAGGAGACCTTCGGGCCGCTGCTGCCGCTGATGCCCTTCGACGACGAGGAGGAGGCGGTCCGGCTGGCCAACGACTCCCCCTACGGCCTCTGCGCGTCGGTCTGGACCCGGGACCGGCAGAAGGGGGTGCGCCTGGCCCGGCGCCTCCAGGCCGGGACGATCACGATCAACGACGCGGTCTACACCTACGGCGTGGTGGAAACCCCCTGGCAGGGCGTGCGGGAGTCGGGGATCGGGCGGAGCCACAGCGACGACGGGCTGCTGGAGTTCGTCTATCCCCACCACATCAACGAGGACCGGTCTCCGTCGTTCATGAAGCGTCGCCTCTGGTGGTTCCCCTACACCCGGGAGGTCTTCGACCTGCAGCAGCGGGTGGTGGCCACCTTCCTGGACCTGACCAAGGCCCCGGCCCTGGTCCGGGGACTGCTGACGCGGCGGGACTGGCGCAAGGCGATGTTCTGATCCCCAGCCGGTCGCGGGACCGCCCGGATCGCCGTCCCGGACCCCGCCCGGGTGACAGGGCGGTCGAAATGTTCCATCCTTCCTTCCGGGATCCCTCGGGGAAGCGCATTGTCGGCCGACCTGGAAAGCCTCCGGACCCGGATCCGGGAACACCAGCCCCAGGCGGACCTGGGTCCCGTCGAGGCGGCCTGGGAGGTCGCCCGGCGGGTCCACGGGTCCCAGGTGCGGGTCTCCGGTGCTCCCAGGACCGATCACCTGCTGGCCGTCGCGAACCTGGTGGCGGACCTGCGCCTGGACGTTCCCAGCGTCTGTGCCGCCCTGCTCCACGAGGTCCCGGAGGAGAGTCCCGAGGAGGCGGCCCGCATCGAGGAGCGGTTCGGCCGGGAGATCGGGACCATCGTGGACGGCCTCGGCAAGCTGCAGCGCTACCGCTTCACCTCCCGCCAGGAGACCCAGGCGGAGCACTTCAAGAAGATGCTGGTGGCGATGTCCCGGGACGTCCGGGTGCTGCTGGTGAAACTGTGCGACCGGCTGCACAACATGCGGGACCTCGAGGTGCTGCCGTTCGAGACCCGGCGGGAGGTGTCCGAGGGGACCCGGCGGATCTCCGCCCCCCTGCCCGAGCGCCTGGGAATTCTACGGATCCGCCCCGAACTGGAGGACCTGGCCTTCCGGCACCTGGAGCCCGAGGACTACCAGGCCCTGAAGGAGGCCGCCGAGGCCCGCCTGAAGGAGCGGGCGGATTTCATCGCCGACGTCCAGCGCACGATCCGGGAACTGTGCGACGGGGATCACCTGGCGGGGTACGAGGTCTTCGGCCGCCCCAAGAATCTCTACGGCCTGTACCGCAAGATGCGCGTCCAGGGCATCCCGCTGGAGAAGGTCTATGACTTCGTGGCGTTCCGCGTGATCGTCCAGGCCGTTCCCGACTGCTGGCAGGTCCTGGGGCTGGTCCACAACCGCTGGACCCCGATCCCTTCGCGGTTCAAGGACTTCATCAACCTGCCGAAGGCGAACGGCTACCGGAGCCTCCACACCACGGTGTTCGGACCTCTGGAGGAGCCGATGGAGATCCAGATCCGCACCTGGGAGATGCACCGGGTCGCGGAGGCCGGGATCGCCGCCCACTGGTCCTACAAGGAGGGCGGGTCGGTCCAGGCCCGGGACCAGCAGCGCTTCAACTGGCTGAAGCAGCTGATCGACTTCGTCCAGGAGGTCCAGAGTCCCCAGGACCTGGTGGAGGGGATCCAGGGGAACCTCTTCACCGACGAGGTCTTCGCCTTCACGCCCCGGGGGGACCTGCGGGTGCTGCCGGCGGGAGCCACGGCCCTGGATTTCGCCTACGAGATCCACACGGAGGTGGGGCATTCCTGCATCGGGACCAAGGTGAACGGGCGGCTGGTGCCCCTGAACACCCCCCTCCAGTCCGGCGACCTGGTCGAGGTGATGACCTCCCGGACGAGCCATCCCAAGAGGGACTGGCTGAACTTCCTGAAGACGAGTCGGGCCCAGTCGAAGGTCCGCCAGTGGTTCCAGGCCGAGGAGCGGGCCCGGGCGACGGAGATCGGCCGCCAGTGGCTCGAGAAGGAACTGAAGCGGGTCGGGGGATCCCTGAAGCGCCTGGAGGAGGAGAAGGAGGAGGAGCGGCGGCGTCTTTTCGGGAGGTTCCACGCCTCGTCGATGGAGGACCTCTTCCGGCTGGTGGGGATCCAGAAGGTACCGGCCCGGGACGTGGTGTCCTTCCTGTTCCCCGAGGCGGTGCCGGCCCCGCCGGCGGAACCCGAGGTCCCGAAGGACCCGGGGCGCCTGCGGGAGGTGTTCCGGAAGCGGTCCTCGGGGATCGCGGTGGACGGGATCGAGGACATGATGCTGCACCTGGCCCGGTGCTGCAACCCGATCCCCGGGGACGACATCGTGGCCTTCGTGACCCGGGGACGGGGCGTCACGGTGCACCAGCGGGCCTGCCCGACGGCCCGGACGGTGGACCCGGACCGCCTGCTGGACGCCCACTGGGTGCAGCGATCCGCCGGGGTCTTCGACGTGCCGGTGGTCTGCGAGGTGGAGGACCAGCCGGGACTGCTGGCGAAGGTGACCCGGGAGATCAGCGACCACCAGTCCAACATCGCGAGCATCCTGACCCGGGACCTGGGCGACCGGCGGGTCGAGATCCGCATGGTGCTCCAGGTGGAGGACCAGCAGCAACTGGACGCGATCCTCCGGGGGCTCCGCCGCGTCCGGGGCGTCCTCCAGGCGGACCGGCTCCGCCAGGCGAAATAGGGGCCGGATCCGGTTCCGGCCGCGGATCGTCCCCGAAGACGGAACCCTCCTTCCCGGCGCTTTTCCGCTACAATCCCTTCGGTTCTGCAGCCGGGAGCAACCCCATGCGCACGCTCTTCCTCGTGGTCGTCCTGGCGGGCCTCGCGGCCTGCGGCGGGGGTGGAGGCACGCCGGACGCCCCGGCGGACCCGGGCGCCGGACCGGACGTGACCCCGCTGGACCTGGGGCCCGGGGACCCCGGGACGGACCTGGAGGAAAACGGGGGGCGGGACCTTCCCGAGGACCGCGTCGAGCCCGGGGACGTCGCCGGGGACCTCGGGGGGGCCGACGATGGCGAGGAAGTCCTGGAGGTCCTGGACGCCGGGGAACTTCCCGGGGAGGACCTGCCGCCGGACTCCGGCGCGGACACCTGCGAGGGGCCGGGATGCGTTCCCTGTCCCGAGGACCCCCGGATCTGCATCGAGGTGGTCCGGGACCCGGTGACGGAGGAGTGCGAGCCCAGGCTGAAGGAGGGCTTCTGCCTGGTCCTCGACACCTGCTACTTCCTATTCCAGCCGTCGCCCGACAACGGGTGCCTCTTCTGCATCCCGGACCGGGACCCCGGCGCCTTCCTGCCCCGGGAGGGGCTGCCCTGCGACGACGGGGACCCCTGCACGTCCGGCGACGCCTGCGGTCCCGACGGGACCTGCCTCGGCGGGGGGCTCACGGACTGCAACGACGACAATCCCTGCACGAACGATTCCTGCAGGCGGTTCGTCGGGTGCGTCCAGGAGAACTACGACAGCACCTGCGACGACCGGAACGAGTGCACCTACCTCGACCGGTGCCAGGACCGGGTCTGCCGGGGCATCCCGAAGACCTGCAACGACAACAATCCCTGCACCCGGGACTCCTGCGACCCGGTGCTGGGATGCCTCTTCGTGCCCACCACGGACCCCTGCAACGACGGGAACGCCTGCACCGAGAACGACCGCTGCCAGGACGGCGCCTGCGCCGGGACCCCGAAGGACTGCGACGACCACGACCCCTGCACCGCGGACAGTTGCATCGACGGCCCCGGGGGAGGGTGCGTGCACCTGCCTCGCGGGGGACAGTCCTGCGACGACGGGGACGCCTGCACCACCGGGGACTTCTGCTCCCGTCCCGATCCCCTGGGGCCCCTGGTCTGCGTGGGCTACCCCCGGGTCTGCGGGGACGGCAACCCCTGCACCGACGAATCCTGCGACAAGGACCTGGGCTGCGTGTACCAGTTCAACACGGAGGCCTGTCCCGACGATGGGGATGCCTGCACGGTGGACGAGCGGTGCCGGGAGGGTGCCTGCCGCGGCGTGCCCCGGGACTGCGACGACGGGAACCCCTGCACGATCGACTCCTGCGATTCCCTGCGGGGATGCCAGCACGTCCCGACGCTGGGGGCCTGCGAGGACGGCGACCTCTGCACGATCGGGGAAACCTGCGCCACGGGCACCTGCAAGGTCCCGGACCCCTCCTCGCCGGTCTACCGTCGCAACTGCGACGACGGGAACCCCTGCACGCTGGACGAGTGCCGCCCGGACCGGGGGTGCGTGTACCAGCCGCTCTCGGGCATCTGCCCGGACCTGGACCCCTGCAGCGAGACGGGGCAGGGGTTCTGCATCGAAGGACAGTGCGTGGGAGCCCGGAAGAATTGCGAAGACGGGAACCCCTGCACGGTGGACTCCTGCGACGCCGCGGGCAACTGCCGGCACCAGGTCCAGGCGGGCCTGGCCTGCGAGGACGGGGACCTCTGCACCTCGGGCGAGACCTGCGACGCCCAGGGCCAGTGCCGGGGCGGGACCACCCGGGACTGCAACGACCAGAACGTCTGCACGATCGACGAGTGCCGTCCCGGGTTCGGGTGCGTCTACACGCCGACCCCGGGTCCCTGCGACGACCGGAACGCCTGCACCGTCAACGACCAGTGCAGCGTGGGTCTCTGCAAGGGCACTCCCAGGATCTGCGAGGACAGCAACTACTGCACCGACAACACCTGCGACCCGGCGGTGGGATGCGTCTTCGTGCCCAACGACCTTCCCTGCGACGACCAGAACCCCTGCACCGAGGACGACCGGTGCGTCGCCGGCGGGTGCCGGGGCGTGTCCCTCTTCACCGATCCCAGCCTGAAGGCCGGCAGGATCTCGATCGGGGTGAACGGGAACCCGGGGCAGGGGGTCAACGTGGACGGCAAGGAAACGACCTGCGCCCCGAAGGGGAACTGCGTGCAGGGGATCGACAACGCCTTCGGCACGCTGTCCTGGCTCTTCAATCCCGAAATCACCAAGGCGAATGCCGACGGCAGCCTGGCGATGCTGCTGGAGCCCGAGGGGACGGTCCGGGCGGGCGTGGTCTTCCCGATGCGCTTCTACTGGGGCGAGCGCATCGCCCCTTCCGCCTGCGATCCCACCGCCGCCGGGTGCAACTACGGCGTCTCCCAGGGCTTCCTGCAGGGGGTCTGCGACCCGGTGTACGGGTTCGACAACGCGGTGGTCACCGGCAACCGCCTGGCGGCCGGCGGCCAGGGAAGCGCCTACACGCTGCCCTTCTACCTGATCTTCGGGGCCAAGCGGCTGCCCTTGCAGTTGCGCTGGGCGACCCTGTCGGCCACCGTCGCCATCACCGACGGCGTGATCACGTCGGGGACCGGGGCCCTGGGGGGTGTCGTGCCCCGGCAGGAGATCCGGGACGCCGTCGCGGCGCTCCAGCCCGAGGACTTCCCCCCGCCCTATTCCCGGGACATCGTGCTGCAGTACGTCGATCTGTACCTGACGCCGGACATGGACCTGGACGGGGACGGCACCAAGGAGAGCGTGTCGATGGGCTGGCCCGTCACGCTGGTCACCGGCCACATCATCGGTCCCCTGTTCTAGGCGTCGCGGGCGGGGTCCACACCGCCCGTTTCCCCCCTTCCATGGAGGATCCCAGAATGACTCGCAGCGTCCGTTGCCTCCTGTCGGGAAGTCTGTTGCTGGTGGCGGCCGCCTGCGGGGGCCAGGGGCCCGGTGGCGACCCCGGCCTTCCCGGGGAGGTACCGGAGGGCGGGGGGAATCCCGTGGACCTCGCTGGAGACACGGGACCGGACGCCCCGGACCTGGCGACGGATCCCGGCGACGAGGACTCGGCCGCCGATCCCCAGGGAGAGACCCGTGCCGACCTGGCGGACCCCGGAGAGGGCCCGGCGGACCTCGCCGGCGACCCGACGCCGGAATCCTCGGGGGACCCGTCGCCGGATCCCTTCCGGGACCCCGGTCCGGACCCCTTCGCGGACCCGGGGCCCGAGGTCCCCTCCTTCGCCATCGTCCAGGACGGAGCGACCCGACACGTGCTGGTGGTGGCCGACGATGCCAGCCCCTCGGAGAGGAACGCCGCCCGGGAGATCCAGGACCTCTTCCTGCAGGCCGCCGGAGTGACCCTGCCCATCGTGGCGGTCCCCCCGGACGGGGATGTTCCTCGCATCGTGATCGGCCAGGGCGAGGCCGCCCGGGCCCTGGGCGTGGACCCGGATCCCGAGGACCTCGGGGAGCAGGGGTTCGTGCTGAAGGCCGTCCCGCCCCACGTGGTGATCGCCGGGACCCCGGCCGCCGGGACCCTCTACGGGGCGCACCGGTTCCTGGAACAGGCGTTGAAGGTCCGGTGGATCGCCCCGGGGGTCACCGTCGTTCCCCGGACCGCCCAGGTCCTCTTCCCCATCGAGGCCGACGAGACCGTGCAGCCGGCCTTCCGGTGGCGGACGACCTCCTACGAGTGGCCCGGCGGCGACCGGGCCTTCCGGGTCCACCAGGGGGACAACAACGGCCGGGACGGGCCGGACTCGGAATGGGGACTGCAGCACGGCCACTACGGCCAGGCCCATTCCTACTTTTGGTACGTCAGCCCCGACGAGTTCTTCGATTCCCATCCCGAGTACTTCAGCGAGGTGGGCGGCGTCCGGATCCGGGAGGAGACCCAGCTCTGCCTGACGAACCCCGAGGTGCTGGAGATCGTCACGGACCGGATGCTGGCCCTGATCGCCGCCCACCCGGAATACGGCCAGTACAACTTCAGCCAGATGGACCACTACAACGTCTGCCAGTGCCCCCGCTGCAAGGCCATGAACGACCTCTACGGGACCGACGGCGGGACCCAGTTCTGGTTCGTCAACGAACTGGCGAAGCGCATCGCCGAGGTGTACCCCGACAAGCAGATCGGCACGCTGGCCTACATGTACACGGAAGAGCCGCCGGTCGGGATGGAGATGCACCCGAACGTCGCGGTCTGGCTGTGCCACATGTACCCATCCTGCGATGCCCACCCGATCCGCACCTGCGAGAAGAACGCCGACTACCGGCGGCGGGCCGAGGCCTGGAGCCGCCTGACGCGGCACCTCTACATCTGGCACTACATCGTGGACTTCGCCCACTACTACGTTCCGTTCCCGAACTTCTTCGCCCTGGCGGACAACCTGAAGTTCTACCGGGACATCGGGGTGGAGGGGATCTTCCTGCAAGGCATGGGACATGCCGGCGGCGGCGGGGAGTTCAGCCTGCTGCGGCCGTGGTTCGGCATGAAACTGCTCTTTGACCCGGACCAGGACCCGGCCCTGCTGATCCGGACCTTCCTGCGGGACTACTACGGGGATGCCTGGGGCCCCATCCACGACTGGATCCGCCTGCTCCAGGACCGGGTGGACCGGGATCAGGTCCACATGCATCTCTACACGAACCCCGGCCAGGGCTACCTGCCCGACGAGGTCCTCGAGGCGGGGGAGGCCCTGTTCGACGAGGCGTTGCGGCTGGTCGAGGGCGACGAGGAACTGCGGGACCGGGTGGAGGTCGCACGGATGCCGCTGATGTACGCCCGGTTCTTCCCGCGGAACGGCTTCCGCATCGAGGACGGGATGCTGCGCTGGAACCCGGGGCAGGCCACCTTCGACGACGTGCTGGACTTCGTGGACCGGATGAACCGCCACGGGTTCCAGATGGTCCGGGAGGTCCAGGGGACCCCGGACACGATGCTGCTGCTGTGGGCGATCCTGGGGGTGGACCAGGAGGTGCGGACCATCCGGAATCCCTGGCTGGAGGTGGACGTGGTCCCGGCCCTGGCCGGGCGGGCCCTGCGGATCACCCACCGGCCCACCGGCCAGGGCATCACGGCGTTCAACCGCCCGGCGGTCCTGTTCTTTCCCTTCGCCGGGGGCCTGGAGGACCGGATCGGGGAGGGATTCGACAGCACCGGGTGGGTGGAACCCGCCAGCGCCAGCGGGTGGTCCGAGTCGGCGGTGACGGTGAGCCTGAAGACCTTCGACGGCCTGGAGGTGACCCGCCGCTACGAACTGGACCCGGCGGATCCCGTGCTGCGGGTCGAGACCACCGTGTCGAATCCCGGACCCTCCACCCGGGAGACCCGGATCCACCAGCACCTGGAGATGGACCTGGGAGACCTGGTCGGCACCCGGGTCGCCTTCCGGGACCGGGACGGGAACCTCGTGGATCACGACATGAAGGGGGTGGTCGCCGGCCTGCGGGAGGGGCGCCGCTTCCGGCAGGGACAGGTTCCCGACGGCCAGTGGACCTTCGCGGGCAGCAAGGGCCTCCGGCTGACCCACCGCTTCCGTCCGGACGAGGTGGAGTCCGCCTGGCTGTATGCCTATCCGGTGGAACTGCAGGACCTGGAGATGGAGGTCTTCGGCCGGCGGGTGACCCTGGCGCCCGGCCAGTCCACCGTGCTCCACGCCGAGTACGAGATCCGCCCGGCCCCCTGACCCGTCGGGGCCCGGCCCCTACCCGCGGCCGGCATTCGCGTCGGGCTCGTCGGGGTGGTTCCCCCGCACGGTGCCGCTGCCGGTGTCCCCGGACCGGAGCCGGATCTCCTTCCGGTCCACCCGGTTGGCGTGGATGAAGCCCTGGCGGCCGTCGGGGGTCCGGCAGCGATACCAGGAACTGCCCTCCCGCTGGATCAGCGTGACCTCCGCCCCGCGGCGCAGCACCGCCACCGCGGTCCCCACGAACTGCGGCCGTGACATCACCTTCGCTTCCAGTGCCAGCACCTCGGCCTTCCGGGGCAGGGACGTCTCGGCGGCCCTTGGCGGGGATCCTCCGGCTGGCGCACCGCGCTCCTCCGGGTCGGGGTCCGGGCGCAACAGGGCGCTCTGGGCCTCGAAGCCTCCCGCCCGGGCCAGGGCCTTCCGGTCGGGACCTCTCCGGGAGGCCGGGGCCTGGGACAGGGGGGCCGCGGCGGGTCCGGGCCCGGCGGGCCGGACCTCCGGTGTCTTTTCCGTTTCCATCCTTGCGTCCCCTGCGAAGACCTCCCGATCCTAGGACGGTCCTCCCGGCAAGTCATCCCCCTGCAACCCCTTCCTGTACGGGCCTCCGAAAACGGGACCCGGGCGGAATTCGCCGGCGAGTGCGATACTCGGGGGGACCTCAGGGGTGGAGGGGCCTTGAGATACGCCGTGGGGGTGCTGGTGGCGGGACTCCTGGCCGGGGGATGCGGGGGATCGGGAGGCGGCTCCGACCCCGGTTCCGGGCCCGACGCGATCCCCGGCGATCCGGGATCGACGACGGAAATGGCCGTGGGAGAGACCGGCGGGGAGGATCCGGCGACCCCCGACGGGGATCCCGATCGGGATGCGGCTCCCGAGACCGCCCTGGACGAGGGGGCGGCGGACCCGGGTTCCCCGCCCCCGGTCGGCCCGGAGTGCGCCGCCCTGGAGGCGGGGAGGATGAATTCCCTGACCGTGGACGGCTTGAAGCGATGGTTCTATTTCAGCGCCCCGGAGGGTGGGGCCGGCGGCGCCCGGGGCCGGTGGCCGGTCGTCTTCCTGTGGCACGGCTTCTCCGGCGCCGCGATGGGGGGCGACACGGAGGCCATGGTCTTCCAGAGCCTCCTGTCCGGGCAGGTCGGGAACCCCGAGTTCCCGTTCCTGCTGGTGACCCCCCTGGCCGACGGCGTCGCCTTTTTGGACTGGAACATCCTGGACATCGCTTCCGGGGACGACTGCCCGGACGTCCGACTCTTCGACGAGGTGCTGGCCTGCCTCGATGCCCGCTTCGGGGTGGACCCGGACCGCGTCCACTCGGCGGGCTTCTCGGCAGGGGCGCTGATGACGGACCTGCTGGGGGTCACCCGGGGCGACCGGCTGGCCTCCCTGATCTCCTGGTCGGGGGCGTACCTGGCCAACGAGGCGAACGACACCGGGGCCTTCGAGGTCTTCTGGCCCGACGTGGGGCCCTCCCGGGGCTACGTTCAGATGGTGACCCGGGGCGGCCCGGACGATGTCTGGCAGGCCGGGGGGATGTTCACCGCGGATTTCGACCTGTGGACCCGCAACGACATCCCCTGGCTGAACGACCGGGGTCACGACGTGCTGGAGTGCGCCCATGACCGGGGCCACACCCCCGCCTTCACCCCCGACTTCCTCTACGCGGTGCGCTTCTTCCGGGACCACCCCCGGGGCGTTGCCGACTCCCCCTATGCGGACGGGATCCCGGCCTCCTTTCCTCCGGGGTGCGTCCTCCACCGGAAGTCGGGCCCTCGGGATCCGGCCGGCGCCCGTTGACGAATGGCGGTTTCCGGGGCATCATCCGCGCCGACGTCGGCCCATCGACTCGAGGGCGACGAGCATCCCGTTCGCGGGAGGAAAGGGATGGAACGGTTCCTGGTGGCGGTGTCGGCCGCGGCGTTCCTGGCGGCGGTACCCGGGTTGCCGGCCCGGGCCCAGCCCCAGTCGGCCCGGACCGAGATCGGGGTCTTCTGCGTCGAGGGCCGCCTGGTGCTGGCCCAGAAGCGCATCGAGGAAATGAAGCAGAACTACCGGGGTCCGGTGTGCCGGCTGGAACAGGACCGCAGCGACACCGCCGCCCGGGAGAAGCTCCTCCGGATGGGCGGGGCCAATGCCCCCTGTTCCTGCGATTTCTGACCTGCCTGGAATTCCCTCGTCCCGGGCCCGCATCGGAACGAAAGCCCTTCCGGCGGGCCGGAAGGGCCGGGATTCCCGGGTCAAGGAAGCGTGATCTGGCCGTCGGGTTCGGCGGCCCGGGAGGAGGAACGGGTCAGGGGAATCGCCACCCCGGCGGCCACGGCGCCCCCCGCGACGACGCCGATCACGGTCCAGAACCACCACTGCTTCCAGAACACGGGTCCCTCGGAGGCCTTCCGGGCCTCGGCCTCCGAGACCAGCCGCACCGTGATCTCGGTCGCCTGGCCGGTCCGGATCTGGACCCGCCGAACCTCCTCCACGTGCCCCGGCAGCGAGAGTCGCACCACGTGCTCCCCGATGGCCACCATCTGCTCCAGGGGGGTCCGGCCGACGGAGGCGCCGTCCACCTGGACCTCGGCCCCCGAGGGAGCCGACAGGGCCCGGAGGGTGCCGGAGTAGAAGATGAGGTCCGCCTCGACCTCGGCCGTCTGTCCCGGCGCGACGTCGAAGACCTCCGAGAATGGGAGATAGCCGTCCTTCACCACCCGGACCGTGTGGGTCCCCGGCGGCAGCGGGATCGGGGTCGACAGGGGCGTCGTGCCCGCGATGGCCTCTTCCCCCGACTCCTCGTCGATCACGAAGCGGGCTCCCTCCACCGGGCAGGAAAGGCGCAGCCAGCCGTTCCTTTCGGGGGACTCGGTCCGGCCGGCCTTGCGGGGGGGGGCGGCCCAGAGGCCCTGGGGAATGACCAGCAGGGCGCAGCAGGTCCAGGCGGCGATGCGCCTCATGGTGCCTCCTTCGGGGGCTCCGAAGCCGCCTCGGCGAGGATCCGGGCGTTGTCCCGGACCACCTGGAGGTTCCGCATCAGCGTGTCCCGGGCGGGATGCTTCCTCCAGGCCTCCAGGAAGACCGAGGTCCGCCAACCGCCGTCGGGGTCCTGCCGGAACTCCAGGGTGTCCCCGGAACGCATCACCACCGAGGCCCGGTCCTCCGACCACTCGATCCGGTCGATCCGCCGGGAATCGGGATCGGCCGGGGCGTTCAGTTGCCGGGGGTCGAGCAGGGCCAGGAACAGGCTCCGGCCGTCGGCCTGTCGCCCGGCGAAGTCCCCGGCGATCGCCCGGCGGGTGGTCGCCTTCTCCTCTTCGGGCCAGAAGCGGTCCACCAGGTCCAGGCCCTCCCGGACCTGTCGGGCCAGGTCCTCGAAGGCCTCCCGGGTCTCCCGGTCCGCCAGGTCCCACAACGCCGACCCGTCGGCCTGTTCGAGCCCGTGGAGGAATCGGGCCACGGCCTCCCGCACCGGTGCCTCCCGGGAGTCCCCCGAGCAGGCGAGGAACCCCGTCACCATCACCAGGCACAGCCGTCGTCGGTTCGAGCCGCTCATGGAGGCATTCTACCCTGCCTGGAGGCGATCCGGTGTCTCATCGCACCAGGCGCAGGCCCGCGGCCTTTCGTTCCGGGATCCGGGGGTCCTCGGGTTCCTCCTCGTCCTCCCCGATCCCGTCCACGTCCAGTTCGTCGTAGAGGGCGTCCACGCTGCATTCCAGCCCGTAGGCCCGCAGGATGCGCTCCACCTCCCCCTGGTTCCGCTCCAGGTCCTCCTTCACGGACCGGTAGCCGTTCTCGGCGGCCCGCCTGCGGTTCCAGAAGGCCAGCGGGTTGATGTTGAAGAACTCCGAGTCCGACTCGGTGGGCTCGATCAGCAGCACGTCCCCCTTGAAGGTCGGGTCCAGGCGCAGGTTCTTCAGGCCGAGGTAGAGCCGGGTGTGGACCATCGTCCGGAGGGACTGGTTCAGCACGGTGCCGAGCCCCAGTTCCGAGAGGCCGGCCACCGTGGGGACCAGCTGGTACCGGCTGCGGTTCATGAAGGGCCGGAAGGGGTTGTAGATGATCACGAGGTCCGCGCCCTTCTGCACCGCGAGGCTGGTGTTGGCGGTCTTCCGGACCATCGCGTCCACGTACTCCTCGCCGCGAATCCTGGGGGGCACGTAGAACCCGGGGATGGCCGTCGAGGCCTGCACGGCCTCGCTGATCGTCGCGGTGGGGTCCGTGTCGTGGCCGAAGACGACGCCCCGGGCGGTGTTCAGGTTCGTGGCGGTGATGTAGAGGCTGACCTTCCGCTGCCGGTAGAGGGCCCGGAAGTCGTTGGGAATGTGGTTCCGCTCGAGGTTCTTCCGGATGAAGGCCTCGATCCGGCTGTTGTCGAAAATCCCGGCGGGGATGTAGCGGCCGGCATGGGGCAGGGGCGTCGCCTCCAGCAGGTCGTTCACCAGCGGGCCCAGCAGGCCCTCCATCGAGGAGTAGCCGGGATGGCGCAGGATGTCCCCCAGCCGGGAGGCCAGTTCTTCCCGGTTCCGGGAGGCATGGGCCAGCACGGCCCGGACCAGGCCGGGGCCGATGCGCACGGCGTCTCGCCCCAGGCGCCCGGCCCGGCGGGACCACTCGCCGAAGGCCGGCCAGTAGAAGTCGTAGAACCGGAACTGCTCCAGGCGCCGGGAGGTGCCGTTCAGGCTCCGGAGGGCCTCCTCGGGCGGCAGGCCCCCTGCCAGCATCACCCCGACGAACGCCCCGGCCGACAGTCCCACATAGATGTCGAACTGGTTCACCTTGCGGTTCTTCAGGAAGCGGTTCAGCGCGATCAGACCCCCGATCTTGAAGGCCCCGCCGCTGATGGCGCCGCCGGCGAGGACCAGGGCGATGCGGGGGTTCCTCTTGGGGCTCCGCAGGTCCGATTTCTGGAGGATGGTGAGACTCATGGGGCCTCCGGCGTCCGCGGAACCATTGTATCCCCGGATGTGGCCCGGGCGCCAAAGGCCCGCTAGAATCCCCCGGACGGAGGCGCCCGATGCAACCCTTTCCTCCCCTGCGTCCCGGATCCGTGGTCCGGGTGGTGGCTCCCAGCGGAGTGGTCCCCCGGGATCCCTTCGAGCGGGGCCTCGCAGTGCTGCAGGACTGGGGCCTCCAGACCCGGTGGGCCCCCCGCATCTTCGACCGGGTCCACTACCTGGCCGGCCCGGATGCGGATCGGGCCCGGGAATGGCAGGATGCCTTTCGGGACCCGGAGGTCGAGGGGGTCCTGGCGGCCCGGGGGGGCTACGGGTCCATGCGAATCCTCGAGGCGGTGGACCGGCCCGCCCGGCCGCGTCTCCTGATGGGCTTCTCGGACGTCACGGCGCTGCACCTGCTGCGACTGCGGCAGGGGTTCATGGGGATCCACGGACCCAACGTCACGACGTTGGCAGGCCTGGACCGCGAGAGCCTGGACCGGACCCGGAGGGCTCTCTTCGGCGAGGACCCCGAACGGACCTTCCGGTGGGAGGGACTGGAGCCGGTCCGGGGCGGGCGGGGCCGGGGACGGCTGGTCGTCGGGAACCTGAGCCTGATCTGCGCGCTGATGGGGACGCCCTTCGAGGCCCCGATGGCGGGCTGCATCTGGGTGGTCGAGGACGTCCACGAGCCGCCCTACCGCCTGGACCGCCTGCTGGCCCAGGCGGGCATGGCCCGGGAGGCCCGGCGGCTCCGGGGGCTGGTCATCGGGGACCTCGGGATCGACTGCGACGACCGGGAGGCCCGGGAGGCCCTGGCGGAGGTGCTGGAGCGCCTGGCCGCCCGGCTGGGATGTCCCGTCGTCGCCGGGTTCCCCGCCGGGCACCGGGGACCGCTTCACCCCGTCCCGGAGGGAGCGATGGCGGAACTGGAGGGGGACCGGGGGATCCTGCAGGTGGTCGAGGATCCCTGCCACCGGTGATAGCCTCCCGTCCGTGCCGGGGATCGGGGACGGCGGGGAGACGAACGGGGTTCCGGTCCGTGCCGGGGAGACGAGACCGTTGGGCGGGATCGACCCGAGACGGGTGCTGGAGGAGGAGACGGGGAGAGCCTTTCCGGGGGCGGTGCTGCTGGTCCGTTCCCGGGGGCAGGACCGCCTCGTGGCGGCGACGGGATGGACCGCCGAGGAGGGGACCGGGGCGGTCCGTGCCCAGGTGACCCCCGATACCCTGTTCGATGTCGCGTCGCTGACGAAGGCCATCGGGCTGATGCCCGTCGCCCTGGCCCTGGCGGCCGAGGGGCGCCTGGACCTGTCGGCGCCCGTGGGCCGCTACCTGTCCTGGACCAGGGACCGGTGGATCGGGGCCGTCACGACGGACCTCCTGCTGCGCCACGCGTCGGGCCTGGCGGCCTGGCGGCCCTACGGCCCGGAGTTCTGCGCCGAGCGGGGCCTGTCGTCGGCCGGGACTCCCGGGGCCCGGGAATACCTGCGCAGGCGCCTGGCCTCGGAGGAACCCGAGTCGCCGCCGGGCACCGCGTGCGTGTACAGCGACCTCGGCTACCTGGTCGCCCAGGAGGTCTGCGAGGCCGCGGGTGGGGCTCCCCTGGACGTGCTGTTCCGGCAGCGGGTCGCTGGACCCCTGGGCCTCGTGCGGACCTCCTTCCGGCCGATCCGCCGGGGACGCGCCCAGCCACTGTCCCCCGGGGAGGCGGGCACCATCGCCGCCACCGAGTGCTGTCCCCTCCGCGGGCGCTGTCTCCAGGGGGAGGTCCACGACGAGAACGCCTGGATGCTGGGAGGCGTGGCCGGCCACGCGGGCCTCTTCTCGACTGCCCAGGAGACGGCCCGGATCGTCCAGGCCCTGCGGGACTCCTGGGCCGGAACCAGGGACTGGCTTCCCCGGGACCTGCTCCGGGAGGCCTGGGACCCGGGGCGGCGGCTCCCGGGGTCCACCCGGCTGCTGGGGCTGGACACCCCCTCGCCCTCGGGGTCGCTGGCAGGCGACCGGGCCCCGGAGGGCACCGCCGGGCACCTGGGGTTCACCGGGACCTCCTTCTGGGTGGATCTCCCCGGGGACGCCATCGTGGTGTTGCTGAGCCACCGGGTCCACCCCACCCGGAACCGGGAGGGCATCCGGGAGGCCCGGCGGCGCATCCACGACGCCTGCTGGGACTGGATCCGGGGGGGCCAGGGGGATCGGGACGCCCGGCTTCTTTGACCGATCCCGCCCTTCTCTGTTAGCATTCCAGGGGTTTCCGGGAGGGGGTCCTTTCCGAGGTGGGGGACGAATTCACACTGCTGGTGATCGGGATCCTGATTCTTCTCTCCGGCCTGGTCTCCGCCACCGAGACGGCGCTGCTGGCCCTGGGGCCTGCCGGCGTGCACCAGATCCTCGAGGAGGAGCGGCGCAAGGTCCGGCTGCTGGCCCAGTGGCGGGACAACCCCAACGCCGTGATCGCCAGCATCCTGGTGGTCAACAACCTCCTGAACATCCTGGCCTCGGCCCTGGCGACCGCCCTGGCGGCGCGGCTGCTCGAGAGGGCGGGGATCGTCGGGGCCGAGGGCCTGGGAGTGGCGGCGGCCGTGGGGGTGATGACCCTGCTGCTGGTCCTCTTCGGGGAGGTGACCCCCAAGACCCTCGCGAAGCACCGTCCCCGGGCCCTCGTCCCCTTCATGGCCGTCAGTCACGGTCTCTGCTGGATCGTGCGCCCCCTGTCCTGGTTCTTCGAGCGGACCAGTTCCTGGCTCCTGGCGGGGGCCGGCCTCAGGAACCCCGGCCGGGAACCGGCGGTCACCGAGCAGGAGATCGAGTCGATGATCCGCCTGGGGACCGCCCAGGGGGCCCTCCCGTCGGGGAAGCAGGAACTCCTGTCCTCGGTCATCGAGTTCAGCGAGACCCTGGCGAAGGAGATCCTGGTGCCCCGGACCGACGTGATCGGCTTCGAGGAGCACACCACCCTGGACGACGCCCTGCGCATCGTCAACGAGCACCAGTATTCCCGCTACCCGGTCTATCGCGGGAGCCTGGATACCATCGTCGGGATCGTCAACGTGAAGGACCTGCTGCGGTTGCAGGCCCCGCCGCGTCCAGCCTGCCCGCCGGACTGGTTGACGCGACTGGCCCAGTCCCGGAGGACGCTCTTCGTCCCCGAGACCCGGCACATCCGGGACCTGCTGAAGGACCTGCAGCGGGAACGGGTCCAGATGGCCATCGTCGTGGACGAGTTCGGGGGGACCTCGGGGATCGTGACCGTGGAGGACGTGCTGGAGGAGATCGTCGGGGAGATCTGGGACGAGCACGACCAGGCCGAGGAGCCCATCCGGGAGACGGGGGACGGGACCTTCCTGGTGGAGGCGACCTGTCCCATCGAGGACTTCGCCGAGCGGCTGGGCATCCAGATCCCCGACCAGGGAGACTTCGAGACGGTGGGGGGACTGGTGCTGACGCTGGCCGGGAAGGTTCCCCAGGCGGGGGAACGCCTGTCCTACCAGGGTTGGCCCCTGGTGGTGGCCGAGCGGACCCGGACCCGGGTGATCCGGGTGGCCGTGGGACCGAAGGAGGTGCCCGGGGCCGAGGCGAACGGGCAGGAGGAGCCGGCGGAGGTCCCGAGACCCGGCCCGGGGGAGGAGCAATGAACGTCGGCGTGATCGGCACGGGGTACGTCGGACTGGTGCTCGGCGCCGGCCTGGCCGAAAGCGGGAACGCGGTGATCTGCGGCGACGTGGACGAGGGGAAGATCGCCCTGCTGAACCAGGGGGGCATCCCCATCTACGAGCCGGGACTCCAGGACCTGGTGGACCGGAACCGGGCCCAGGGCCGGCTGCACTTCACGACGGACCTGGGGGACCTGGTGCGCCGGAGCACCGTGATCTTCATCGCCGTGGGCACGCCGCCCCAGGAGGACGGGTCGGCGGACCTGCGCCACGTGCTGGGGGTCGCGCGGCAGATCGCCGGGGACATGGACGGATACCGGCTGGTGGTCGTGAAGTCCACGGTGCCCGTGGGGACCTGCGGGAAGGTCCGGGAGGAGATCGCCCGGTACACCCGGCATCCCTTCGACGTGGCCTCGAACCCCGAGTTCCTGAAGGAGGGGGACGCGGTCCACGACATGATGAAGCCGGACCGCATCGTCTGCGGCGTGGACTCGGACCGGGCCCGGCAACTGCTGTCGGAGGTCTACGAGACCTTCGTCCGAACGGGGAATCCCATCCTGTTCATGGACGTCCAGAGCAGCGAGATGACCAAGTACGCCAGCAACGCGATGCTGGCCACCCGGATCAGTTTCATGAACGAGATCGCGGCGCTCTGCGACCGGGTCGGGGCGGACGTGGACGCGGTGCGCCGGGGCATGGGGGCGGACCCCCGGATCGGCAACAAGTTCCTGTTCGCGGGAGTGGGCTACGGAGGGTCCTGCTTCCCCAAGGACGTGAAGGCCCTGATCGCCACGGGACAGGAACACGGGGTGCCGATGCGCATCCTCGAGGCGGTGGAGGCGGTCAACGAGCGCCAGAAGACCCTGCTGGTCCGGAAACTGGTGGAACGCCTCGGGGAGTCCCTCGGGGGAGTCCACGTGGCCCTGTGGGGGCTCGCCTTCAAGCCCAACACCGACGACATGCGGGAGGCCCCCTCCCTGGAGGTGGTCCGGGGGCTCCTGGAACGGGGAGCCACCGTGGCGGCCTACGACCCCGTCGCGATGGAGAACGCCCGCAAGGTCCTCGGGCCGCGGCCGGGGCTGGCGTACGCCACGGGAGCCCTGGAGGCGGTGGCCGGAGCCGATGTCCTGATGCTGGTCACCGAGTGGGGGGAGTTCCGGCAGCCGGACTTCGGGCAGGTGCGGGACCGGATGCGGGGGCGGCTGGTCCTGGACGGCCGCAACATCTGGTCCGGCCCGAGGCTCCGGGAGGCGGGGTTCGACTACGTGGCCGTGGGACGACCATAGACCCTAGGGGGCCAGCCGCATACCGGAGGCGATCTCCTCCAGCAGGGGATCGTAGGCCGGCGCCAGGATCCGGAAGAAACGGATCGACAGGGCCCACTGGGGGTTCAGCACCATCCAGCGCTTCTCGGTGTCCTCCCCCGGTTCCCGGAGCAGGGTCCGCAGCCCGCCGATGCCGGTCAGGGAGGGGTCCACGGCGACCCCCGGAGTCACCGAGGCGGGGGGACCGAGCAGCAGCAAGGCTCCGTAGGGGTCCCGGAGGCAGAGGGTCTCCCCCTGGGCGGGGGTCCAGGAGGTCCCGGGAGGAAGGGGGGTCATGCATCGCCCCTCCCGGAGGCGTCCGGCCTCCCACCGGGATGGGAGGCGGATCCGCAGGCCCGCCGGGCGGGCCTCCCGGAGCCCGGGATCCGGCAGGACCGGCTGGGATTGGAGTCCCGCGAGCCCCGTCACCCCCGCCGCCAGGGCCAGGGAGACCACCGCGACGACCAGCAGGCCCAGGGGCCAGGACCGGCGTTCGGGGCCGCCCTCGAAGAGCCTCGGGGCCCGGGACAGGGGGGCTCCCAGGAGGGCCCCGGCCAGGAGGCCCCCCAGGTGGGCCATGCGATCGCTGTGGGGGTCCAGGGCCTGGGTCAGCACCGTCATCGCGGTGAAGAACAGCGCGGTCGCCATCCACCAGGGGCGGCTCGAGCGGGGAATCCGGCGCCGGTGGATCACCCCGAAGACCAGCAGCGAACCCAGCAGGGCATGGACCGCTCCCGAGGACCCGACCGAGTCGCCGGTTCCGGCCAGGAAGGAGGCCAGGAAGGAGGCGGCGCCCCCGACGAAGAAGACCAGCAGCATCCGTCCGGCCCCGAGGGCATTGGCGCCGATCTGCCCCAGGAGCAGCAGTCCCGCGAGGTTCACGAGGAGGTGGGGCCAGGAGGCATGGAGCCAGATCGCCGCCAGCATCCGCCACCACTCCCCCGCCTCGATCAAGGGGTTGCTCTTGGCCCCGGCGAGCAGCAGGGCCACCGGGTGGAGACCCCCGCCGGAGGACCGGGGGGCGAGGACCAGGAACAGCCCGTAGTGGAGGGCCAGGGATCCCGCCAGGGCGAGGGCCACGAAGGACGGGGCGGCCAGGCGGGAGACCACGGCCAGATCCCGGACCTTCTCCCGCAGTTCCGGGGCCCCGTCGAGCAGTCCGCCAGGGGGGTCGTCCAGGCGCTGGAGCCGGGGCCGTTCCGGGAGCGGCTTCATGGGGGAAGCCTGCACCGGATCGCCTTTCGACGCAATCGACCCGCGGCGGCCCCCGATCCCTTCCCGGTCCGGTTGTGGTAGGTTCGCCCCCAACGGGGGATCGGGATGACGAGGCGGGAAAAGATCGGCTTCCTGGCGCTGGTTGCCATCACCGCACTTGGGGCCACCGGGGTCTACCTGTGGTACCAGGCCGACCTGGAGGCCCAGGTGGAGGAGCAGGAAGAGGGGGGGGCGCTGGTGGACCAGGTGGCCCTGCTGCTGGGCCAGCGGCCTCCCCGGCGAGCCGAGGCCCAGAAACTCCTGGTCGAGGCTCCCGAACCGGATCGGTGGAACGCCATGGACCATCTGGCGACCCGGTCCGATCCGGAGGACCGGCTGGTGGCCGTCCAGGCGGCCCGGGTCCTGCGGGATCGACCCCGGGCCCGGGCGCTGCTGGCCAGGCTGGCCCAGAAGGACCCGGACCAGAAGGTCCAGGCAGCCGCCCGGAAGGCCCTCGCGGGCGAGGCCCCCTGATCCCCCCTCCGTGCGGGTCCGGTGCTGCGGCGAAGAAGCCGTCCTCCCGGTTCCGGGGCTCCTGGAGCCCGGATTCGAGTCCCGGCGAGGTTCGCAGGCTGCCCTGGGCAGGCGCCGACCTCCGGTCCCCCTTGACGTCCACCCCCGTGCAGGGATAGGGTCAGGCCACTGGGGAGCCGGGAGGGACCCGGCTGAGAGGACGCTGCGCTCGCGTCGACCCATTGAACCTGATCCGGGTCATGCCGGCGAAGGGAGTGTTCCGTGATGCTTCCGCCACCTTCCGCTGATGCCTTCCCGGGTCGTTCTCAACCCCTTCCCGTGGAGGCAAGTCATGAGCAGGTCCCTGCCCCGAGTCGGGAAACTGGACCCTGGCACCTTCGATGAGGTGATCTTCCCCCGCCTGGGCCGCCACGATTCCTCGGTGATCCTCGGGCCCAGGCACGGCGTGGACGCGGCGGTCGTCGACCTGGGGGACCGGGTGATGGTCGTCGCCGAGGACCCGACCTTCGGCCTGGCCTCCTGGGGGTGGCGCCGGTTCGGGTGGGGAGTGGTCCACATCTGCGCCGGAGACGTGGCGGTGATGGGGGTGAAGCCACAGTACATGACCATCTGTCTGCTGCTGCCCCCGGCCACTCCCCGGGAGGTCCTGGAGGAGGTCTGGCAGGCGATCCACGAGGAATGCGACCGTCTGGGCATCGCCATCGTCGGCGGGCACACGGGGGCATACGGGGGCATTCCCTACGTGCTGAACGGGGGGTGCACCGTCTGGGGCTTCGCCTCCCGGGGGGAGGTCATTTCCCCGTCGGGCGCCCGGCCCGGCGACGTCGTGATCGTGACCAAGGGCGCCGCGATCGAGGCGGCGGCCATCCTGGCCCTCCAGTACCCGAAGACTCTCGGCCGGATCCTCGGGCCGGAGGTCGTCGCCCGGGCCAGCGATACCTACTGGCAGATGAGCGTCCTCGAGGATGCCTGCGCCGTCCGGGAGGCGGGGGGCGCCACGGCCATGCACGACGCCACCGAGGGGGGCGTCCTGGGGGGCCTCTTCGAGGTGGCCCACGCCAGCAGGTGCGGGATCCGGGCGGACCTGGGCCTCGTGCCGGTCTCGGCCGAGGCGGCGGCGATCTGCCGCCATTTCGACATGGATCCCTACGCCTCCATCAGCGAGGGAACGCTGGTGGCGACCGCTCCCAGGGACCGGGCCGACGGGATCCTGGCCGCGCTCCACGCCCGGGGCATCCAGGCGGCCATCGTCGGCGAGATGCTCCCGGCCTCGGCGGGGCGGACGGTCGTCCGGCCGGACGGGACGGAATCGACGCTGGCCTTCCCCGAGGAGGATCCCTTCTGGGCGGCCTTCTTCCGCACCCTGGAGGAACCCGATGTCTGACCGGCACGAGCGGGATCGCATCCTGGGCAACCTGGTCCGGGCGATCGCCATGCTGGAGCGCTGCGACGCATTCGCCCGGATCATCCCGGAGGTCCGGGTCAACCTGGCATACGCCCTCCCTGGGGCCTCGGACCCGTCGGAGGTGGCGGCCGTGGAGGGGCGCATCACCCGCGTCCACGGCCGGGCCCGGGCCTCGGGCCTTCCGGCCTTCGGGGCCTCGGACCACATGGCCCGGCTGCTGGTCGAGACGATGCGCCGGGACCCCGTCCTCCGGGCCGGGATCAACTTCGCCTACGACGAGGGTCTCGAGGGCTGCGTCCGGGCGATGGGCTATCTCCCGGTCCCGATCGACCGGTCGAAGGAACCGGAGGAGGTCGCCCGGGCGGACCGGGCCAGCATGCCCTGGAAGATCCGGGAGGTGATCGAGGCGGCCGGCGGCGTCCCGCGACTGTTCTGGGAGTCGCCGGCCCTGGGCAAGGAACCGCTCTTCGTGCTGCTGGGCGAGGATGCGGCGGGCGTGGCGGCCGAGGCCTGCCGGATCGCGGAGGTCTTCGCGGGCCAGGCCGCCTTCAGCGGGCAGTGACGTAGGAGGAAGCGGAACCGTCGGTGGTGACCACGATGGTACCCCGGGTGTCGGTCCCCAGCAGGGGGATGCCCATCGCCGCGAAGCGGTCCACCACCACCTGGTGGGGATGGCCGTAGGGGTTGCCCGTCTCGGCCTGGTACACCGCCAGAGCGGGCCGCACCGCGTCGAGCCAGGCCTGGCTGCTGGAGGTGCTGGACCCGTGGTGGGCCACCTTCAGCACCGTGGTGGCCAGGGGGATCCCCGTCGCCAGCACGCTGCTCTCCGAAGGCGTCTCCATGTCCCCGGTGAACAGGAACGAGACCCGCCCGAAGACCGTCCGCAACACCACCGAGTCCCGGTTGTGATCGGCGAAGCGGGGCGTCGGGGGGCCCAGCACCGCGAAGGCCAGGTCCCCGGCGAAGGCCGAGTCGCCCCGGTCCACGACCCGGACCACGGATCCGGGCTCGGCCTGGGCCAGGGCCAGGAAGGTCGCGTAGGCCGTGGCGTTCTGGCCGCCGTTGACCCAGATCTCGGACACCTGGAAGCGCCGCAGCACCTCGTCCAGGCCCCCGTGGTGGTCCAGGTGGGGGTGGGTGCAGAGGATCGCCTCGATGGGGCCGTCCACGAAGGGAGCGATGTAGTTCGTCGCCCGGAGCGGGTCCGGGCCTCCGTCGATCAGGACCTCCGTCTCGCCCAGGTCCAGCAGGATGGAATCTCCCTGGCCGATCTCGAGGAAATGGACCTGCAGGGCGGGGCGCACCGGTGCTGGAACCCCCGCCTGGGCGCAGGTGAACACCGGGACCAGGGAAGGCAGGTCCGGGCGCGCGCCGTGGTTGACGAAGCGTCCCCCGAAGTCGTGGGTGTGGCATGCGGACGCCACGGGATCGCACCACATCGACGGGGCGAAGTCGCCGGTGTCGCCCAGGGAGACGGACCCGAGGCCCGCGGCCACCCGTCCCAGGGCCGCCTCGTCCCAGAGGATCTCCACGGCGGTCGGGGTCGGTGCCCGGCCGATGCGGGTGCAGGCCTCGTCCTGGGTCTCCCCGGGACCGATGGCGGGAACGAAGCAGAGGCCCTGCTCCAGCACCGTCCCCGGGGGGCACTCGAACCGACAGTCGGCCGTGCACCCGTCCCCGGGGCGCCGGTTGCCGTCGTCGCACTCCTCGGGGTCCTCCCGGGCCCCGTTGCCGCAGCAGGGGGAGAGGGGCTCGTGGAGGCAGTTTCCCAGGGCGTCGCACCGATCCTGCGTGCAGGGATTGCCGTCGTCGCAGAGGACCTGGCAGTCCTCGGCCCGGCAGGCCCCGATCCGGGCATCGCACCCGAACTCGCAGGGGGTCGGATCCGGGGCGGGCCGGCAGACGCCGGTCTCGTCGCAGGAAACGGTCCAGGTCGCGGCGTTCCAGTCGTCGAGGCATCCCGGGCCCGGTGCCTCGCACTGCCGCCCCGAGCAGGGAAGCGGGCAGGACCGCGATCCGGGAGGCCGCGGGAACTCGATCCGTTGGAAGTCCAGCCGGTTGTCCCCCGTGTCCCGGTCCGGTCCGCAGAAGTCCGTCCGGCGACGGTAGGCCGCGTCGCTGTTGTCGATCAGGGGATCGAGCCGGGAGCCCTCTCCGTAGGCGCTCCCGGCCGACATCCCCGCCTGGTCCACGGGGTTCCCCTGGGCGTCGGCCAGCATCAGGCCCCCGGTATCGGCGATCCCGGTCCCGTAGGACTGATCCAGGGGGGTCGTTCCGCCATAGCCGCCTCCTCCCGGCGGGAGGACCCCCAGCAGCCAGGACCCCCGGGGCGGCACGACGGTCCCGGGAGGGATGGTCGCCCGGAGGCTCGTGAGGCCGCTTCCGTTGCTGGCGTACAGCATCCAACCCGAGAGATCGACCGGGTCCGCCCCGGCGTTGAAGACGGACACGTACTCGTCGAAGCCGCCCCCCGGTCCCCGGGTCCGGAACTCGCCGATCAACACCCGGCCGCAGCGTCTCGAAAGCGGGTCGCAGCCCCGGTCGCAGGGCGTGTCGATCCAGGGGAAGACGCAGTCGCCCGAGGCCGGGTCGCAGGTCCCGTCCTGGAAGGTCCGGAGGGATCCGTCGGCGGTGCATTCGGGGGTCGGTGCCTGGCAGGATCGGGCCACGCCGGCACAGGCGAGGGAGTCGTCGCACCGGTCCTGGTCCGTGCAGGGGTCGCCGTCGTCGCAGGGCGAACCGGCGATCCGGGGGGCGTAGCGGCAGGTTCCACCGTCACACCAGCCGGAGGCCTCGTGGCAGGGGCCGGGTGGCGAAAGGCACGGGACGCCGGCGCAGGGGTCCGGCCGGCAGTCCAGGGCGGCCGGGTCGCACCCGAAGGGGCATGGAACGGGTTGCTCGAAGTGGTAGCACTCGCCGGTCTCGGCCTCGCAGGCCGCGCCGGTGACCACCAGGACGTCCCCGTCGCACCGGGGGGCGGGGGCGGGGCAGGTCCTTCCGGGTCCCGGTCGGCAGGAACCCCGGTCGTCGCAGCGGTCCTCCTGGGTGCACAGGTCTCCGTCCTCGCAGGGAGTCCCCTCGGGTTCGGTCCACCAGTCCCGGGGGGACCGGTCCGGGTCGCACCGCTGGCAGGGGAATCCCGGGCGCGGGGTGCCCTCCGGCAGGCAGGATCCTTCGACCAGGCAGAACCCCGGCAGGATCGTCCGGATGCAGGTTCCCGTGGCGTGGGAACAGCGATCCTCGGTGCAGGGCAGGCCGTCGTCGCAGTCGTCCGGAGTGCAGGCGAAGGGCGTCCGGGACCGGCAGACCGCATTCCCGTCGGGTGCGTCGAGGTCGCAGAACCAGTCTTCCGGGCAGTCCCGGTCCCCGGCGCAGGGACCGGAACAGGCCCCCGTTCCCAGGTGCGGCTCGCAGGGTCCCCGGGCGCAGTCGTCGTCCTCGTCGCAGGGTTCTCCCGGGCACCCGCTGCCGGGGGGGCAGAGGGGCAGGTCCCCGGGGTTCTCCAGGTCCTGTCCGGGCCCGGGCCCAGGATCCTCGTGCCCGTCCAGGTCGGGATGGTTGCCTGGGTCCTCGGGAGGAATTCCGGGGTCGTCGGAGAGGTCGTCTGCTTCCGGGAATCCCGGATCGGCAGGCGCCGCATCCTCCGGGGCGGCCTCCTCCCCCGGATCCCCCGCCGCATCGGTTCCTGGGTCCTCGAACGGCCGGGCCGAGTCTCCGCGATCGGGGCCGTCGTCCACCGGACCCGGGACCTCGGCCGATTCGGATCCGGCATCGTCGGGGGCCCGGGTGTCCTCTGCCGCGTCGGTGGTTCCGCCGTCGGGGAGATCGGGGGCCAGGGCCGGACCACCGGAACAGCCCCAAAGGAACCAGGCTCCGATCACCACCGCCGCCGAACACCTCTTCGTCATCTGAGGACTCCTGGCCGTCGGGCCCCTGTTTCCGGACTCCCGGGAATCCGGGGCCGGAAAGGTCCGGAATCATCCGGTGTTCGGCATGTTCCGTCAACCCCGGGCGCCCAGAAGGGGCCTGGGAACGGGACTGCAGAGGACAGGCGGTTCAGGGGGCCGGGACCTCCGGCGACGCCTGGAGGGACCGGCGTGCCGCCGCCGCCAGGTCCTCCCGCCCCATCATCTCGAAGGCAAGGGCCCGGTTCCGGACCGCCGCGCGGACCTCCTCGGGGGTCCCGGTGACGCCCAGGGCCGCTCCGAGGTGCAGGGCGAACCAGCCGGCGGCCAGGGCTCCGGCCATTGCCCGGGAAGGCCGGGCCGAAGGGGACGAAGGCGCCGGGGATTGCCAGGCCAGGGCCAGGACCCCCAGAGCCGAGGCCAGGGAGAGCAGCGCTCCCAAGGGCGCGGGCAGCCAGGCATCCCAGACCATCGGCGCGGTACCCGCCTGGATCAGCACCGGGACCATCACTTCTCCCAGGGGATTGCGGACCTCCGGGTGGGCGTAGGGGAAGGTCCAGGCGGCCGCGGCGTTCAGCAGCAGGGAGGACAGCACCCAGGCGGCGGCCAGGGCCCGGGGCAGCCTCCCGGGCCACCGGCGGAATGCGACCGCGGCGGCCAGGGCGAGGGCCGGAAGTCCGGCCAGGAGGTGCCGGGGTCCGAAGGTCATGCCAGCCGTCCAGTCCACGAATCCCGACACGAACAGCGGCCATCCCCAGCATCCCAGCGGAAGGGCCAGCCTCCAGGGACGGGGCATCCGGTCGTCTGCCAGTGCCACCCAGGCCCCGAGGATTCCCGAGAGCAGCCAGGGGGCCGCGAAGAAGAGGCCCCGGCGGCTTCCCAGGCAGAGGCCCGCTAGGCGTTCCCAGGAGGGAGCGGTGAACCCGAAGGCGCCCTGGCCGTGGATCGCCTGGAGATCCGCGTTGCTCTTGAAGGCGTAGGACAGGGCGAAGGGGGATTCGAAGTTCCAGGCGTTCCAGGCCAGCAGCGCCCCGGCCAGGGGCAGGCCGCCCAGCAGGAACCAGGGGAGTCGGGATCGATGCCCGGGGCTGGCCGCCAGGACCAGGACCACCAGGGCCACCCAGAAGGCCGCCGGGTACTCCACCAGGGTGGCCATGCCCGCCGCCACGCCTCCCAGGATGGCCTCCCGGCGTCCCGCTGCTGGGTGGTCCGGGGCCTTCTCCGGTCCCAGAGGGCCCAGGCCGAGGACCAGGGCCGCACCCACCAGGGCCGCCGCGAGGGCGTGGCCGAAGAGCATGCCTCCGTAGGCCAGCCAGGGGGTCGCCAGCACGGCGGCCCAGGCGGGCCAGCCCGGGAGTCCGGCCCGTTCCAGGCGGCGACTGGCCAGCCACCCGAGCAGCCCCGAGGGAATGGCGCAGAGGAGCACCGCGAAACCCCAGGCGATCCACCGGAAGGGGATCTCCAATCCCAGGCGATCGATCAGCCAGATGCCTGGAACTGCCAGCAGACTGATCCCCGGGGCCTTGTCCAGGTGGTAGCGATCCCGGAAGACCGCCACGTCCACGTTCGGGGGACGGGAGGCCGATCGCCATCCCGGGAAGTAGCGGTCGAAGACGGGGTCCAGGACCGGCGTGCCATGAAGCGCAACGGCCATCGCGGCGTAGATCCGGGAAGCCTCGTTGGCGTAGTGGACGTCGTCCCGGTAGTGCTGGACCGACGCCACCGCCAGCACGGTCAGCACCATCATCGAGGCGGGTCGCCAGCCGATCCTCCCCGTTTCCTGCGAGGGCATCCGCGTTCCCCTTCGAGCCCGCAAGGGGAATGTACCGCAACCGGGAGGCCAATGGGGGCGCTTCCGTCACGAGGGAATGTTCGGCCCGGCCGGTCAGGGGAGGGGCACGGCCACGATGGCGGTCCCGGATCCGTCCCCCGCGGACGAGGTGAAAACCAGAAACGCCCGGCCGTCCGCCGCGGTTGCCAGGGCCGGCTGTCCCGAGTCGCCGTCGCGGTCCTCCGAGGCGATCCGCTCCGGTCCCGACGGATTCCCGTCGGCATCGAAGACCCTCCACCGCACGGTCCCGGGCGACGAGGAGGACCGGCGGTGGCGCCAGGCCGCCCGGAAGCCGTCCCCGGCCGGCGCCAGGGCCACCGACGATTCCAGCCCCTCCGGGTCCGCGGCCAGGGGCAGGTCGGCCGATCGGGGCCGTCCCGAGGGATCCAGCAGGCGGGCCCGCAGGTCCATGGCCGTGCCGGCGGGGTCCCAGTCCATCCAGGCCACCGCCGCGCCGCCCCCGGCCAGCGCGCAGATCCGGGGCATGGACTGCGGGCCTGCGACCGACCCGTTGACCGGGAGGTCCTCTCCCTGGCGCAGGCCGTCCGCGTCGAAACGGTCCAGGAAGACGTCGTAGATCGAGGAGACGTCGGTGGCGCCGGCCCAGGCCACCCACCAGCCCCCTCCGGGCATCGCCGCGACGGAGGGCTGGAACTGGTCCCCGACGGTGAAGCGGTTGACCACGGACTCGCCCAAGCCGATCGGGCCGTCGTCGTTCGCCCGACGGTGGGCGACGGCGGCCCAGGAACCGTCCAGCCAGGCGCAGGACGAGGAAACCCGGCACTCGCTCTGCCAGGCGGCGACGACCGTCCCGCCGGGCAGAGGGGCCAGGGCGGGAGCGCCCTGGAAGGAGGACGTGAAGGCGTTCAACCGCCACTCCGGGCCCGCGTCGGCATCGCAGGACGCCAGGCGCCGCAGGGCCACGGCGGACCCGTCCCCGTCCAGGCCGTCGGCCTCGTAGGCCACCCAGAGGGATCCGTCGTCGGTGACCGCCACCGAGGGCCGCCGGGCGGCAAGGCAGTCTTCCGAGGACACCCGGACCTCCTCCGAGGCCGGCGTGCCGTCGGGAGCCAGGCACCGGGCCGCCACCTGCCAGTCCCCGCCCGAGGGGGCCCGGGTCTGCCAGGCCACCCACCAGCCTCCCCCCTTGCGGGGGGCCACCGACGGCTGGGACTGATCGCCTTCCCGGATCGCGTTCACGAGGATTCCGGCATCGACCGGCGGGACGTCCGGCAGCGGGACTTCCGGGCCCGTGTCGGCGGCGGCCCCGTCGTTCGGCAGGTCGTCCGGCGGGTCTCCGCCGGCATCCGGGTCGGGGGTCTCGACGGCCTCCGTCCCCGGCTCCACCGTGGTCGCGTCGTCGCCGGAGCCGCGGGGCCCGTCCGGATACCCGTCGTCGCCTGTCTCCGGGTCCGCCGCGGCATCCGCTTCCCGGACCGCGTCGGCGGTCGGGTCCGGAGGAGGCCGGTCCGGTCTCGGTTCCCCGTCGCCGGCCTCGCCGTCCGCCGGGATTTCCAGGCGGCCCGGATCGCCCGTTCCCGGCAGGTCCGGGGTCCCGGGAAACCCGCCGCCTCCGCAGCCCATCGCCAGGGCCGTCACGACCAGGACTGCCGTTGCCCGAACCGGCCGCACCGGTGCCTTCCTTCCCGTCGTCACCGGGCAGTATACGCCTTGGGCCCTGCCTGCCGGGAGGAGGTTCCTGTGGCACCCGGACGACATCTTCCGAGGGATCCGGTTCCGTCGGCCGGTCAGTTCCGGATGGTTCCGGTGCTCCCCGGACCGGGGTCCCGGGCGTCGGCGATCCGGATCCGGGCGTCCACCGCCACGAGCCCGGCCGCCGTCCAGACCAGGGGATTCAGGTCCAGCTCGACCAGGCCCGGAAGCCGGGCGGGCAGCCGGGAGATCGTCGCCCAGGCCGCCGCCAGGGCCTCCAGGACCTCGACGGGAACCCCCGGAAGGGGATCCCCGCCGGCTCCCAGGCCGAGGGCCTCCCGGGCCTCGTCGGCGGACACGGGGCACAGTCGGAAGCGCAACCCCGGCCGTTCTTCGATGGCCGACCCTCCCGGTCCCGCCATCGCCAGCACCAGGCCCGACGGTTCCCGGACGAGGCCCAGGGCCAGTTCGAGCCCTGCGAAGACCTGGGGCTGGACCAGCAGGGAACAGCCGGGAAAGCGCTTCCGCAACCGGGCCGTCTCCGCTGCCAGGTCCTCCGGGGTCCCGAGTCCCCGGATCACCGCCCCCTGCCGGGCCTTGTGGGCCCCCTCGGGGAGGTCCGCCTTCAGCACCCAAGGCGGCGGGAAGGCAGGAGGGGGGATCCCGTCCTCGGGTCGCCGGACCACCCGGCGGGGCAGGCACGGGACGCCGAGGCCCTCCAGCAGGTCGAAGGCTTCCTCCAGCGGCAGCCAGCGTCCCCGGGCGGGTCCGGCGGGGGACCCCGGCTCCGGACGTGCCGGGATCCCGGCCCCGGCGGAACGGACGGCCAGCGGGTCCCGGGGGATCGTCGCGGCCAGCGCCGCGGCGGCCTCCTCGGGGAACGGGTAGGCCGGGACGCCGCCTTCCCGGAGGATCCGCTCGGCGTCGGGGGTCCGGGGATTGGCCATCAGGTGCACGACGAGGGGCTTGGAGCGGTCCCGGGCGGCCTCCACGACGCCCCGGCACAGGGCCTTCCCGTCGATGTAGAAGGGGGTCACCAGGGAAAGCAGCACCCCGTCCACCCCGGGGTCGTCCAGCACCAGCCGCAGGGCCGATGCGACCTGGCCGGGGTCCGCCGTCGCCGTGAGATCCAGCAGCGTCCCGATGCTCGCCAGAGGGGACTGTCCCTCCCGGAGGCGGTCCCGGGTTCCGGGCGCGAGGCGGGCCGGCTGCAGGCCGGCATCCACCGCCGCCTCCAGGGCCAGGATGCCCGTTCCACCGGCGTTGCAGACCACCGCGGTCCGGTGTCCGGGGTTCCTTGGACCAAGACACAGCCCGACGGCCTGGTCCACCGCCTCCCGGGCACCCCGGACCCACCGGGCGCCCGAGCGGGCCACCAGGGCCTCCAGCAGTCCTCCCGAGGCCGCCAGCGCCCCGGTGTGGGAGGCCACGGCCTCCCGACCCGCCTGGTGGCGTCCGCCGGACAGCACCAGGATCTCCTGTCCCGCCTCCCGGCAGCGCGCCATTCCCCGAAGAAGCCCGACGGGGTCGGGCACCCCTTCCAGGTGCAGCAGCACCACCCGGGTCTCCGGGTCCCGGGAGACCTCCTCCAGCAGGTCCGCCAGCCCGACGTCCGCCGCGTTTCCCGGGCTTCCGTAGAGCCGGATCCCGACCCCGGCCCGCCAGAGGTGGAGGTTCAGCAGCTCGGCGACGCCCCCGCTCTGGGCCAGGATCGACACGGGTCCCGGTCGCAGGGGCGTGAAGGTGAAGGTCCCGTAGAGGCGCACCGCCGGGTCGCCGTTCTGGACTCCCTGGGCGTTGGGTCCCAGGAGCCGGATGCCCCGCTCGCGGGCGATCTCCAGGCATTCCTGCTGGAGGGCCGTCCCTTCCGGCCCGGCCTCGGCGAATCCCGCGGAATGCACGATGGCGGCGCGAATTCCTGCGGCCCCGCACTGGCGCAGCACCTCCGGCACCCGGTCCCGCCGCACCGCGACGTTCGCCAGGTCGGTCCCCCCGGGCACCTGCTCCAGGGAGGTCACCGCCGGAAGGCCGCAGACCGGATCGCCCCCGGGATTCACGGGCACCACCCGCCCGGTGAATCCCGCATCGACCAGGTTGCGGACCACCTGGTGGCCGATGGTTCCTTCCCGGGGGGTCGCCCCGAACACCGCCACGGACCGTGGACGGAACAGCGCGTCGAGACTCAAGGGGACCCCTCCTCCCCCGCCGGGACGTCGGGGTCCTCCCGGAGGGCCAGCAGCGCGGCTCCCAGGGCCCCGGTGAACTGGGGATGATCGGGCACGAGGACCGTCCTCCCGAGGGCCCGTTCCATCCGGTGCACCAGCACCCCCCGGGCGGCGCCACCGGTCAGGGCCACCTCCCCGGTGGGGCGGGCCATTTCGAGGACCCGCTTCACCACCGCGTCGAAGACCCCCAGGGCGATGTCCCCCGGGGAACGCCCCTGGCGGGCCAGGGCCAGCAGTTCGCTTTGGGCGAAGACCGTGCAGAAGGACGACAGGGTGGCCGCCTCCACGCCTTCCTCGGCCAGCCGGTCCATCCCGGCGGGGTCCGTCCCCAGGCGGCCGGCCATCTCCTCCAGGAAGGCGCCGGTCCCCGAGGCGCACTTGCGGTTCAGATGGAAGGACCGCCGCCGCCCGCCCGGATCCACCTCGATCACCTTGGTGTCCTGCCCGCCGATGTCGATCAACGTCAGGGGCCTCCCGAACAGGTGCCATGCCGCCAGCGCCTGGCAGGTCACCTCGGTGACCTGTCGGAAGGCCGAGGGGACCTGCTGCCGCCCGTAGCCGGTGGCCACGACCGCGATGCCCTGCCCGGAAACCCCTTCCGGTCCCGCCAGGTCGAGGATCAGCGCCCGGGCGGTCCCGGCGAAGTCGATCCCCGTCGGCCGCACCGCCCGGGCCAGCACCCGGGCCTCCCGGTCCACCAGGACGGCCTTCCCGTAGGACGATCCGATGTCGATGCCCAGCACCCGCTCCGGTCGGCTCACGGCACGGCCTCCCGGCACTGTTCCACGAAGGCCTGAAGGGCCAGGTGCACCCCCTCGTCGAAGTGCAGCCGCAGGTCGTTGAGATCGCTCTGGATCGTGACGGTCGGGATGCCCCGTTCCCGCACCAGGCGCCGGGGCATGCCGAACCGGGAGTTGCTGTTGTGGGGACAGGTCTTCGCGTCATGGAAGACGATCCCGGACACCCCGTATCGCCGGGCCTCGGCCGCCAGGATTCGCTCCTTGACCGGATCGGTGCGGCTGATGAACAGGTCCAGCCCGGCCCGGGCCATCGACTCGAAGGGCCGGTCCGGGTCCAGGGCCTCGAAGACCCACGAGGAGCAGTAGGTGCTGCCCACCACGGCGGCCCCGAGGGAGGCCAGGCGCTCCGAGAGGTCCCGGAGGCGGCCCCAGATCGGCATCCCCTCCCAGTACAGCCGCACGTCCTCCCCGGGCACGGCCCCGTGGCCTTCCCGGACCCGCTGCCGCAGCTCGTCCAGCAGCAGATCGTAGTACGACAGGGCCCGGGCATCCCCCCGGAGCACGACCGCCGGGCCCATGTGGATGCATGCGTCGAAGAAGGTCCAGGGGGCCGGCCGGGCCTCTCCCGTCGCCAGCACCTGCTGCCAGCGGCGGGAGGTCTCCCGCGATACGGCCACCGTATCCTGGAGCCGTCGGAAATCCAGGGAACGCCCGGCGATTTCCTCCAGGGGACCGACCAGGGCCTCCAGCCGGGAGGCCAGGGCCGCCACCAGGTCCGGGGTCGGGGCCTCGACCGACCGGGGTGCCGGGACCCCGAGCACGGGCACCCCGAGGCGGTCCCCGTACCACCGGAACCAGTCCCCGACCTCCCGGCACTGCTGGGTCTCGTAGACCAGCACGTCGGGTCGTGGGACCTCCCGGAAGGAGGGGTCCACCCGGGACAGGGCGGTCACTCCCCGGCAGAAGGCCCCGATGTCCGAGGTCAGGTAGGAGCAGACGTCGGGGGAGTACCCCAGGGCCGTCGCCTCGGGGATCAGGTCCGTCGCCATCCGGGAGGCCCCGAGCATCGCCGCGTGGTTCTCGGGGATGAAGACCTGGAAGCCCAGGGCCCGGAGCAGTTCCACCGGTCCCACGCTGCTGCACCAGGCCACCCGCCGTCCCGGGTCCCGGGCGGCCTCGACGACCTCCCGGTAGGCCTGGCGCATCCGTTCCTGCAGGATCGCCGTGCAGGCCAGTCTTCCCATCGACCCTCCTCACGAGGGGCCGGATCCCCGGGGCCACCGGCTTTCCATCGCCGTCAGCAGTGCCGTGATGGCTCGGTTCAGGGGCACGTCCATGCCCAGTCGATCCGCCGCCTCCACCACCTTGCCGTTCAGGAAGGAGACCTCGGTGGGCCGCCCCCGGATCACGTCCATCAGCATCGACGGGGGGTGGTCGCCCGCGGCCAGCACGTAGCCCATCGAGGCCTCGAAGAACCCGTTGCCGCAGTCGTACCCCAGGCGATCCCCGACCTGGATGCACTCGGTCAGGAGGCCCTGGGCCAGGCGCCGGATCTCCCGCTGGCCCAGGGCCTCCCGCATGTTCATGCGGGTCAGCGCGCACAGGGGTGCCAGGATGCACAGGTGGACCGTCTTGCGCCAGACCTCCCGGTCGATCCGGTCGGTCGCCTGGGTGACCATGCCGGCCTCGGTGAGCCAGGATGCCACCTGTTCCGCGACGGCCCGGCTCCGGGGATCGAGGGCCCCGACCCAGCTCGGGTCGTGGGCGAAGGTCTGCCGGACTCGGCCCGGCCCGGGCATCTCCCCGGCGAAGTGCACCACCCCCCGGACCACGCGGCCGGGTCCCAGCGCCGCGACCAGAGGTTCCTCGATCTCCCACCCGTTCTGGAGGCAGACGACCGGTCCGGTCCCCGGCGCCGAGGCCAGCGACCGGGCCGCCGTGGCCACCTCGTTGGCCTTCGTGCAGAGGAACATCGCGTCGAAGGGACCCCGCTCCAGGGCCGGTGGGATCGACGAATCCACGGTGGCCAGGCGGGCCTGGAAGGTCCCCTCGGGGGTCTCCAGGACCAGTCCCTCCTCGGCGGCCCGGGCCCGTTCCGGCGCGTGCTCGACCCCGTGGACCTGGTGTCCCGAACGGGCCAGACGCCCCCCCACCAGGGATCCGATGGGACCGAGCCCGATGACCAGGAACCGCGCCATGTCCCGTCCTGTGGCGAGGCGGCCTCCGACGGAGGGCCAGCATAGTGACAGTCCCCGGGAATGGCAACGGCGGTCGCCTCTCGCCCCGGACGGACAGGACCCCGGGGCCCGGAGACGCGGTTCTCAGCCGTCGTCGTCGGCAAGCGAAGGAACGGGGCCGACCGGGTCCGGCACGGTCGGCGAACCGGCCAGGAACAGCGGCGCGTAGCGGGGCACCAGGGGGTCCAGGGCCCGGAACAGCCGCCCCAGCCGGGCCAGCAGGAGGCTTCGATCCTGGGGCGACGCCTCCTCCAGCCTCCCGGCGAACCGCTCGGACCGGATGTCCGGGTTCTCCAGGCTCCCGGCCGGGACCATGCGCACCGAGCAGGGACGTCCCCGGGTCCTCAACGACAGGATCGCCTCCCGGGATCCCTCCTCGCAGGAGAGGTTCTCCAGGTGGAGGTCGTCCCACTTGTTGCGGCCCGATTCCAGCACCTGGCGGATCAGCCAGGTCATCCGGCTGCGCATCGGCGGGCCGGAAAGCCCCGCGCGCACCAGGTCCCGGTAGGTCCGCCGCCAGACCTCCCCGGCGTCCCTGGCAGCGGGGTCCTCCTCGATGGTGCGGACCAGGGCCTGGGCGAAGGCGAGAGGCGTGGCGGCCCTGCCTCCGTCCTCCCGGATCCGGTCCTGGATCTCCCGGTAGAGGGGGTCGCCCTCGAAGACCGTGTCGGGGAACGCCCGTTCCAGGGCCGCGCAGTAGCGCACCAGCAGGGCATGGCAGGTCGCCACGCGGCGGTCCCGGAACCTCCAGGGCACCTGGGAGGGGTGCAGGGACCCCACGACCGAAGACGAGTAGAGGAGGGCCGGGTCCTCGAACTCCGGGACGACCAGGTCCCCCTCGGCCCGGGCCAGGGCGGTGATGGGCTGGTCCCGGTCCAGTTCCAGCTTGCAGAAGAGCCATCGGCCTCGGGGAGGGAATCCCCAATGCACCGCCTTCTCCAGCAGCAGCCGGAAATCCTCCAGCGTGGTCCAGGGAGTGAAGGTGATGAAGGCCAGGGGCTGGGTGGCCTGGAAGGTTCCCGGCCACCGGGACTCGAACTCCCGGAACAGCGACAGGGCCTCTTCGATCTGGACCGCGGAGACGCCCTTGTTGAACCGCATCTGCTCGGCCTCGGAGAAGTTCTCGGCCCCGATGCGGAAGAGCCGGATGACGTATCCCCGGTCCGCGCAGAGGGGCAGTGCATTCCGGAGGCGATCCTGGGCCTTCAGCACGTGGTCGACCCGGGGGGAGAAGCAGAACTCCGACGGGGGGATGCCCAGGGCGGCCGCCCGGGCGACCCACTCGTCGATGCGCAGGAACAACCGGATGTCGTAGAAGTCGTAGCGCCCGCTGTCCCGGCGCGGCCGGGTCCCCGAGGCCAGCAGCCGCCGGAACTGGCGTTCGGCGACGTCCAGGGGGTCGCCGGTGGCCGGCGCCGGCGTCCGCATCGCGCAGAAGGAGCATCCGTAGTCCCGGCTGCATTCCGACAGGTCCAGGCCCCGGTAGGCGGGGTTGTCCCGCAGCGGTGCGGTCCAGTCGCAGAAGACGCCCCCGACGATCCGGATCATCGGCTCCAGGCGGGCCGCCGCCTCGTTGAAGATCTCCGCGTCATACCGGGGCTCTGCGATGTCCGCGACCCTCCGGCCGGCCGGTCCCTCGGCGGCCGGCGGATCCGGAAGCCCGATCCAGCGCGACAGCCACCGCTCCCGCTGCCAGACGTCGATCTGGGTGTAGGCGGAGTCTCCGCGCCAACGGGCCGGCATTGTCCCCTGCCGTTCGGCCTCTTCCCGGAGGCGAACCATCCAGGAGGTCATCTCCGCCGATCGGAGCCCTCCCACCATGGAGATTCCCGGAATCGCCTCCGTCAGCCTCCCGGCCCACTCCGTCGCCAGTTCCTCGTTGGCCAGCACGTGGGTGGCTCCCCAGCGCCGGAGGTCCTCCGTCAGGCGAAGGGCATCCGCGGAATCCAGGTTCACCACGGGGCGGAACCACGACTGCCCGGCGGGCTCCAGTCCGGCCCGACCCCCGACGCAGACCCAGCGGACCGGAATCCCCCGGTCCTCCGCCCATCCCTTCCAGAAGGGGAACAACTGGGCGCGGTCCACCCGCTGGCGAAGCAGGGTCACGCACTCGAGCAGCAGCAGGCGGGCGGGCCGGTGATCCCCGGAGGCCATCACGTCTCCAGTCCCTCCGGGACATCTTCCTCGGCGACCGGGCCTTGTCAACCGGGCTGCCCGGGTCGCCTCTCAGGAGGCCGCCGGGGCCTCCACGGGCCGGACATGCTGTGCCGAGACTCCCAGTTCCTCCAGTTTCTTCAGGAGGTCCCGGGCTCCCAGGCGTCCCCATTTCTCGACCCACTTGTCGATGGCCTCGACCTCCGAGTCCTCGTAGCCGTATCCGTTGAGCACCTGCTCGAACTCGTAGTCCGACACGATCGATCGGGCCACGTATCGCCGGGAGGCGTAGCGGAAGTAGCACAGGGACAGGGGCAGCGGGAACGGATTCAGGCGCTGGTCCATCAACTCCACCAGGATGACGAACCGCAGGATCTCCCGGGTGGTCGAGTCCATGCCCGGCGCTCCGGCCGCGTCCTCGTTCCGCCGCAGCCAGTCGTCCACCTCGAGCAGCACCTCGAGGGCCTTCCGGTCCTCCCGATCCAGGCGTTCCCGGTCCTGCCGGACCTCCTGGTCCTCCTGCTTGCCGGCCCAGACCCGGGACACGAAGGCCTTGCTGCGAACCCGGGAGACGATCGGGAGGATCTCCTCGACCCCTCGGGTCATCTGGTTGAGCCTCTTTCCCAGGACGAGGAACTGCCGCTGGGGATGGGGTCTCCGCTGTCGCGAACTCCAGAAGGTCCCGAACAGCAGCAGCCCGATGACCCCCAGGGCGCCCGACAGGCTCGCCAGCACCAGGTAGGGATGGACGGCCGAGATGGCGCTTCCCAGCCAGTGGAAGGGCCCCGGCCACCGGGCAATCACCTCCTGGAGCTCGGCCCAGTTCATGTCCCCCACGACCAGGGGAAAGGCGGTCAGGGTGGCCAGGGCCGCCAGGCCGTATCCGAGCACGCGCTGCGTCCGCTCGTACCGCTCCCGTTCCTCCTGCTGCTCCATTTCCAGCATCGCGTCCAGCGCCCGGCTGACGTCCGAGAAGGTCGTCCGCAACTGCTCGGCCCGCTCCCGGGCCTGGCGGACCACCTCGCCGGTGATCCGGAAGGAGGCGATCTGCTCCGTGAGGTTCCGGCTCATGTCTCTGAGGGGTGGGACCGCGCGGGAGGAGATCACCCGCTCGAAGTAGATGCCCGTGTCCTGGACCGCTGACCGCCAGCGCCGCTCCTGGGTCATCACCCCGTCGGTCACCCGGACCATCTCGGCCTCCAGGCGCGATACGCACCACCGGAGCTGCTTCACCAGGTCGAAGGCCCGGGCCTTCTGTCCGGACCGGGATTCCTCGAAGGCGACCGACTGGCGCAGGGCCCGGGCCAGTTTCGCGGTCCCGTCCAGCGTCCCGCCCCAGAGTCCCATCTGTTTCAGCGGGATCTCCAGGTCGGTGATGATGTCGTACACCCGGAACGCCGCCGTGAACTCGACGAAGGTGATCTTGTCGCAGAGGAAGAAGACCTCCCGTTCCACCTCGTTCCACCGGTCCCGGGCCCCCGACGGAAGCCACGGCAGGGCCTGGTAGAAGACCTGGACCGCCTGGTTGCCCAGGATGTTGTGCCGGAGCAGCAGGACGTTCCCCTCCAGCAGCGACCCCTGGACGTCCGAGCCCACCGGGTCCTCGGTGCCGAGCGTGCTGCGGCACAGCGTCTCCACGTGGCCCAGGCACGTGCGGTCCAGGTAGCCCTCCGGCTGGTCCGGGAGCACCGCCGGCTCGGCGTAGTAGAAGATCGGCGTCTGGTAGTCCCGGTGGAGCAGTTTCACCGCGGCGGTTCCCAGGTGGCAGCCCGTGCGGACCCGGTGGAAGAGGCGGTCGCACTCCTTCAGCAGGAACTCCTCCAGGCACTGGGCCGCCTCCGCCGCGTCCAGGGGCGGCAGGGAGGGAGGGGTGTACCAGGAAGGCAGCCGGCCCTCCAGGTTCAGCAGGGAGTTGCCTACCACGCACAGCGGTGCCCAGGTCAGGCTCTTGCCCACCAGGCTCCAGTCCGACGTGAAGTCCACCAGCACCGGGCAGGGGTGGTTCTGGATCTTCCGGATCAGCGTCAGGGATCCCATCTCGTCATCGCGGCCCTGGTTCAGCAGGTGGTCCCCGGCCCAGGACAGCAGGCGGTCCTTGTCGAACACGACCCGGAAGAGGTTCGCGGTGAAGCGGTTCATCGCGAACTCGTCCGCGCCCTCCTGGCGGGTCTCCAGCACGGGGATCATCTCGGACAGCATCGCGGCGTAGCGCTTCAGGTCCCCGATGGCCTCGGCCCCGCTTCGCCAGGAGGTGACCCGCTTCCTCCGGTCCAGGAAGGCGACCGAGGCATGACCCGGGCGGTCGGGGTCCAGCAGCGACCCGAGCATCTGGACCAGGTGCTTCGTGTGGAAGGCGGCCCTGGGGGACCAGTAGAGATACCGGGACGCCATCACGGCCAGGCGGGTGAACTGCATCGGGGAGGCTCCTCATCGGAGGCGTGGACCCACCCTATCGTCGGGGAGGCGGTAGGTCAACCCTTTCCGGCGGGGGTTCCTGGGCGGGATTCTTCAGTTCGCGGGAGGGACCTCCCCGAAGGGGATCCGGACCCGGAAGGTGCTTCCCTCGTCGAGGCGGCTGTCCACCTCGATGGTCCCGCCGTAGAGATCCAACAGGCGCTTGACCAGGACCAGGCCCAGGCCGGTTCCCTCGGCGAAGTGCTTGGCGTTGCCCGCCCGGTAGAATTCCCGGAACAACTGGGCCTTCGCGTTCTCGTCCATCCCGATGCCCGTGTCCCGGCACACGAACAGGGCTCCTTCGGGGGTCTCCTCCAGCACGACCTCGACGGTCCCTTCCCGGGGGGTGTATTTCACCGCGTTGTGCACCAGGTTGCCGATCACCTTCTCCAGGTCCTCGGGGCTCCCCTGGACCACCAGGGGCTGTCCGGGGATCCGGCTCGACAGACGGATTCCCTTGGCCTCGGCGTCCGCGGCCACTCCGTCCAGCACCTCCCGGGCCACCTCCGCGACGTCCGCGCGCCCCTTGGGACGCCCACCGGGTCGCCCCTTCATCGCCCCCAGTTCCATCAGGTCCCGGAGCAGGTCCTGGAGGCCGTTGACCCGGCGCACCATGCGGGCGACCAGCGCCCGTTTCCGCTCGTCCAGCTCGTCCAGGAACCCTTCCTGCAGGATTGTCAGGCTCGACCGCAGCGCCGCCACCGGCGACTTCAGTTCGTGGAGGACCTGGAAGATGAACTTCGCCTTGGCCTCCTCCAGTTCCTCCAGGTTCCGGTAGGCCCGGGCGTTCTCGATGGCGACGGCCCCCTGGGAGGCGATGGCCATCGCGAAGGCGATCTCCTCCTCGCTGAACTCCCTCCGTTCCCCCCCGTAGAGACGCATCACCCCGATCACCTTCCCCCGGAGCGTGACCGGGCAGACCAGCACCGACCGGAGTCCCTCCCGGAGGGCCTCCTCCGGGTACTGGAAGGACGCGGATTCCGCGATGTCCGGCACCTGGACCGCCCAGCCCTGGAGCACGGACAGGTCCACGGGGCTCTTTTCCGGGTCCACGTCGCCCTTCCGCAGGTAGTCCTCGCTGAGGCCGAAGGAGGTGCTGAGGCGCAATCTCCCGCTTTCGGGGTCCAGCAGCCGCAGGATGCCCGCCCGGACCCCCATGGCGTGGACCGCCCGGGCCACCAGGGTGTTCAGGACCTCCGGGAGCGACAGGGTGCCGTTGACCGCCCGGGTGATGTCGTAGAGCGTGCGGGTCCGCTGGTAGGCGAGTTCCACGTCCCGGTTCAGCCGCAGCAGTTCCAGGGTCCGGGCCCACAGCCTCCGGGCGATGGACCCGGCCAGGTAGGTCGATCCCAGGATCGCCGCGGCGAAGAACCCGAGGTGCATCGCCACGGGCAGCGGCTGGTCGTAGGGCACGTCGGCATAGAAGGGGAGGGCATGGTGGGGCAGCAGGTGGAGGCCCTCCAGCACCCCCAGGGCCACCACGGCCACCACCCCGACCGCCGAGTGGCCGAAGGAGGCCCGGGGCGGCAGCAGGATGCTGGCGATGATGGCGTGGAAGACGAAGAAGAAGAGCACGGGACTCGCGATGCCGCCGGTCAGGTGCACGATCAAGATCAGGGCCCCCCAGTCGGTCAGGAACTGGGCGCTGGCGAAGCGGGCCCAGGACATCCCCTCGTCCCGCCTCCGGCGCATCCAGCGCCGCAGACGGACGAACAGGGTGTTGTAGGCCCAGATGCCCAGCCCGCACAGGCACACCCAGGGTCCGTTGTGCCAGTGCTCGATCTCCCAGAGGGAGGAAGCGAGACAGCCGAGCATCACCGCGAACCCGGCGATCCAGCGGATCCGGATCAGCCAGGCTGCCCGGGACGCCAGTTCGTCCTCCAGGGGGTTGGCCGCCGCGGGCCACGGGGAGCGGACCTGGGACCCCGCGCCGCTCATGGCGTCTCCCCCGGCGGCCCCGGCACCCGGGCCGGCAGTTCGAACCAGAAACGCGCATCCCGGCCGAACTCGGACTCGGCCCAGATGCGCCCTCCGTGCCGCTGGACGATCTGCTGGGTGATGAAGAGCCCCAGGCCCGTCCCCCGCTTGGCCCGCAACTCCGCCACGTCCAGCCGGCTGAACTTCTGGAACAGCCGCCTTCCCTCCTCGGGCCGGAAGCCCATGCCCTCGTTGTGCACGCAGAAGCGGTGCGCCCCGTCCGGTCCGGGCTCGTAGAGGACCCGGAGCGTGCTGTTCGGACGGCCGTATTTCACCGCGTTGGACAGCAGGTTGTCCATCACGATGCGGAGCAGGTCCCGGTCCCCCTCGACCACGAGGTCCTCCGGGACGTCCACCAGGGTGTAGATCCCCGCGACATAGATCTGGCGGGAGACCTGTTCCAGGGCCGGATCCAGCACCTCCGCCCGGAAGCGGAGGGCCTTCGGCGAGAATCGCAACTGGTCCTTCTCGATCCGGGAAAGATTCAGGTAGTTCAGGATCATCTCGTTCAGGTATTCCAGGTTCCGCTCGATCGTCTCCAGCACGCGACGCTGCTCCGGACTGGGCTGCCCGACCAGGCCGTCCTTCAGGGATCCCACTCCGAACAGGCAGGAGGCCAGCGGGGACTTCAGCTCGTGGGTCACGAACTCCAGCATGTCCATGTAGTTGTGGTTCAGGCGCGAGAGGTCCTCGTTGGCCCGCTGGAGCTCCTCGTTGGCCCGCTGGAGGTCGCGGCTCGCCTGGTCCAGGTTCTCGGCCATCCGGTTGAACGTGCGGTTCAGCACCTGGAGCTCCTGGAAGGGGCCCCCGTTTCCGGCCCGCACGCTCAGGTCCAGGTCGGCCATCCGCCGGGCCGCCTCGGTCAGGTTCCGCAGGGGCCGGGACAGCCACCACGCCGCGCCCAGGCCGAACAGCAGGGAGGCCAGCACGCCGATGCCGGTCAGGATCAGGAAGCCCTGGATCAGGCGCGTCCGGTAGGCCAGGAACCGGGACTCCAGCAGCCCCACGTACAGGATCCCGATCACCTCCCCGTTCGGGTCCCGGATGGGGTCGTAGGCGGTCAGGTACCAGTCCTTCACGACGAAGGCCCGGTCCCGAAACGGCTGCCCCTGGTCCAGCACGACCTCCTTGACGGCCTTCGACAGCCTCGTCCCGACCGCCGACCCGCCCGCCTCGTCCCGCACGTTCGTGACGACCCGCACGTCCCCGAGGAACAGCGTCACGGTCCCCACGGGGCTTCCCTGGAAGAACTCGTTGCGGAACAGCGTGTCCCGGATCCCGTCCAGCAGGAGGTGGTTCCGGTTCCAGAGGATGCCTCCCACCACCATCCCGAGATATCCCCCCCCTTCGTCCAGCACCGTCTCGGCGACCTCGATCACCAGCCCGTCCCCCACCCGTTCCGGCCCCCCGCTGGAGGCCATCGCCGTCGGGCGGACCTCGATGGCGGCCTGGGCGGCCAGGTCCTCTCCCTCCATCGCCAGCGCCGACGCCTGGAGCCGCACGGTCCCCCCGGCATTCCCGGTCCGTCGGGCCAGGTCCCGCACCGGGTCCGGTTCGAGCCGGTCCCCGGACTGGTAGGGTGGTCGGGTCCGGATCACCACGCGGCCCTCCCGGTCCGCCAGGGTCAGGAAATCGAGTCCGTTGCGTTTCCGGATGGCCTCGAGGCGCCGCGTCAGGTCTTCCCGGTGCGTCCCCTGTCCTTGCAGGGCCTCCTGGGTGCGCCGGAGCAGGGCCACCGTCTGCACGGCGTGGGAGACCCGCTCCCGGGCATGGTCGTAGAGAGCCCAGGCCGACTGGAGGTCCTGTTCGACCCGCCGCTGGGCCTCTCCCACCACGGCCTCGGAGGTGATCGACCAGCCGATGAGGGCCGAGATGCCTCCGCCGGCCAGCACCAGGACGGCGAAGGCCAGGAACAGGCTGACGCGGATGGACAGGAAGGGTCCCGATTTCCCTGGATTCGACCTGGGAGGTCTCCCGTCCACGCGATCCTCCCTTCCAGGCCGGCTCTACCGGCGGAGCAGCTCGGCGATCTTCTCCAGCAGGACCCGCGGCTTCACCGGCTTCTCCAGGAAGGCGTCGATGGGCAGGAGCCGGCTGCCCGCGTCCTGGCTGAACTTCATCCGGGTCTGCTGCTGGATGGAGGTCATCATCAGGATCGGCACCTTCTCGTACCGCCGGTTCTGCGGGAACTGGTCGAAGTTCCTCAGGTGGTTGACCACCCGGAAGCCGGCCACCAGGTCCTCCATCATCACGTCCAGGATGATCAGGTCCGGGTTCACCGAGTCGACCAGGTCCAGGGCCTCGGTGGCGCTGCTGGCCGAAACGAACTCGTAGCCGGCCGACTCCAGCACCGACCGGACGATGTCCACCAGGTCCGTGTCGTCGTCCACCATGAAGATCCGGGCCTTCTTCTGTTCCATCTCCTCCTCCGTCAGGGCTCCCCGGGCAGGCCCAGGGGCAGTCTCAGGTCCAGGCAGGTCCCCCGGCCCGGCCAGGGCCTCAGGGACAGGTCTCCCGACAGGAACCGGGCCGCCGCCCTGCAGAAGAGCAGCGTGTATCCGCGGCCCAGTTGCAGCCCCCGCACCGTCTGGTCCATCAGGTCGAAGACGCTGTCCAGCGCCGCGACCTCCATCTCGACTCCCTCGGATTTCGCCTCGACCCGCAGCCAGCAATGGGGCGATGCCTGTTCGACGACGATCCGGCTCTCCAGGCGCCCCCGGGTCCGGGTGCAGTCCACCAGCACCCCGTAGGCCCGGTGCAGCACCCGGGCCACCAGAGGGCTCGCCTCGCAGGTTCCCGGCAACCGGTCGGGCACCTCGAAGACGACCTGGATCTGCCTGCGGGAGGCCTCGGCGGCCACTTCCTGGGAGAGGGTGGCCAGCATCGCGGCGGGCTCCATCACCTCCCGCTCGGTGGCGAAGCACCCGTCCTGGATCCGGGACAGATCCCGGAAGTCGTCGATCAGCGTGGCCAGGTGCTGGCAGTTGCGCTCGGCCTTCTCCAGCCAGCGCTGCTGCGCCGGCGAGACCTCGCCGACCATGCCCTCCCGGACCGCGTCCAGGCACATCACGATGGTGGCCAGCCCCCCCTTGAAGTCGTGGAACAGATGGTGGATGACCCGGAACTCCGGCGTGACGACCCCCTCGATCGACGGGTCCTCATCGGGGCGTCGCATCGCTCCTCCCCTGCGGCCCGGTCTCCCCGGAGAGCAGGCCCAGGTCCCGGGCCAGTTCCGCCACGAGGTCCGGGATGCGGGCCGCCAGGCGCGGGTTCAATCCCTCCCGGAAGGCCCGGGCGTCCCGGACCCCCACGCCGTAGAAGCGGAGGTCCTCGGGCAGCGGCACCCGGAGACGGCGGGCCAGGTGCAGCGTCTCCCGGATCCCCGCGTGGTGGGACGAGATCAGGTCCCCTGGGACCTCGGGCAGGTCCAGGCGCGCCATCTCTCCCTCGTCGAGCCCTCCTCCCTCCAGACAATCCACCACGGCAACCCGATCATACCCTCTTTCGGGTCCGATCCACCCCAGGAGGTCCAGGGCCGAACCGTCGAACACCAGTCCCTCGCAACGGCCGGGAAACCGGGCGGCCATCTCCTGCGCCAGCACCGGCCCCACGGCGTCGTCGCCGCGGATCGTGCTGCCCACGCCGACCACGAGCACCTTCATGGCGCCCCCCGGGAACCCGCCCGTCACCGGACGATGCTGTGCCGGACCACGCGGTGGGGGTCCAGGATCCGCACCTCCATCGGCATCTGCCCGGGCAGGGAGTGGGTCGCGCACCCGAAGCACGGGTCATAGGCCCGGAATGCCATCTCGATCTGGTTCAGGATGCCCTCGGTCACCTCGACGCCCTTCCGGATCAGGCCCTTCGCCGCGTCCCGGATGCTCATGCAGATGGCCGCGTTGTTGTTTCCCGTGGCCACCAGCATGTTGCACCGGGTGACGAAGCCCTGCTCGTCGGTCCGGTAGTGGTGGAACAGGGTCCCCCGGGGGGCCTCGACCACGCCCACCCCCTCCCCGACGATGCCGGTCGGGATCGTCCGGACCTCCGGGGAGCAGATCTCCGGGTCCTCGATCAGTTCCAGGCACCGCTCGGCGGCGTACATCAACTCGATCACCCGGGCCCAGTGGTTCGCCAGCGTGGCGTGGACCGGCCCGGGCCCCAGCACCTGGAAGTACTGCTCGAAGGCCTCCTGGGCCACGGGGGTCGCCATCCCGGTGGCGACGTTCAGCCGCGCCAGGGGCGCCACCCGATAGACCCCGCTGTCCTTCCCCGTGACGAGTCCCTTCCAGCCGATGGCCTTCAGGTAGGGGAACTTCAGGTAGGACCAGGGCTCCACGTGCTCCGCGATGTGGTCGGTGTACCGCCTGGGGTCGAAGCGCAGGAACTCCGCGCCGTCCTCGTCGATCACCCGGAGCGTCCCGTCGTAGAACGTGACCCGCCCTTCCGGGTCCACCAGCCCCATGTAGTAGGTCTTCATCGTGTAGGGGCCGTTCCGGATCAGGTCCACGTAGGCGGCGTTCTTCAGCACCACCGCGTCGAAGAGTTGCAGGGTGAACTTCCCGAACTCCACCAGGTCCCGGCAGTGGGACCGGATCTCGGCCACCTCGTCGGGATTCGTGAGGGGCTTGCTCATGCCCCCGGGGATGCCGCAGACCGCGTGGGTGGCCTTCCCGCCCAGGATGGCCTGGATCCGCTGGGCCTTGGCTCGGGAGGCGATCACCTGCCCTCCCACCTCCAGTCCGACCTTCGAGATCACCCCCAGGACGTGGCGGGTGGTCGGGTCCGCCTGGGGCCCCACCACGAAGTCCGGGGCCGCCAGGGCGTAGAAGTGGGCGATGTGGCTGTGCAGGAAGTGGGCGTTCAGGAACAGTTCCCGGAGCTTCTTTCCGGCAGGGGGCGGTTCCACCCCGTAGACCCCGTCGCAGGCCTTCGCGGAGGCCATGTGGTGGGGACCCGGGCAGACCCCGCAGGCCCGCTGGGTGATCCGGGGCAGTTCCTCGACCGGTCGTCCCTCGCAGAACTTCTCGATCCCCCGCAGTTCGGGGATCTGGAAGTAGACGTTCTCGACCTCCCCCTCGTCGTTCAGGAAGATGTCGAACTTCCCGTGGCCCTCGAGGCGGGTGATGGGGTCCACCGTGATCGTCTGCATGGCATCCTCCCCGGGCCCTCCCGGCCCGCGTCCGTTCCTCAGGAATGCGCGGCCGATCCCTTCGGCGCCCGGCGCAGCATCGACACCGGCAGCGTGAACCGGTAGAAGGTCCCCAGCGGGTCCGCCAGGCGATCGGTCTTCTGCCGTGCCGTCTCCTCGTCGGAGGCGTCCAGGATCGTGGTCATCGCCGCCAGCGCGTCGGCGCCCATGTCCAGGCTCCGGGGCATCGGGCCGTAGCAGCCCCGGCAGGGCATGTGGACCGCCGGGCACAGCGCCCCGCAGCCGCCCCGGGTGGAGGACCCCATGCAGGTCAGCCCCTGCTCCAGCAGGCAGCGCTTCGGGTCCACCAGGATCTCCTGGGGCCGGTGGTACTCGGCCACCACGGGCTTCTCCGACTTCTCCCGCTGGCACTCCTCGCAGACCGACTGGGTCGATGCACCCACCACGGATCCCGGAGGCGGGAGGTTGCCCGTCACGATGGCCTCGATGGCGGTCATGATGGTCTTGGGCGTCGGCGGGCACCCCGGCACGAAGTACTCCACCGGCACCACCTGGTGCAGCGCGAAGACGTGGTCGAAGAAGTCCGGCAGCGTCAGGGTCCCCTCGGGGACCTCCAGGCGGGTCTGAGGCCGCGTGCCCGCGGGGTTGTGTGTGGACGCGGTGTAGCCGTAGACCGCCTGGAAGATCGATTCCCGGTCGTGGAGGTTCGCCAGGCCCGGGATCCCCCCGAAGGAGGCGCAGGCCCCGAAGGCCACCATCACCTTGGCCTTGCGCCGCAGCAGCCGGGCCAGGTAGGCCTGCTCGCTGTTGCGCACCGCCCCGTTGAACAGGCAGACGTCGATCTCCCCGTCGCTCCACCCCTCGACGTCGCGGTACTTGAAGTCCATCGCGATGGGCCACAGGCGGATGTCCGCCGCCGCCGCGATGTCCAGGATCTTCTCGTTGACGTCCAGCACCGCCACGTCGCAGCCCCCGCAGGAGGCCGCCCAGTACATCGCCAATTGGAGTTTCCCTTCCGCCATGTCCTCACCCCGCCGTGTGATGGGTCGTGTCCGGGACCTCCTGCGCCGTCCGGGCCTGCCAGTCCAGCGGTCCCAGGGCGCGCACGGTCTCGGTCATCTCGTTGACCACCTTCACGAAGACGTCGCCCTCGGAGGCCGAGATCCACTCGAGCCGGATGCGCCCCTCCTCGATGCCCCACTGGCGCAGCATGCGCTTCAGCACCGGGAAGCGGCGCATCGTCTTGTGGTTGCCGTTGATGTAGTGGCAGTCCCCCGGATGGCATCCCGCGATCAGCACCCCGTCGGCGCCGTCCTGGAAGGCCCGGAGCACGAAGGCCGGGTCCACCCGCCCCGAGCACATCACCCGGACCAGGCGGACGTTCGGCGCGTACTTCATCCGGGAGGTCCCCGCCAGGTCGGCCCCGGCGTAGGTGCACCAGTTGCAGCACAGCACCGCGATTCTCGGTTCGAAGCGATCGGCCATCCCCCTACCTCCTTCACGCGAAGAGCGCGTCGATCTGGCTCAGCACCTGGGCGTCGGTGAAGCCCTTGCCCCGGATGGCCCCCGACGGGCAGGTCGCCACGCAGGTCCCGCACCCCTTGCAGAGGCCCCCGTTCACCTCGGCGACCTTCCGGTCCGCCAGGAACGAAATGGCCCCGTAGGGGCAGACGTCCTGGCAGATCCGGCACCCGCTGCACGCCTCGGCGTCCACCTCGGCGGTCTGGGCCTCCACCTCGACGATGCCCCGGAAGACCAGCGACATGGCGGTGGAGGCCGCCGCCGCCGCGTGGGCGACGGTGTCGGGGATATCCTTCGGGCTCTGGCAGGCCCCGGCCAGGAAGACCCCGTCCGTGGCCGTGCCGAAGGGCTCCAGTTTCGGGTGCTTCTCCAGGAAGAACTGGTCGGGGCTGAGCCCCATGCCGAACCGCCGGGCCACCTCGGGGGCGTCCCGCTGGGGGGTGATGGCCGAGGCCAGGATCACCATGTCCACCGGCACCCGGATCACCTCCCCGAGCGTCGTCGCCTCGGCGACCACCACCAGTCTGCCCTGCTCCTCGGGGGTCATCGCCTCGTCGGTGACGCAGGCGGCCTTGCCCCGGACGAACTTCACGCCCTCGTGGAGCAGCCGGTCGTAGAACTCCTCGTATCCCTTGCCGAAGGCCCGCATGTCGATGTAGAAGTTGTACACCGTGGCCTTCGTCTTCTCCCGGATCAGGTGCGCGAACTTCAGGGCGTACATGCAGCAGACCCGGCTGCAGTAGTGCCGGTGGTTCCGGTCCCGGCTGCCGATGCAGTGCAGGATGGCGACCGCCCGGGGCTCCCGGCCGTCCTTGCACACGATCCGGCCCGCCGTCGGCCCGGTGGCGTTGTTGATCCGCTCGAACTCGATCCCGGTCACCACGTCGGGGTAGCGCCCGTAGCCCCAGGGCCGCAGCCGGTCCGTTTCCAGCAGGTCGTACCCCGTCGCCACCACGATGGCCCCGACCTTCTCCTCGACCACCTGGTCCTGGTCGTCCCAGAAGATGGCCCCGGGCTCGCAGAACTTCTCGCAGATGCGGCACTTGCCGTTCTGGAAGTAGGTGCAGTGATCCCGGTCGATCACCGGCCGTCCCGGGACCGCCTGGGGGAAGTCCCGGTAGATGGCCTTCCGCTTCCCCAGCCCCTCCTCGAACTCGCTGTCCACTTTCTTCGGGCACTTTTCGATGCAGACCCCGCAGGCCGTGCAGACGTCCTCCCGGACGAAGCGGGCCTTGCGGCGGATCGACACGGTGAAGTTCCCCACGAAGCCCGTGACCTGCTCCACCTCGCTGTAGGTGTGCAGCGTGATGTTCGGGTGCTGGGACACCTGGACCATCTTCGGGGTCAGGATGCAGGCGCTGCAGTCCAGCGTCGGGAAGGTCTTGTCCAGCTGGGCCATCCGGCCCCCGATTGACTGGCGACGCTCGACCATCACCACCTTGAGGCCCGCGTTGGCCATGTCCAGGGCCGCCTGGATCCCGGCGACCCCTCCCCCGACCACCAGCACCTTCTGGGTCACCGGCACGGTCCGGGACTGGAGCGGCTCCAGCAACCGGGCCTTCGCCACGGCGGCCCGGGTCAAATCGATGGCCTTCCGGGTCGCCTCCTCCTTGTCCTCGTGGACCCAGGAGCAGTGCTCCCGGATGTTCGCCATCTCGAACAGGAAGGGGTTCAGGCCGGCCATCGCGCAGGCCTTCCGGAAGGTGGGCTCGTGCATCCGGGGGGAGCAGGCGGCCACCACCACCCGGTCCAGGTTCTCCCGGACGATGGTGTCCTTCACGAGGGCCTGTCCCGGGTCCGAGCACATGAACTTGTAGTCGGTGGCGAAGACCACGTCGGGCCAGCCCCGGGCCGCCTCGGCGACCCGGGCCACGTCCACCACCCCCGCGATGTTGGTCCCGCAGTGACAGACGAACACGCCGATGCGCGCCATGGTCATTCCTCCGGAAGGGCCCGGGCCACCACTTCGGCCACGTCCAGCACCTGGATCGCCTCCAGGCCCAGGGCGGTCCTCGCATCCTCGAACATGCTGATGCAGTAGGGGCAGGCCGTCACCACCGCGTCGGCCCCCATCGCCGCGGCCTCCCGCAGTTTCAGCACCGCGAAGCGCTCCTCGACCGGGGTCTCCATCCACAGGCGGCCCCCGCCGCCGCCGCAGCACATCGCCTCCTCCCGGCAGCGGTGGAACTCCAGGCGCTTCAGGCCGGGCACGGCGTCCAGCACCTCCCGGGGGGCGTCGTAGATGCCGTTGTGGCGCCCCAGGTAGCAGGGGTCGTGGTAGACCGCCTTCAGGGGGACCTCCCGGCGCAGGGCCAGGGTCCCCGCCCCGATGCGGTCCCGGAGCACCTCGACCAGGTGTGTCGCCCGGAAGCGGCCCCCCGTGGCCGGGTACTCCTTCCGGAAGGTGTTCAGGCAGTGGGGCGAGGTGACCAGCAGGTCCCGGACCCCCAGGTCCTCGAAGAGCCCCGCGTTGTGTGCCGCCAGGTTCTGGAACGCCGACTCGGCCCCGACCTTGCGCACCGCGTCGCCGCAGCACTGCTCCCCGCCGCCGACCAGCCCGAAGGAGACCCCGGCGGCCTCGAGGACCCGGAGGGTGTCCCGGGCCACCCGGACGTTTCGGGGGTCGTAGGCCTGGGCGCAGCAGGGCATCCAGGCATGGGTCTGGCTGCCGTCGAACCGCGGCGCGGGGCGTTCCCCGACCCAGGCCATCCGGGCCCCCGGTTCCCCGGACCAGGGGTTGCCGTTGGACTGGACGCTTCCGAGGACCGCCCGGAGGGTCTTCGGGGCCGCGCCGCTCTCGGTGATCAGCATCCGGATCGTGCGGACCACCTCGACGATCTCCACGCCCTGGGGGCACCGGTCCACGCAGGCGTTGCAGGTGGCGCACATCCAGAGGTCCTCGCCTTCGTATCCCTCCAGACCCAGCTGGGCCCGGGTCAGGATGTCCCGGACCCGGAAGCGGGAGACCCGGTTCCACGGACAGGTGCCGCTGCACGTCCCGCACTGGAAGCAGAGGTCCAGCGACGGGGCGCCGGATTCCCCGATCAGTTGCGGGACCTCCACCATCGGAGTGATCACGTGGCTCATGGCAACCCCTCTGTTCGGCCCTGGGGGCGGAGAGACCCCTCCCGATGTCGCCGTGTCGCTCTCTCCGCTCCTGGGAATCGATGAAACCGCCGCGGGAGGGCCTTGTCAACATCGCGGAACGCCCCGTTTTTGTGGCGCATTGGTCGGATTTTTCCGTTGATAATCGGATGTGTTGCATCCGGCTTTGAGGCGGGCCTTCCGGGCAGTTCCGGAGACGTCGGATTCCCGGAGACCGGCTTCCCGGGCCGGTTTCATGGGTGTGTCGTATCCTGGCTCGGGCGTGACGAAAAGGCACAAATGAGGCTACAAGTCACATCGCCTCGATCCGCCAGCACCGGTGGACCTGGCGGTTCCGGTAGTCCCGGGGCACCGTCCGGTCGGTGATCTCCCGGACCGACCGGGCCGGCAGGTCCCGGAGGCGGGGATCGAAGCGCTGGTGGTTCGTGCTGAAGAACACCAGGGCGCCGGGCAGGGCGACCCGCAGCACCCTCCGGAGCAGGTCCGGGTGGTCCCGCTGGACCTCGAAGCGCCCCTCGGGATTCTCGGAGAAGGAGGGCGGGTCCACGAAGATCAGGTCGAAGCGCAGTCCCCGGGATGCCGCCCGGGACAGGAAGGACAGGGCGTCGTCCCGTTCCAGGTGGCAGGCGGGGCCCAACAGGTCGTTTTCCCGCAGGTTCTCCCGGGCCCAGTCCAGGTAGCGTGCCGACCGGTCCACGGTCCAGGAGGCCCGGGCGCCCCCGGCCATCGCCGCGCAGGTGAAGGTGCCGGTGTAGGCGTAGAGGTTCAGGAACGTCCGGTCCCGGGCCAGGTCCCGGATCATCCGGCGGGTGTCCCGGTGGTCCGGGAAGAGGCCCGTGTCCAGGCGATCCTCGAGGTTCACCAGGAACACCAGGTCCCGCTCCCGGACCCGGATCCGCTCGCCGCCTTCCCCCAGGGGGACGTAGCGGGGACCGTCCTCGGGCCTGCCGGTCCTCCGTCTCCGGAGATGGCGGCGCTCCGGGGGGACCCCCAGGGCCTCCCCGACGGCCTCGGCCAGAGCCGGCAGGTAGTCCGGGCCGTGCTGTTCCCGGACGTACTCCCCGACGACCAGGTGGCCCGCGTACCAGTCCACCACCGCCCGGACCTCGGGGATGTCCCAGTCGTAGAGCCGGAAGGCCTCGATGCCCTCCTTCCGGAACCCCTTTCCCAGCACGGACATCCGCTTCCGGACCCGGTTCGCCAGCATCCCGGCGTGGCGCAGGACGGTTTCCTGGTCGAAGGTCTCCATGGCGTGCTCCGGGCCTTGTCGCCCCTCCGGAATCCGCCGTATATTCGGCCCCTCCCCCCGGTTCGGCAAGGGGGGCATCCACTTGGGACAGGAGCGGTACCATGCCGGCACCGAACGCCACGCAGAAGACGAAGAAGGAGAAGCCCATCGTGCTGCTGGCCCTGGGGGGGCACGCCTTCATGCTCCGGGGCGAGAAGGGCACCATCCACGAGCAGGAGCGCAACGCCGCCCGGATCTGCCAGCAGCTCCAGACCCTGGTGGACCGGGACTACAACATCGTGATCACCCACGGGAACGGGCCCCAGGTGGGCCACCTGCTGCTGCTGAACGAGACCTCCGACGGATCGGTGCCCCTGATGCCGATGGACGTGCTGGTGGCCCAGACCGAGGGGAGCCTGGGCTACTTCCTCCAGCAGGCGATGCTGAACGAACTGCGCCGCCGGCAACTGAAGCGCTATGTGGTGACGGTGGTGACCCAGGTGCTGGTGGACCCCGAGGACCCGGCGTTCAAGGCCCCTTCCAAGCCCGTGGGGCCCTTCCTGACGAAGGAGGAGGCCGAGCGGCGCCGGGACCAGCTGGGCTGGACCATCGTCGAGGACTCGGGGCGGGGATGGCGGAGGGTGGTGCCCTCCCCGCGTCCCCTGAAGGTGGTCCAGCGGCACATGATCCGGGAGGCCTGCGCCGAGGGGCACATCGTGATCGCCTGCGGCGGCGGTGGCATCCCGATCATCAAGAAGCCCGACGACTCCTACGAGGGCATCGAGGCGGTGATCGACAAGGACCTCTCGTCGTCGCTGCTGGCGAACCAGATCGGGGCCGACATCTTCATCATCCTGACCGAGGTGCCCCAGGTCTTCGTCCACTACGGCAAGCCGGACCAGGAGGCCCTGTCGGCCATCACCTCCGAGAACCTGATGGACCTCTACCGCCAGGGGGAGTTCCCCGCGGGCAGCATGGGGCCGAAGGTCCTGGCCGTCTGCGAGTTCCTGGAGCGTGGCGGCAAGCGGGCCATCATCACGAATCCCGAGACCCTCGAGGCGGCCCTCCAGGGCCGCGGCGGCACCCACGTCATCGGCGCCTGCTGACCTATCGATCACTGACTCTGAGGGTCAGTGAAGGCACGGCACGGCCCTGTCGTCGGCTCACCAGAGTCAGGAGGTCGCCGACTGCGATGGGAGTCCATTCGGGTCCCACGGGGGAGCCGTTGCGCAGGAAACCGTTCACGGCTCCCGTCGGCGCCCGAACGGCCCATCGGCCCCCAGCGATGTTGAACTCCAGCAAGGGATCTCCTCCCTTTTCGAAGTACCGGTGGAATGGTCGGCCCGCTTCGTCCCGGATTCCATCCAGGGCCATTGCCGAGGTTCGATCCAGCCGAAAGGGAGCCTGGGAGGCGTCCATCCGCACGGTCAGGACATCCTGGATCCCGGGCCCCCGCAGGCGGAACCAGCCCGCCACTGGCAGGCCGTCTCCCACAGGGGGTGGAAGGACCGGGGCCGGGATGCGCTCGACCTCCTCCCTGGTCGCACCGAAACGGACTTCTCCCAGGGGGGTTCCCGATGTCCAGACCGACCAACGGATGCGCGGGTCCACCGGTCCGAACATCCCCCTGCCGAAGGCACGGCGGACCCGATCCACGACCTCCTCGGGGTCCGTCTTCCACACCAGCAGCGATACGGGACGCACCGAAGGCGACACGCTCCGGAAAGCCGCCTCGGCCTCCTGGACCGCATGCACCACCGGGCGGCCGTCCCATTCCCGGACCGTCGCCAGGTAGTCCGCCGGCGCTGGCCGGGACTCCCGGAAGGTCCGGGACATCGCGAGCGTGGCCGAGGAAAGCAGGAAGTAGGTGTAGAGCACCTGCCCGGGCGTGTCCGGAATCGGGTCGTCCCAGGTGACGTCCAGGTGATACCAGACGTTCCTGACCTGCACCATGTTCCAGGCGTGGTTCGCATTGGTCACGTACAGAACGGGAATTTCCAGAGCCTGCAGCAGCAGTTCCACCGCATGGGCATACCCCGAGCAGACGGCCTTGCGCCGCTCCAGGACTCCCTCTGCCCGGTACACGGCCGAGGGAGCGTCGCGGCCTTCCAGAACGGTTTCGTCATAGGCGGTGTTCAGGATGATCCAGTCATGTACGGCCTTGATTCGAAGGATCGGGTCGGTCCAGGCCCCGACGATTCGACGGGCCAGTTCCCGGACTCGGGAGGGCTCCATTGCCGCCTCCTACGCGATGAAGCGGATGTCGAATCGGCAGACGGCGGTGCGATTGCGTCGGGCCCAGATCTCCAGCTGGCCTCCCCGTGGGCCAAGAATCACGCCGCGGTGATCCAGGGGCTGGCCGTCCAGCCGGGCATGGTTGTGCTGGTCGTCACCGGGAACGTCCGAAAGGAAGCGGTAGCCCGAGTCTCCTGGCAGCACGCGCACCATCGGAAGATCCGGATAGAAATACCGATAGATCGGGTTGCCTTCGCCGTCCTCGAGAGTCCGGAAGTGTCGGGAGACCCAGTCTCGGGTCATCAGGAAAGGGAACTCCCGGACCCGGCACAGGGCCGTTCCGGCCGTGAACTCCAGGAAGGCGGCGGAGAAGTTCTGCGACGACGCGCCGCAGGTCGGGCAGGTGTTCCTGCCCGGCGGGACGAGCATCGTGCAGATCTGGCAGATCCGGCTCACGCCTTCCTCCGTCAGAGGACCTCGCTGGCCGAGGCGGTGACCGTGGCCGCCAGCCGATCCACCAGGGTCGCGAACTGCACTTCCGAAGAGAAGAAGGCCAGGGCCTCCTCTCGGCTGGTGAACAGTTTGCAGGCTTTCAACAAGGCGGGCCTGAGGTTCTGAATGGTCTCGGTTTCAGGCCCTTTCAGGGCGTACAGCACCGGTTTGATCCGTGCCGCGTTGAGGGCCTGCAGTACCTCCGGCAGGTCCGTGGGTCCTGCCCCCCCGACCGTGCTCGGGTGCAACGAGGGCTTCGGTGTCGCGTCGGTGAACACGACAACGAATCGGTGGGCTTCCTTCTCTCCCCGCCAGGGGGTGTTCTTCGCGATCCGGTAGAGTGCGTCCAGCAGCGACTCGGGTTCGTCACCACCGCCCGCCGCCTGCATCCTCGGGTCCTCCAACTGGTTCCGCAACTCGGCGGCTGTCTGCACCATCGGGAAGTCCTCGATCATGGCCAGGGGGCCATCGGCATCGATGTCGCGATACCCGTAGACCTTGGCCCGCCAGTCCTTCACGGCGGCGACCACTCCGGGCTGCACCTCCATCGGGGACTGGAGCGCCTCTACCAGCCGGTGGACGTTTCTTTTCAGCCCGTCAATGCACGGCTGCATGGAGCCCGTGACATCCAGGCAGAAGACGATGTCCGCCACGCCCTTGATTTTGCTGACCTGCAGATCCGGCATCTCGACCTCCTGTTCGTGTTGGAACCGCCATTGTGTCCCGCCTCTGCGGGACGGCTTTCAGGAAACCGACACCTTCAGCGACAGGTGCGGCACCACCCGCCCCTGTTTCCTCGAGTAGAGGGCCAGTTCGTCCCCGACCTCCAGGGGGACCCAGGCCTCCGTCAACGGCATCTCTGGCGCCCCTCCGCGCCGCAGGTGGAACCCGTTGGGCATGGTCGGGGGTACCCGAACCTCCCAACCCTCGCCCTCCACCAGGCGGAACTCGAGGGCGGGGGCATCGGGGAGGTACCGGTAGAACTCGTTCCCGTCATCGTCCGCCAAGTCCGGGAACTGGGCCTTGGCGGACCGGCGATCCAGAATGGTTTGGCCCGCCTTCACGGTGTATGCCTGTCGCTCGTCCGCTCGAAGCCGGAACCAAGGTTCCCGAAGTCTGCCCGTCGTCGGGGGCGTTGCGGGAGGAGGTGGCGGTGGCGGGGAGGGTGGTGGAACGGGCTCCCGGGAAGTCTGGAACAGCCGAAGGCCCATCAATTCCCGGGCCAGTTCCCCGGCGGAGGGGCGGGAGGATGGATCCTCCTGGAAACAGCGAGCCAGGAGGCCATCCAGTCGCTTGAGCCCCTCCCGGTCCACCGGGACCGGTTCGAACTGGCGGGCATAGTAGTCCTGGAACGAGAGGCAGTAGCGGGCGCGCTTCACGTACCGGGCCTGGTCGACCTCCGTCAGCCCCGAGCCTTCCTCCTCCGAGGTCCAGAGCAGCGGCGCGCCCAGGCCCAGAGCCTCCCCGATCATGCGTCCCATCGTGAAGACGTCCGACCAGGGCCCAAGTCGACCACCGGTGACGTGCTCGAAACTCTCGTACCGCAGCGTTGTGACCCGGTGGATCGGGCCGGTCGATGCTAGGAAGGCCGCATCGAAGTCCGCGAACATCAGGCGGTATTTTCCCAGGAACCCCTCCCCGGACACGGGGAGTTCCACCAGAAGCACCTGCTGGGGCTTCAGGTCCTGGTGGACGATGCCGTGGTCATGACAGCGTTTCAGGATGGCGGCCAGCATTCCGAAGAGCGTCCGCATCCTCTCCAGGTGCTCGACCGTTTCGGTTCGGGCCGCCTCGCTCCCCCAGTCCCGGAACAGCGTCCCGAGGCGGGTCCGCACCTGGCCCAGGTAGTCGGCCACGTTGATGCACTTCAGCCAAGGCTTCACCTGGTAGTAGGCCTCGGGTTGGAACTGCAAATCGGCTCCCGCGCCGTAGTCCCCGACCGCGGCGGCCGAGAGGGGGATGACGCCGTGCTCCAGGATGTCTTCGGTGATGTTTCCCAGGTCCCTCAGGGGTCCCCGCAGGGCCTCCTGCGCCTCATGCATTCGCCGGGCGTTGACGGGGTCCTCTTTTCTCAGGCGATAGACCTTCAGGAACCGAGGTTCCCCTCCTTTCGAGGCACGAAACACCAGGCTCATGTCGGCCTTCAGGACCTGTTCCAGATCATAGCCGTGGATCCTCCCGATGCTCATGGTCCCTCCTCCTCCATTCCGCCAGGCGTTGCCGGAATCCCCGTCTCTGGATCGGCCGCCGAACCCTCTGCCACGGTCGAGGAACCCACTCCGGGCTTCGCCACCGGCAGGTCCAGGATCCGGACCAGGAACGCGGCACACTTCCGGACGAAATCGTCCCGGCTGTCCTCTTCGCGGCAGTCCTCCTCTTCCCTGTCAGGCATCCATGGTCCGCGCCAGCGTCGCAATCGGAATCGCCCCTCCTCCCGGGACAGGTGGAACGTGTACCTTGCATGGAAAGACCGATCCAGTTCCCGGTCGAAGCGTGCGATGCGTGGTTCCAGCAGGACCAGGAACTCTGCCGCATCGACCGAGTACAGGCGGCGCTGGTAGAGGTGAATGGGAACGTCGGAAGCCAACGGGAGCGCCTGGTGGATCTTGCGGGCCAGGGTCATGGCCTCGGACTCCTGCCCCGGACCCTGCGACTCCTCGTCCACCAGGACGACGACATCCCGGCCGAAGACCTCTCGGACCGCGATTCCGGCGTCCAGGTGCTCGTACTCTCCTGAACCCCGCTGGCCAAGACCGAACCGGTCCCCGTCCAGCACCAGGTATCGAGGCATCTGCACCGTGTGATCGAAGTAGCTATCGGGGTTTCGGCCTGCCAGGGCCGTCCCCGAGGACGACACGGTGATGCACCGTCCGGCCATCTGCACACCGTATCCCCGGTTCTCGGTGTCGTGTCCCCGAAGAAGCACCCGTGCCCCCAGGACTCCCAGGAACGACTCCACGTCCTCGGGGTAGAAGCGCCGATACGGGTAGGGACGATCCGGGCGCGGGACACCTTCCAACGGGCCCCGTCCCCACAGGAAGGCGCTCCGGATGTTCTCGACCTGCAGGGCGGCCTGGAGCAGTTCTTCGGGGCTGGCGGTCGAGGCGAGAAGATTCGAGAGGTATTTCCGGACCAGGAACTCGGGGGGCACTCCCGCATGGACCAGCAAGGCCCCACCTGCCGGGTGGGTCAACAGCAGGACGTGGGGCATGCCCTCGAAGAACCGGTGCAGGGCCAGCAGATTCCCGTCGGGTACCTTGCCTCGGAGGTAGTTCAGCAGCAATTCCTGGCCCCCCTCCGCGGTGGTTCGGAGGGCTCCTTCCTCGTCCGCTACCCAGTGTTCATGGTTGCCTCGCATCAGGATCAGGCGCTCTCCCAGCACCTCCCTCAGGGCCAGCAGGGCATGAAGCAACTGCAGGTCCCGCCGGCCCCGGTCCAGGATGTCCCCCAGCAGGAGGACATGCCGGCGGGCTGCCTCCTCCTCGGTCAGGTCCCTGGGGAAGAAGGACCGCAGGATGTCGTCGAAGGCCGCGAAGTCCCCGTGGAGGTCGCCGACCACGGCATACAGGTGTCCCGGCTCCAGGGGCAGCACCCGCTGCCGGGAATCCCCGCTTCCGGGCGATTCGGACCGAGTCTGCAGCAGGCCCAGAATCGCCGCCATGCGATCCCGGAGATCCGTTTCCGTATCCACGGTCCTCCCCGTCTCCTCAAGGATCCGCCGGATCCGTTCAGGCAGCGGGAGGCTTCTGTCGTCGCCCCGGTACGCGCTCATTCCGGAATCTCCACCCCAAGGGACAGGTCCTCCACGGCACGGCCCCGCCTGGTGCCGAACAGGACCAGCCGCTGCCCCGACCTCAGGGCGGTCCAGCCCGTACCGACCCGGTCCCCGTCCAGCAACAGCCCATTGGCGCTGCCTTCGGGAACCCGGACCGACCATCCCTCTCCCGGAGCATGTCGGAATTCGGCCAGAGGTACGTCCGGGTGGATGTACTTGTAGAACGGATTGCCGTCCTCGTCTGCCAGATCTGCCAGCAGACGCCTGGCCTTGTCGCGAGTCAACCGCAGATCCGCCTCCGTGTCATCGGCTTTCAAGGTCACCGTCAGGGCAGAGGACGGCCCTCGGAGCCGCATCCACCGCCCGCCCGACGCAACAGGGGTCACCGCGGCCGATCCTGCCGCCCGGGCGGTGGCGATGTCGAACAGGTTCGCCAACAGCATCATCGCGGCCGTCATGTCCTGTTCCTCGCCCTCTTGGGCATAGGCGTGGGAGATGAAGTGCACCAGCAGTCCCCTGCCCACCTGGGTCTCGAAGAGCAGGGTTCCGTGGCCATGACTCCGCGCCAGTTCTGCCGATTCCAGCAAAACCCGGACTCGGTTCCGGTCGATCACCTGGACAATGTGGGACCAGCCAGTGATGATCCAGCGGCCCCGGGAAGGCAGCCCTCGCAACAACGGATGATCGGGCGCCGTCTTCCGGTAATCCACCGTGAAGGCGCTTCCCGTCGTCTCGGGGGTGGTGACCACGGCCGATCCAAGCCACTCCCGGGACCGGTTTGTCTCTCGCTCGTGGGTCAGCACCTTTCCCAGGCACCAATCGGTGGTCAGCACGCAACCGCCACCTTCCAGGTACTGAAGGAGCGCGTCCAGAACAGCCGGGGCGTTTTCTTCTCCCGGGCATCCCAGCGCGACCAGGTGGTAGTCGCCGAGGGGCCTGGGGAGATCCTTCAGATCCTTCAGAGGCTGGACCAGATCCTTCACCGCCGCCCGGACGTGGGGAACGACCTCCTGCCAGTGGTCGTAGCAGCCGTCGATGGCCAGGATCCGGCCTTCCCGCTCCGTCCGCTCCTGGCCGATGCGCTGCTGCTCGTCCAGACTCCGCTGCTCGTAGACCTTGTTCCACAGGCTTCCCTGGTCCATTCCCATCCCCCAGACTTGTCCTAGGACGGCCACAACGACACGATCTCGAAACACTCCACAGAGGTTCCTGTCGGGATCCCCCCGATCTTTCCCCCGTCTTCGGGGTCGCAGAAGTACAATCGTTCACCCGGTCGGGCCGGGTGGGAAAAGCTCTCTTCCGGAAGTGCCAGCGTGGCACCGCCGACGGCGACGGCCCCCCGGCGGTTTGCCCAGTCCACCAGGAACAGCAGCGTCATGCGTCGTGCCGGTTCGGCCGGCTCGCCGTACAGATGGTGCATCAGGGCGGCCAGCAGCAGGGCCCGGTCGATGCTGTCCCCTGCACGGTCTGCCAGGGTCTCGACGGGATAGCGCCAGTAATCCGTGCGGGCCAGGGACTCCTCGTCGGAGCGCAGCGGAATGGATTGCACGAGCCCCAGCAGGCAAGCCAGTTCCTCGTGCAGAAAGAACCTCCCGGCCGCCGACAGGGAACCGACAATCCCTGCCAGACGCGGAATCTCGGTCGACGGGCCATTGCAGGCCAGTTCCCGGATCATCGCGTGGCGGGTGGACTCCTCGGCCAGCAGTGTCGCGACGGGTCCACGGGTGGGATTCGACTCCCGCGCCCGCATGATGTCCTCGCTTCGGATCACGAGCCTGGCCCTGCCCTCGCCGCAGACGACGGAAGCGTCCGACAAGGAAATCCGTGGGAACTCCCAGGTCAGGTCCACCCGAACATCCCCCTCCTCGCCGGGCCCTGGGACAGGCAGGCTGGGGAGGCTGGCAGGCAGGTTCCGAACGAAGGGAAGAACCGCCCAGCGCTCCTTCGGGGTTCTCGCCGCCTGCCAGAACAGAGCGAAGGCAGGCACCGCACCCAGGGGCACCAGCCTCCAGGCACCTTGGATCATGGCCACCACTGTGGCGATAGCGCACAGGACGGTCAGGATCGGGCCCCGCTTCTCCTGGCCGGTGGTCCGGTTCACCCGGCGGAGGAAGCCGCGGAATCGGCCGCCCTCCAGGAATGTCAGGTCCTCCTCGTGACGAAGCACCAGTTCCAGGGCTCCCCAGATCACCAGGAACAGCCCAGTCATCTGCAGCAGGAACGACCAGGGACTTCCGAGGGCGGGGATCGCGATCCGCGTCGCTAGAACGTCATGCACCGGCCAGAGAGCGCAGAACAACACCAGGAAGATCCCCGCCGCGGGCGCCACGGCGGTGGGGCCGGAGGGTGGGGAAGAGGAGGATTTCTCGGGGGAAGGAACCATTGCTGGCGGCATGGGAACCCCGCCTTCTACCGAGGGCGGGGTGCCAGTTTCCGGTGGCAACCCGCCGACGGCTGCCGATGGGGCGGGATCGGCCCCTGGGACGATCGAAGGGGCCGCATCTGCCCCGGGAACGGGCCCAGGGACTTCCGGAACGGGGACTTCAGCCAGTGTGGCTTCACCCGCGCTCGGGATCGACCCGGCCGTCCCCAAGGGGGGCTGGAATCCGGTTCGCGTCGCCTCGCTTCCATCCGTCATCGCCGTCCGCTCCCCCCAATCTGCCTACAGTACCACTCCGCTGTCCTCGCTTCCCGGCGACGGGAAATCCAGCGGCAGTGCTGGCAGCGAGGCGTCTCCTCCCGGCCCCTGGAGGCAAGTCGCGACGATGGACGGCGCTCCGCCCCACTGGGGAGGCAACACTTTTGGGTAGGCCTGCAGGACGACCCCCAACTGGTCGCCAACACTTCCGGGCCATGTCAGATGCAGCCGCCTCAGGGGTAGGAGCCGCCCGTTCTCCCCCAGCGGGCAGAAGGGGAAGGCTCCACGCTCCAGGAAGGATCGCCAGCGATCCACCGTGGCCCCGCGGTGCCGTACCAGAAACGCTACGATGCGCTCCAGGTCCGTATCTTCCAGGTAGCGAAAACCTGTTTCGAAGGCCCAGGACCGCGTGCTTTCCGCCAGGGCATCAACGGCAGTCTTCCGGTTCGTGGCCAGATCTTCCCATGCCTTCCGGGCAATGCCCGATTGCATCCACAACCGGAGCATCTCTTCCCGGGAAGGCTGGTCTGCCGGCTCGATGGCTGCGGGGGCGGCCTTCGTCAGGAACGGGAAAGAGGCCGCATCCTCGGCGTTCACCAGCGAGTCGACCACCGGACCCGGGACGAAGGCTTCTCCCGGAAGGTCGGCACCGATGCGTTCCGCCGATTCCTTGACCGCGTTGATCAACGACTGGAGCCTTTCCGCCAGGGGCACGAACCCGGGTTCCGTCGCTTCCGGATCGTCCTTCAGGGTCAGTGCGCGGCGCAGTCCCTCCGACCAGGGACGACACTCCGTCAGCGATTCCCGGATCCCCGCCAGGGCCTCGGCTGACACCTCCGGATTTCTTGGGAGGGCCAGCGTGGCGGCGACGTCCTGGTAGAGGCGCTTCAGGCTGCGGATGAGATGGTTGCGAATCAGGATCCGCCCGTGGCGTTCCAGTGCGATATACAGTGCCTCCAGGGCCCGCTGCCGCTTCCGTCTCAGCGTCGCCAGACGCTTCAGTGACAGGCCGGTCCAGGCCGCCAGGACCACCGCCATGCCCGTCAGCGGCGAACCCAGGAACGGCAGGCTCGCGACCTCTGGGGCAATCCACCGGGTTGCCAGTGACAGGGCCATGCCCACCGGGATTGCCGCCAGGAACGTCCTGGTGATCCATGCTTCCGGTAGCGGTCGGACTTTCAACAGAGCCACCAGACGGTCGTGATAGGTCACTGGGTTCGGTTCTTCCTCGGGCACCAGTCCGAAACGCCCCTCTGGCCGGGAAAAGAGCTCTTTCAGCCGACCCCACCACCCTGTTGGCGTTTCCGGGGCCGGCTGCTCCTCCGCGAAGGCTTCCCGGGCCACGTCTTCGACCCGTCCCCGTTCCCGTTCCATCCAGGCGCGCCGGTCCCACAGCGCCTGGTCCAGTTGTGCCAGGTAGGAGACCGACCCGTCTTCGAGACGCCGGGCGATCTCCCCTTCAAGCTCCCGAACGGCCTGTTCAAACAGCCGGTGACGAGCCTGTCGGACCTCGCGGACCACCGCGAAGAGGTCGTCCGCCAGCAGACGATACGCTCGCTCCATCACCCGGGCAGGGACCGTGTTGCCTGCAGTTTCGAAGGGTCGCTCCTCGAGGTCCGCCTCCACGGGAGGCCGCACTTTTCGGATCAACCCTTTCAGGTCCTGAAGTTGGACCGAGCCCGGGAAGGCTTCGTTGAGCAGGCTCGGCCGACGAAGGAGGTTCAGGGTGGTCTCGACCTTCAGGCCCCGCATTCCCTCCGCCAGAGGGAGATCTTCCGAGACAAAGCGCTCGGAATCGGTGGCGGGGATTCTTCGCATTCCGGAGTGAGCGTCCGCCACGCCCGGGAGGAACTCCCGGGCAAATCGCTGACTTCGTTCCTCCCGGAGGCGCCGAGACTCGAAGACCAGCCGCGCGCAGCCGAGGCTGGCATGGGGCGTGCTCGATGGACCAACCGGAGCCTGTCCCACGGCGAGTTCCGGCTCCAGGTCTGCCTGGAGCCAGAGCACAATCCCCTCCGCCAGCACCGCATCGTAGTCCTCGACCCTGGCAAGGTTCCGTCCCTCCGGGTGCCCTTCCGGATCGACGTTCGACGCGGCCGTCCACCAGATCCGCCGAACCGAGGCCAGGCTGCCAGGTATCACCATCAGCGCCTGTCGCATCTCTCTCAGCCACTGTTCCTGCAGACCGCGATTCGGCAGGGCTCCAGAGAGGAGCGGCAGGCGCATCCACAAGTCCACGGTGAGGTTCTGAAAGACTCCGGTGCCTGCCCGTGCGGACACGTCCTGAAGTGCGGCCAGCCACTGTTGCGCCTGCTGTGTGCACCGCTCCAGGAAGCCCGGACCGGCCTCGATTCCGTCGAAGACCAGCAGGCATGCAACGCCAACCTCCCTCCGGGGAGTTGCAGGGGCATCCTGGAGCAAGGCCAGGAGGTCTTTTCCCAGGCGGGCCTTGGTCTCCTCGGTTGGCACGACGAAGCGCACCCAGGGAGCCGTCGGGTCCGCCTGCCTCGCCCAGCGGCGCAGAACAACCTCGGGAGGAGGGAGCCACGCAATCGCTTCCCCCTCTCCACGGGGTCGCATCCAAACGATATAACTGGGCCTCAGGCTCACGTTTCTCCCCACCCCTCAGGTTCAGAAGACCTGAGCGCTCCTCGCCGAAGAATCCTCCAGGGCCGAGTCGGGTCCTGACAAGGATTCGAGATCACTGGAAAGGCGCTTCTGGATCCTGGAAAGTTCCAACGATGCCTTTTCATAGAAGGCCTCGTCTGCCAGGATGCGCCTCTGTTCTGTGCTGCGCAGCGCGGCAGAGAGGTTTCTCGCGATTCCGTAAAGCGGAGTGCCACGAAGTGTCTCCAGTTGCTTCAGGCAGAATCTCTCCAGGGACTCTGCTGCAAACTCCAACAGCGTCCGCCCTGCCGGGTGGCCGTGGAGGATCTCGATCAGGAAGCGGGCGTGAATCCGGTACAGACCCTGCTGGGACCGGTACTGGTCCAGCACCTGCTGCCTGTCTTGCAGCCGGCTCATGGGCAGAGGCAGGATCCGTAGAGGTCGAGGGGCCCTCCCCTGAACGTGGAGGACTCCCCTTCCTTCCCTCCATGCCAGTTCCCAGGGAATTCCGTAAACGCCCTGCGCCTCCGGCGGACCCGACAAGACCTGGTACAGGAATAGAGGTGGAAGGTTGTGGCGCATGCAGGTCATGGAATCGAACCATGCAACCCGTCGGAAGTCATTCACCAACTGATCCCGCCGGTCATGGTCCTCCTCTGGAATGAGGGTCTTCCAGTCTGGTCCCAGCAACAGGCTCACAGCATAGAGCGAGAAGAAGACCTCGGTCGCATCCGGGACCGAACCCTGGTTCGATGGGTCCCATTCCTCCAGGAGGCCTCGGTTGAACCGGTGGTCGATGTGTGGGCGGTTTCCAACCTCGCGGGTGTGATAGTAGACCGACTGGGCCTCGATCGATGAGAACACCCAAATCGGGAGAACAGCACGGGCCCGCAGATAGACCCAACGATCATCGGGGCAGGGGAAGGTGTAGGAGTTTCCCGAGGAGCCACCTTCCTGAGCGAAGGCATCCAGGGTCGCGCCGGGGCTGCCAATGAAGACGGACCGGACGATTTCATCGATGTCCCCGCGGTCGACCATGGCCTCATACTGGATCCGTACTCCAGGCTCACTGTTTCGCCAAAGCATCTTCTGGAACTCTCCGGCCTCCCCAGAATCCCTCATTCGATCGGCGATGGACGGCCGTTTCTGCTCGTGAAAGCACCGGGTCACGTACTCTTCGATGGCGTATGTCCAGGTCTCCTGTCCCATCGCTTTCAAATCCACGGGGCCGATCTCTGGCCGATCCAGCGCCCCTGCGATGGTCCGGAGGATTTCCTTGTTGCGCTCGGCCCGAGCCTTCTGGCGATCGCGATCGTTCGGATGGGCCCATTCTGGAAAGAGCGCAGCGAACTCCCGGTCGAGGCTTTCCTGGTTCTCCATCGTCAAGATGTGCATCGTGGGGGAGGTCTGGGCCACGCGGCGCTCCTCTCGGAAGACCTCGTAAGGGCTGGAACTCCCGGCCAGATTCGTCAGGTGCAGCCTCAGGGAAGCCAGTTCCTCGATGCGGCTGTCCAGCGGGCTGCGTACCGACGTCACACCGACCTGGTAGCGGCGAATCCCCTCGTTGTACTCCATCGGAGTTGCGTCCCTCCCGACGTCTCCGGCCAGTCTCCGCAGCAGTTCCGCCTTCAATCGGTGCAGGTTGACCGCCACGGCATGTTTGCGGTACGCGATCAGGTCGTCCAGGAACTGGAACAGCAATCGTTCATCCTTGCGGTCGATCAGATGGGTCACCAGGCTGCCGATATCCCCCTTCCCCTGGGGAAGCGCCTCCAGGATTCCATCCGCTGCTTCCTGGGAAGAGTTCATGGCTCCGACCTCGACCTCGATGTCCCGCTCCAGGCGCTTGTTCAGTTCGGTCAGCACTCGCTCCAGGAAGATCACTCCCTGTCCATCACAGAGGGTCGCGCACAGCGCGTCCAACTGGGCCTGGAAGGCGCTTCGGACGGCCGAGCCTTTCTGGTGCAGCAGCGTGTCCTGGGCCATCAGGGCCGCGTCCACGGACCTCATCAGGTCTCGTTCTGCCCCTCGCAAAGACTCGTCTGCCTTCCGGACCAGATCCCACTTCACCTTTTCGTTGACCCGGAACTGGTCGTGGTTCATCAGCAGTTCGAGGCCCTGGTCGCCAGCCCTGCGAATCTCTTCGATCAGTGTCGTACATGCCGCATCGATGTCGGCCTGCAGGCGGGAACATACTTCCCGGGTGGCCGAGTCGAAATCCGGATAACTGTCTCCCACCAGGCCCCGGAGCAGGCCGTCGCGAGCGGATCGCAACTGGAGATAGCGCAGGGTGAAGTCGTCGCCGGTGCAGACCTCGGCCACACCCAGGGCGGCAAAACTCTTCCGTCTCTCGCGCTGTTTGTCCAGTCCCTTGAACCGCTCAACGTTCGACGCCAGACTGTCCAGGCGTGCTCGCACTTCAGGGACGAACTTCGCGTAGAAGGATGCACGAGCCACATAGTCGTAGAGGGCGCTCAGGTCCTGGAAATCGCCCACGCCTGCCGGGACGCTGCCGTCGAACACGTAGATATTGTCCAGAGGAGGTCTTTGATCGGGGGGCAGGCCGGTCAGCGATTCCACTCCCCCCTGGCTGCGACCCGCCGACAAGGCATCCATCGCGATCTCGTTGAAACGGTCGGGATGCTTGAGCAGGAAGTCGATCTCCCGGAAGAAGGCGAAACTGTTGGCTCGAAGATAGGGCTCCAGGGCGATCGACACCTCCGTGTTGGCTTTCACGAAGGGCTCCGGTCCCAGGGCGAAGAGATCTACAACGGGTGCGACGTGCCGCTGTCTCTGCACCAGCCGGTGCAGAATGAACAACACGTCCACCAGACAACTGCTGCCGGTCCCTCCGCAACTGCTGCAGAACAGAAGGACACGCAACTGGCGGTTCTCCACGTAGACGTTGGTGTCTCTCTGCTCGAAGGCTTCAGCGATCTTTCGGGACAGCACCGACTCGATGGGGCTCGAGTACAGCAGGAATCGCCCCAGCGGACGACACCGGGCCGCTCCGTTGTCGATGCGCTGGTTCGGGAGAAGTTCCCGGTCCTCCTCCGGGAACCACGCTTTGAGATCCTCGGATTTTCCCGGAAGCCCCAGATAGGCGTCGTATCTCTGCCGGGGGTTGAATCCCGCGAGGGACAGGAACTCGCCACCCTCCTCCGGAGATCTGGGAAGAATCACCCTTCGGGTCAGGGCGTCGAGGTTCTCAAACTTGTCGGCATCCACCACCAGGTAGTTCACCAGGCGCGAGATTTGGGGGCGATCCCCGTAGACCTGCCGGACGAGCCGCTTGACCCGTGCCACGATCTGTCCCCCGGCCCCCCCCAGTCCGATGACAAGGGTGGGCACCCTGTCTCGATCGAGGGCTCCGGCTCTAGATGCGGTATCCCATGTGCTGTTGTCGGCCATCATCATCTGCTCCCTACATCTCGATGCTCAAGCGCACCACCTTGTCTCCGGCCTCCAGGGTCTGGCTGGGGCTTGCGTCCAGTTCCAGACCTTGCGATACCGGTCGTCCGTTCACCTTGCAGCCGGAGGCTTCCACCTTCAGGCGAAAGCGACTTCCCAGGCCCGCCCGCTCCCGGAGGATCTGGAAGGCCCGAGGCGGGAATCCGGGAACCACCAGGGTGCAAGACGGGGCGGATCCCACGGTCACCTTCCGGGCCGTGCCGCGGTACCGGGGCCCACCGGAAACCGAGACATTCAGCGTCCTGGGACGGTAGCGCAGGAACAGCAGGACTCCCGATGACAACAGCAGCGCAGCGATCAGGATCGGAACCCACAGCAGTCCCCGGGTGCAGTGCCGGATCGTCGCCGAGGCCTTCCGTCCAGTCAGGTGAAACGGACGCACATCGGCCAATCCGGTTGATTCGAAGTCCCCGCGTGGCTCCCACCCGAGGGCCGACCAGGAAAGGTCCAGGTTCAGCGTCGTCTCATGGCAACGCCCGAATGACCACCAGTCGGTGGTCCGGGCAGGTCCCCTCACGGCGACGGTGAGGGTCCGGGTCTTTCCGAAGCCGTCGGTGAAGTCCCATGCGGTCGCGGGGATTCGGATCTCGCCTCCTTCCGGGAACACGGCCGAGGCCTCCGCGACCTCCAGGCGTCCCGAGAAGTCCAGGTGGGGAATCGTGACCTCCAGCGCCAACTCCACCTCGGCCGTTCCGTCTCCAGCCAGCGGAACGGGTTCCTCGGAGATCGAGGCGGTCCAGTCGGCTTTCGCGGCCTCCCGCCGGGATGCCATCGCAACCCGATGGCGCAGGGCGTCGCCCGTGAGGGTGGCCAGGTAGGAACGGAAGTCAGCCCCGCTCCGGAATGTGAGAAAATTCAGGCGAGGAAGAACGCGAGCCAAGGGTCCCGAGTCCCGGACATCGAACAGTCCAAAAAGATAGACCCCCAACAAGCGGTCCTCGGAACGGAAGAGCCCTTCCCAGATCGAGGCAGATCGGCTCCAGGCCGGAGAATCCGGATCTCGATAGGGGGAACCATGCGGAGCATCATGCTCGCCGTCGGTCAGGAAATAGACGAACTGAATGGGATTCCCGTCCGGGCGTGCGACATGCTTCATCGCCGCTTCCAAGGCCAGACCGAGATCCGTGGCCGGCCCGAAGCGGATGCGGGACCGGAGGGCCGACAGCAGGTGCCGAAGGGATTCCTCACCATCCCATCGGTCCACAACGAGGGCGGGATCCTCGACCAGCGTTTCGTGAAAGCCGACCACCACGACGTGGTCTCCCGGAGCGATGCCTTCCAGCAGGGCCGGCAAGGCTTCCAGCAGCACGTCCATGCGCCGTGCCCCCGGGGACGCCTTCCGGCGAGATCCCGGTCTCGCCTCCCACTGCATGGACCCGGACATGTCCACGACCAGCACGTGGTCCGCCCGCTGCCTGTCCACCTCCAGCCGTGCCGCCAGTCGGGCCAGTGGCCCCTCGGCGGCGGCCGCAGGGCCTTTCACCGCAAGGCATGCCACCAGCAATGTCCACAGAGCGCGACGAGGCCTTGGAAACAAGTGGTGCATGCCCTTGCCGTTTCTCCAGAGCGAGGCTCGTTGCGGTGTGTAACACCAGATGTTGCCAGGCGTCAATCCCAGGTGGAAGCGAGGCAAGGTTTGGCAGCCTCCAGAAGATACTCCCATCCGCAAATTCCCGACGCCGGCCCCGAGCGGGCAGGTCTGCCGGATCATCGATACCTGGCATCCGGAGTCGCCTGACCGGACCGGGGCCGCCGGACATCGCCGGACACCTGTGGCGCATCGAGCGTCGGGCCCGGGAGATCGCGAGGGAATGGGCGCTTCGTGGGACCGGATCCTCCGGGAGATGTGGAGGATCGGGTCGCTGCCCGGCGATGGGGCTCAGAATGTCCCAGGGGCGGCGTATTCTTCCCGGAGGCCTTGGAATGGAGGAACGCATGAGTCGCGCTGGTGATGGTTCCCATGAGTACTCGGACAGTTCGTTCTGGGACAAGGTGACCCGGTTCGCCGCCGCGGCCGGAAGGGCGGTGCTCTACCCGGCGCTGCTGCTCTACTACGCGATGCAGCGCCCGGAGACGCCGGCCTGGGCCAAGGCCGTCATCGTGGGGGCCCTGGCCTACTTCATCAGCCCCGTGGACGCCATCCCGGATGTCATTCCCGTCGCGGGGTACACCGACGACGCCGGCGTCCTGGCGGCGGCCATCGGGACCGTGGCGGCCTACATCGACGACGGTGTCAAGGCCAAGGCCCGGGCCACGGTGGATCGCCTGCTCGGATGAAGGTTCCGGCTGCGGGGCCCGGTTGACTTTTCGAAGGCGGTCCGGCAGAATCGGCTCCGCTCCGCCACAGGACCCTTGGAAACGCCGCACTGGTGCCGTGTCATCTGCGGCAGCACGTGAAGCAGGGAGGACGACGTGCCCAGACCCGTGAACCCCCGGACGAGTGAAGCGATTCCTAAGTGGAAGGACATGCTGCAGCCAACCACGGGGCCGGCCTCGGCGATCCCCTGCTGGACCTTCCGGGTGGGCCTGCTGACCCCGGTCTTCGGCGGGGGCGTCGTGCCGGCCAGGGTCGAGGAGGACCGCCCCTTCCGGGTTCCCTCGATCCGGGGGCAACTGCGGTTCTGGTGGCGGGCCACCCAGGCCGCCCGGTTCGATCTCGCCCCACGGCCACCGGGACAGAGGATCGACTATCGCCCCCTCCGGGAGGCCGAGGCGCTGTTGTGGGGCATGGCCTCGGTGGCCTGGGACGCCTCGCACGGGAGGACCAACGAGCCGATGGCCTCGGCGGTCCGGATCGTGGTCGAGGAGGTGGAAGGTTCCGTCCAGGTGCGTCCGATGACGGATCGCCGGGCCCCCATCGGCAGCGGCCTGGGCTATCTCTACTTTCCTGCCCGGGAAATCCGGGGGCCCGGCGCCCGTCCGGCCCAGTCCTGCTGGTTCGGGTCCTCGGCGCGAGTCCGGGTCGACCTGGACCTGACTCAGGTGCGGTCGAACCTGGCCAGATTGCCTTCCTTCGCGGGGCGGGAACTGGACGATGCCTTCCGGGAAGACCTCGTGAAGCAGGTGGCCGGGGCGCTGTGGGCCTGGGGATGTTTCGGGGGGATCGGGGCACGGACGCGCCGGGGTGCCGGGGCGGTCGTTCTGGAGAGGGTCGAAGGACCCCATGCCCAGGCCATCGCCCCCCGTTGCCGAAGCGCGGCCGAACTGCTTCGGGCCATCGAAGCGACCTCGGGGACATTCGTCTGCGGGACGTCGGAACACGCAGGGGACGTGCCGGTCCTCAAAGGGGCCTTCGTGGCGGTAGCGGATCTCGCGCCCGGTCCAAGGCAGAGAAACGTCAAGGATGAGCCGGGGCCGGTCCTCGAAATGCCCGAGCGCATCGCCGACGCCGTCGGCCAGGTCATGCAGCGCTTCCGTCAGGGCGTCGGCTTCGCCAGGAACCCCAGGCAAGGAAATCGCCCGGGCCGGAGCCGGTGGCCCGAGGCCGATGCGCTGCGCCGGATCCTGAAGCGGTGGTCTACCAATCACGAACCGCGTCTGCCGGTCTTCTTTCCCCGGGCGGCCTTCGGCCTGCCCATCGTGTTCCGGTTCCAGACACGGGACGATCCCGACGGGCAGATCACGCTGACCCCCGCCGGAGGGCTCCAGCGCATGGCATCGCCTCTGATCCTGCGCCCGTACCGGCTCGAGGGGACCGATCGGTATGCCCTGGTCGGCCTGATGCTCAACACGCCGATCGAGCCGCCCGAGGGACTGGAGGTGCAGCATGGCCATCGCACCATTCCGGTTCCACGGGAAGCGGAGCCCCTGGCAGGAGACAAGGCCTTTGGTCCCCAGGTGCAGCCGTTGCGGGAGTCGGGCGGTGGTCCCGCCCCCTGGGCGCTGCTCAGGCGCATCGCGGGCATGGATACCGGGAGGATTCGCCTATGACGACCGTGCTCGTGATCCACGTGGGACCGGTCCAGCCCTTCATCGCGTCGGCTCGGCGCCTGTCGGACCTCCTGGCCGGGTCCCGGATCCTGTCGGATCTGGCGGGGGCCGCGGCCCGGGGGGCACAGGAGGCCGGGGCGACCCTGATCTTCCCGGCCGATGTCGATGACGAGGGATCGCCGAACAAGGTGCTTGCCTACTGTCCGGGCGGCCCCGAGCAGGCCCGGGCCGCCGTGCTGGCCGCCCGGAAGGCCCTCGGCGACCGCTGGTCCGATCACGTCCAGGAGGTGATCGGGGAATTCCGGAACTGCCTGGACCTGCCGGTCTTCCAGGATCAGGCCCGACTGGAGGACTGGTGCCAGTTCTACGCCGCCTGGGCCACCAGGGAGACCTATGCGGAGGCCCGCGATGCCGCCGAGCGCCTGCTGGACGGTCGGAAACGGACCCGGGATTTCCTGGCCCGGGACGGGCGACCCGGATCTCCCGACGGACGACCCAAGTCCTGGCTGGACGCCGGCCGGGAGGACGTGCTGGACCGCTCGGCATCCGCCTCTCTGGTCCGACTGCGCCGGAGACTGCTGCTCAAGGGCGAAGAGCGCCTCGATGCCCTGGGAGCGGTGAAACGCCTGGACAGGTACCGGGAGCGTTTCGCGAGCATCAACGACATCACGATCCGAGCCGGCAGGCGGGTGTGGCCCAAAGAACGGTTCGATGCATTGCGGGAATTCGAGGAGGCTGCCTGCCGGCTGTTCGGGGTGAGCCGGATCGATGCGGCCTGGTACTTTCCGGACCGCCTGGAGATCGAGGCCAAGGATGCCGGGCTGGGAGAACAGGAGATCCGGGAACTGCGGGCCCTGCTGAAAGGGTCGGGGTTCCGTTCGACGCCCTACTACGCCCTGGTGCTGGCCGACGGGGACGGGATCGGCGCCGCGATCTCGGGAAGGAACGACCCGGAGGCGCACCGGGCGCTTTCGCGATCGCTCCAGTCCTTCGCCGTGACGGCCCGCGGCCGGATCCGCGACGATGCTGCCGGACACCTCGGGGAGCCCATCTACTGCGGCGGGGACGACGTGCTGGCGGCCTTCCCGTTGGCCACTGCCGTCCACGCCGCGACCGACCTGTCCGAACTCTTTGCGCAACAGGTTCCGGGATGCAGCCTGTCCGCGGGAATCGCCGTGGCCCACATGCTGACCCCCTTCGACCGGGTGCGGGAATGGGCCGCGACCGCCGAGCGGGAGGCCAAGAAGTGGCGCAGGACCCGGTCCGAGTCCCTGGCTCGTCGGGGGGCCCTGGCCCTGCGGATCCGGAAGCGGAGCGGCGATTTCCTCACCGTCTGCGGCCCCGCGGCTCCGGATCCCGCCGCAACGGGGAACCTGGCCTGGGCTCTGGGGGAGGCAGCGGGACTGTACGATGCGGGACAGTTGGCGGAAAAGGCGGCCTACGACCTGCGGGTCGGGCTGAACGGGGTCCCGGCCGAGGCCCGCTGGGACGTCGCTCGTCGGATCCTTGCCCGGAAGCGCGGGGACGACGGGCAGGCGGAGGCACGATTGGAATCCTTGATTTCGTGGGTTCAGCAGGTTCACGGGGATGCGGACGGGATCGAGGCCCTGATCGGCCTGCTCCTGGCCGGCAGGTTCCTGCACCAGCACCGGCCCAGACCGCCGGCAGGGGGGTGACGACAGATGGCGGATTTCCTGATTGAGCCCCTTCAGGCCTTGCAGTTCGGGGACGGACGTTCGCCGGGCGAGGGTGGCACGGCCCGGAGCCTCCAGGCCCCGTGGCCCCAGACCCTCCGAGGGGCGATCCGCGCGGCCCTGGCTCATCGCCTGGGGCGTCTGAAGGACCTCGTGGACGGATTCGACGCCGTCGTGGAGGAGCGCGTCGGTGGACGAAACAACCTGGGCACCCTGGACCTGCGGGGGCCGCTACCGGCCACGCGAAACGCGGGCGATCGGCCCGAGATCTGGGTCCCTCTGCCGCAAGATCTGGAACTCTTCGAAGTCCCGGAGCCGAACGATGCCTTCCTGCGGCTTCTGCGTCCGGTGGCGCCCGGTCCCGGGGATGGGTGGATGGGACTGAGCGATGCCGGTCCGGTCCTCGTGCCCATGTCCCTGGACCAGTCTCCGATGGCCAAACCCATCGGACGACCACCCCGCTGGATGCCCTGGAACGCCTTCCTGGACTGGGCGGCCGGAAATTGGGATGACCTTGCCGTGGCCCTTGGCTCCCTGGTCGAGGACCGACGGGAACTGTTCCTGACCTCCGAGCAGGTCCACGTCGTGCTGACGAAGGAAAGAGCGGCCAGGAGCGGTGGGCTGTTCGTGACGGAGCACCTCGAGATCGCCGAGCGGCCCGAGACGGCCTGGTGGATCGCTTCGGATTCCCTGGCCGAGGATGAGGCTCCGATGTCCTTGACCCTGGGGGGCCAGCAGGGTCTTGCCCGCATGATCGCGATGCCCGGGGCGGTTCCCGAGGCCCGTCCAGGCGGCCTTCCGGACCAGGTGGCTTCATCCATCGTGGATTCGGGGGGATACCTGCGACTGCTGGTCCTGACTCCTGCCCTGTTCTCCGAGGGCTTTCTTCCGGAGCCGTCCCTGCTTCACGGAGGGCAGGTGAGGGCCGCCCTCGTCCCTGGGTTTCAAGCGGTGTCGGGAAGCCGTCTGCTGGAAGGGGGCCGCGCGGCGCCTCGGGCTGCTCGCAGGGCCGTGCCCCCGGGTTCGGTCTTCGTGGTCCGCTACGATTCGCCCAGGGCCGCCGTGGACGCCGCCCGGGCCCTCTGGTTCACGAACCTCTCTTCCCGGCCGGAAGATCGCTTGCAGGGGTACGGCCTGATCGCGGTGGGCGGCTACGGGGACGCCCAGGCCATGGATCGGGCATGGGACGCCATTTGGGGGACCTCGACAGGAGGAATGTCATGACCGCGACGGACCTGTTCTTCGTCCACGCCCTCTCGCCGCTGCATGTCGGGTCGGGGAGTTCGGTGGACATCGTGGACCTTCCGCTGGTGCGCGAGCGCAGCACCGGCTATCCCTACATTCCGGGATCCTCGGTCAAGGGGGCCTTGCGGTCATGGGTCGCGGCCCGGGGTTCGACCGGCGATGAGGACACCTTGTTCGGCTTCCGGAAACGGGGTGCCGAAGAGGATGGGGATCGCGATACCTTCGCCGGGGCCCTGGCCACCTCCGATGCCCGGTTGCTGATCCTGCCGGTCCGGGCGTCCCGGGCCGTCTTTGCATTGACCACCAGTCCCATCGCGTTGCGCCGGCTGCTGAGACTGGCGCAGGAGGTCGGATTCGGGGACGAAAGGTTCCGGGGTGCCCTTGCGGAACTCGTCCGCGACAGCGCGGCCATGCCGGACGACGCCGCAGCGCGTGTGGCACCTGGGAGCCTCCTGTTCGTCGCCGCGAGTCCGCGCCTGGACCTGGAGGACATGGAGACGAACCTCCAGGTCGATGAACGGCTGGAGGTCGTCGGAGCATTCCTCGCCCGGAACCTGTTGGCGGAGGGGGAGGACGACTACCTGACCCGTCGCCTCTGCCTGTTGCCCGACGACACCTTCCGGTATTTCGCCGAACATGCCACCGAGGTCGTGGCCCGCGTGCGCATCGACCCGGGGACCCGGACGGTCCAGCAGGGTGCCCTGTGGAACGAGGAGTACCTGCCGGCCGAGTCGGTGCTGGTCGGGGCCATTCACTCGTTCGGCAGTCGGAGGCCCAAGGCCGAGGCCCTGGACGGCCAGGGATGCCTGGATCTCCTCTGGAGGGACCGAACGCACATCGTGCATTCCTTCGGCGGCAAGGAGACCACGGGACACGGCCGGGTGCGCCTGGCCCGGGTCCGGGGAGGTTGAATCATGCCTCGCTCCATCGAGGCCCGAGTGGCCGAGTCGGTCTGGCAAGGGATCCTGGAGTGGGAGAGGACGAGACAGGGCCAGTTGCCGGAATTCCGCAAGAACTTCCGGAATCGCAGCCAGGACTTCCCGCGCTGCATGCGGCAGAACGGCCTGACGCTGGCGGTGACGTTCTTTGCCGGCAAGGGCGGACTCAGAGGCCTGGCGGCCGGGGGTCGGGAAGACCAGGACCTGGAATGCCATGGGGCATATCTGCGCTGCCTGGCCAGAGTGCTTGCCGACCCATCCATGCAGGAGCGCACCGGAGTGCGGCCCGATGCCCGTTCCTCGGCCGTCGAGGCGCTGCTCTCGCGCTGCCTGTCTTCGCCGGTCCGGGAATACAGGGAACTCACTGAGTTGGCGGCCATGGCGGCGCTGTGGTTCAAGCGCCTGGCCGAGGCTCGGTGGACCGATCCCGCCTGAGGAAGGAGGACCCATGGACCTGCATCCGGGACTGCTCTTCAAGATTCGGAAGGACTATGCCGACTGGTTCGAGACCCCGGCAGCCCGGGAGGTGCTGGTGCAAAGACTGTGTGATCTTGGGCCCAACCCGGCCTACCGCCAATGGCTGGGCCGTTGGAAGGCCTGCTTTCCCGAGGGAGGTGCCGGTGGCGATGGAATGGCTGCGGCCACCCTCGAAATGGACGTCCTTGGCCGCCTGGTCACGGGCCTGGGAGACCGGGGCGTGTTCGAGTGGGGGTTGCGGCTTCACCACACCTACGGGATGCCCCTGATTCCCGGATCCAGCCTGAAGGGAGTCGTGGCCTCCCTCGCGCAGTCCCTCCGGGAAAAAGCCGTTGCCGCCGGGCACGACGATGGTCCCCTGAAGGACATGCAGGAAGCCCTTTTCGGAACGACGGAGGCTGCCGGCATGGTGGTCTTTCACGATGCCTGGTGGGTTCCCACGAGTTCCTGTCCCACTCCCTTTGTGAGGGATGTGATGACCCCGCATCACCTGGCATACGGAAGTCGCGATGACCGACCCGCGGCCGACTGGGATGACCCGACCCCGGTTTCCTTCGTTGCGGTTCGGGGGCGTTTCTTCTTTGCCGTCGAGGCATCCGACAAGGATCTCGCTGGGCTTGCCATGCAACTGTTGCAGCGGGCCTTGACCGTCCATGGTGTCGGAGCCAAGACGAGGGCGGGATATGGCAATTTCCATGGCTGATGATTCCAAGGATGTCGGATCAAACCGTTCTTCGCTTTTTCATTCCGACATCCACTGCTCGCTGGCGGCGCAGGGATCTGGCAGGCCCATGGTTGCCGCACCTGCGGTCGTGCGGGGCGCCCTGAAGACCGCCTTTCGCCGCCGCGTCTGGTGCCTCCATCCGGAACGCGAGGAATGCGGCGATTGCGCCGCGGTGTTCGGTTGTCCCTTCGGTGTGCTGTTCGACCCACGGGTTCCTCCCTGGTCCGATCGTCGCCGTTCGGAAACCGAGATCCCGTCCGCCATCCGGATCGTGCCTCCGGAGGATCGGGAACGGGCCTCCGTTCGCGTGATCCTGGTGGGGCGTGCGGTGGCGTTGTGGCCCTTTCTGCGGGCAGCGATGGAGCATCTGGTCCTCGGGCCGACCGAACTGCCGGTCCGTCTCCTGAATGCCACGGCGAATGGGGATGAGGGGGAGGTCCCGCTCGTGGTCGCGGGACGAGACACCGGGAAAACGCCGCCGCTGCTCCGTCTTCCAGCCCGGCCGCTGCAGATCGAGCGGACCGTCACGATCCGGTTCCTCACGCCCCTGCAACTGGGCCATCCGGAACCGCGAACGGCGGAGGAGGTGACCTTCCTGCGGATCGCGAAATCGCTGCTGGGTCAGGTCTCCTCCCTGGCCTACTTTCATTGCGCTCAAGCGCTGGAACTGGATTTCCGGGACCTGGTGCGGGCGGCTGGGGAGGTCGTCTCCTCCCGCAACCGGCTCGCCCGGGAGAGCGGAGCAACGACCTCCTCGGCCCGCCAGGGGCACCGTCGCATTCCGCTGGACGGCTGGGTCGGCGAGATCGATTTCGAAGGTCCACCGCTCTCCCGGTTCGGATCCCTGCTCGCGGCGGCGGAGATTCTGGGGGTCGGCAAGAAGACCTCTATCGGACTGGGGCGCCTGAAGGTGGTGGACGGGGCCTGAGCCCCGGAGTACAGGGAGTCTTCGATGGATTCGGCAGGAAAGAGGACCCGTTTGGCGGCATTCCTGGGCAGGACGCAATACGAAACAACCCGATACCAGTGGGGTCGGGGCGAGGGGAGTCACACCTCCTGCTACGCCACCGCGGCTCTCTGCCGGATGCTGCAACAGGAGGGCATCCCGCCGGACGAGGTCGTGATCATCTGCACCGACGAGGCCTGGACCAGGCACGAAGGTCCCTTGACCGCGGAAATCCGGCATCTGACCGGTCTGTCGCTCAAGCGCAGAGCAATCCCCAACGGAGAGAACCCTGGGGAACTGTGGCAGCAGTTCGACACGCTGCGACAGGAGTTCCGGGTTCCCGAGGACACCCTGCTGGTCCTGGACATCACCAACGGCTTCCGTTCCCAGCCGTTCTTCGCGGCGGCCGCACTGTCCTTCGTTCGGGCGGTGGACGACCGCCGTCCCGAGGTGCGGGTCTTCTATGCCGGGAACCTGGTGAAGGATCAACCCACCGACGTCTGGGAACTGACCGCCTTCACGGAACTGGTGGATTGGGCTCAGGCGCTGTCGCTGTTCCTGAAGACGGGCCGGGTTTCAGGCGTGGCGGAGCCCGCCCGTCGGCTGGGAAGGGATCTCCGCAAGCAATGGGCCCTCCAGGGACAACAGGGCCCGAAGCCCGTCCTGGATCGGCTGGCGGAGGCCTTGAAGAACTTCGGGGAAGCCCTGGTCACGGTCCGCACCGGCGATCTGCTCCTGGGAAGGGAAGAGGAGGTCTCCGCGAGCAGGAATCTGATGAGCGCGCTGGATGAGTCCGAGGAGGAGGTCCGTCGGTATCTTCCGCCCCTGGCCGACGTGCTGGACCGGATCCGAAGATTCGCGGCCCCGCTGGCTCGGACCGACAGCCTGAAAGGGCCCGAGGGGGACGCCGCCCTGGCGGCGCTCGCCAGACTGTATCTGGACATGCAGCGCTACTCGGAGGCCGCCACCACGGTCCGGGAGGCATGGGTCACGAGGTACGCGTCGCCCGAGGCCGCCACGCCGGGCCGGGGTTTCTCCCGGAAGGCCCGCATGGCTGCGGAGGGGGACTGCTACCGCAATATGAAGGGTTTTGAAACGCTCGCCATGCTGCGCAACGACATCGATCACGGAGGCATGAACGATTCTCCCCGAGTCGCTGACAGGCTGATCAAGGAAATTGGCAGGGAGGTGGAGCACCTCCAGGCCACCGCGGGACAACCGCCGCCCGTCGGGAAGCGGGATCGGGAGTCGTCCATCTTCCTCAATCTGAGCAACCACCCCTCGGACCTCTGGGACGAAGGACAGCGTGCCGCGGCGGCGACCATGGCTCCCCGGGTGGTGGACATTCCCTTCCCCGAAGTGCCGCCGGACCTCGACGAGCAGGGTCTGATCCGGCTGGCGGACAGTGTTCTGGAACGGATCCCCGCCGATACCACGCATGCGATGGTCCAGGGGGAATTCACGTTGACCCACCTGCTCGTGGAGCGCCTGGAGCGCAGGGGAATCACCTGCGTGGCGGCCACCTCCCGGCGGGACGTCCAGACGGACAAGGACGGATCCCGGGTCGTCCGATTCCGGTTCGTTCGCTTCCGGCGGTATTCGCGACCGGACTGAACGATTCGCTACAACTCGATGCGAAACACCGGACCGGTCTCCCGGGACTCCCGCACCAGGGTCCCGGTGGACAGTTCCAGCCGGTCCCCGCCCGCAGCATCCATCAAGAGGGAAAGAGTCGCCTGCAACTCGCCGATGGCCTTGTCGATTCCCCGTTGTTGTCGGCGCAGGTCCGCCAGTCGGGCCACGATCCGCTCGGCCTCCGCACGCTCGACGGGATGCCTGGCCAGGCGCTTCTGCTCCCGCTCCGTGGCCGCCTGCCGGAAGACCTCCACCTCCCCGGCCGCCACGGCGTGGAGCACGGGGGAGGGATAGCCCCCCCGGGGAACGGGAAGGCGACAGTCGCAGGACAGGCCCGCGCTGAGCCCCGAGAAGGTTTCCCGGATCCGCACGCAGGAAATGGGGTGGTCCTTCCGGGAATCGAACCATCGCTGGGTCGTTCGCCGGTCGTAGTTCCGGGTGAAGGACATGATCCGGTGGATGACCGACGCTGCCTCGGTGCCGACATGACCCAGCGAGTGCAGCAGGACGAGGCGCTCGCCGTGGGAGAGCCAGGCCGTGGCTCGAGCCTTGCGGTAGAGGTATCGGACGATGGCGCATGCCGCCAGGACCCGACGGGCTGCCGGAAACCCGGTCAGGGGTGCCGCGTCGGCATCGCTCCAGGCCGGATCGCCCCTGTGCCGCCCCGCGTCGTGTTCCGGACGGGTCTCCGTCCCGGATTCCGAGTTTCCCTCAACCTGCACGGGTGCCAGCGACTCCAGAACCGAACGGGTCACGAGGCGGACTGCTGCCAGGGCGCCCGGTGGATCCGGTACGGGACGTCCGTCCTCTGCCAGGAGCCAGCACCGTCGCCCCGTGCGCCCGTGCAGCCCCAGCGGCAACTTCAGCGCGGGCCCGCACTGGTCCGGTTTCCAGCGGTCCCGGTCCGGGAAGTGTTCCAGCACGATTCCCTGTGGCACGGGTCCGGCCGCCTCCAGGATCCGGAGGGCCAGCCTTCGGGCATCGGCGGACAATACGGCTTCCTGGAAGAACACCCAGACGTGCCTTCCCTTGCTTCCGGAATCCTCCAGCAGGGCATCGATGCCCAGGACGCGGATCGACTTGAGGAGGGCGATGGCGAAGGAGTGCACCTCGCACAGGGCAGCCTCCCGGGAGGCCGGGTCCTCGTCCAGGTCCGATTTCCGCACGTTGAGGTTGAAGGCCAGAATCCGCACGGTGCCGTTGCTTCGGACAGGGAAGATCCCCAGGGTGCGTCGGCCCTCCAGGTGATCTTGCAGGTCCTCCGGCTGCAGCGGGCGTTCCACTGCCAGGAAGCGCCGTTGTCCCCGGGAGTCCAGGCGTTCCTCGGCGTACCGGTCCTCGCGACCCGCAAAGATCTCCAGCATGCGCAGCATTCCGCCCATGTCCAGACGCAGGTCGATCGGATCGCGTCGCGGTCTCTCATCCGTTCCCGGCGTCGTCGGATCCTGCTGCCCTTCGCCGGTTGGGGCCGCCAGGCCGGCTCCCTCGCAGGCGAGCCTGCCTTCCGGTGTCCTGGAGAGTTCTGCCGGGACCGAGCCGAAATACTGGAACCACCCGCGCAGGATGTCGCCCAGTTCGGCGCGTCCCGCACCTCGACCAGCCGCCTCGGCGAGCCGGCCCTCCAGGCTTTCTACGGCCTCCCTCGACGGTCCGACCTCCTGTTCCAGGAATCGGAATCCCAGGAACACGAAGGGTTCCCCGGGCATGGCGATCCGGGTCTTGGATGGATGGAGGGCCAGGCGAAGTTCGGACAGGCGCTGGCGGCACCGTTCCAGCAACCGGAGGGCCTCTGCCGGGTCCCGGCACGGGGCGGCGAAGTCGTCACAGTAACGGATCAACTGGTACCCGGCCTCCAGGACCGAACGGTCGAACGGGACCAGATAGAGGTTGGACAACAGCGGCGAGAGCGGCGATCCCTGGTGTACGGTCAGCAGGTTGTCCTGCAGGACCATGTGGTCCAGCACCTGGGCGCGGACCATGTCCTGGACCAGTCGAAGCAGGCGGTGATCCCGGACAAAGGAGCCCAGTGCGGTCAGCAACAGTCCGTGGTCAATGCGTTCGAAGAAGCGCTGGATGTCCCCGACCACGACGGTCCGGCGTCCCTCTTCGAGGGCCTTCTTCGCGGCCTGGACCGCCGCCAGGGCTCCCCTGCCGGGACGGAAGGCGTAGGCTGCATCCGAAAGGTGCGGTTCCAGGACCGGTTGGAGCAGTTCGGCCAGGGCCCTTTGCACGACCCTGTCCCGCACCGTCGGCACTGCAAGAGGACGTGTCTTTCCATGTTCCTGCACGTTCACACGAAGCACCGGAAGAGCCCGGTAGGTTTCGGAAGCGAGTTCCTCTGCGAGACGGGCGATCTGGCGCTCCAGGTCGGCGCCGAACTGGTGCACGGTGACTCCGTCCGTTCCGGCGGAGCCCTTCCGGATGTTCACCTCATCGAACGCCCTCCGCAGTCTTGCAGGATCCGCCAGTGCCTCGAGGGTCACCAGGTGCATCGCCGCCTCGCTGCTGTTCGTTCAAGGGAAGCCTAGCACGTTTTCCAGCAGCAAACACCATGACGATGCATGGGGCTTCCGGCGGCGTCCTGCCTCTGTGCCCGTCGTGCTGGTCTTCACCCGCGAGGTTTCCTCCAGGCAGTCTGGCTGTGTTCTAGATCGTATGACCATTTGCGTCGCAATCCCCTCTTCATCGGGGCGGGTCTTCGGACACGGCCGGGTGATGATGCGTCTGTTCTGCGATACCATGTCGCAATCCCCTCTTCATCGGGGCGGGTCTTTGGACTCCGCGCCACTACTGGTCCTCCCCGAACCTGGTCCTGTCGCAATCCCCTCTTCATCGGGGCGGGTCTTTGGACATTTCACTGGTTCGGACCTCCGGGGGGTCAGGTTTTGGGTCGCAATCCCCTCTTCATCGGGGCGGGTCTTTGGACTCTCTCTGCTCCCGTTCGCATCGACCGAGGACGGACGTCGCAATCCCCTCTTCATCGGGGCGGGTCTTTGGACATCATCCGCCGCGTGTTCCGTGAGGCCGTCCGGGAGCGTCGCAATCCCCTCTTAATCGGGGCGGGTCTTTGGCCTCCGGATGGGCCGGACGGAACGAAGGGGGGGGGAAGTCGCAATCCCCTCTTCATCGGGGCGGGTCTTTGGAC